>DATFYI010000117.1:0-29816 GCA_035315125.1 Anaerolineaceae bacterium | reverse complement strand
ACGAACCCGACTGGTAACTTCCACACCATCAATATCCGGTAACCCCAAATCCAGGATAACCAGGTCGGGGTGATTTTTTGCAATTGCTGTGAGGCCTACCAGACCGGTCGAAGCTTCCTCAACCACATAACCATGTGCAGTCAAGGCGGTTTTTAATAGACGGCGGATAGGTCTTTCATCATCGATCACCAGGATGCGCGCTCCTGTTTGATCCATTACACATCCTTTGTAGACGGTTTTGAATTATCATCCAATGGCATTTGGAATGAAATGATGGTACCGCCTCCCGGGCGGTTTTGGGCCCAAATTACACCGCCATGAGCATCAATAATTCCTTTGCAGATCGATAATCCTAAACCGGTACCGCTAGCTCCATCTAGTCGCTGGACACGATAAAATTTATCAAACACGCGGGTTAAATCTTCCGGTGGAATTCCAATACCGCGATCTGCAACATCAACTTGAATGGCAGCCTCGGTCAAACAAGCCGATATTTCTATTTCTTTACCTGGCTCAGAATACTTCGCCGCGTTATCCAGCAAATTGATAAAAACTTGTTCGATCAATACAAAATCGATTGAAACCAGGGGCAAATTATCGGGAACGTTTGCTTTTATAGAATGATTGCCCAATTCATCGGCCATATGAAGGATTGCCGTGCCAATAACATCTTGAATATCACTGGGTTCCAGGTTGACTTTTAACGCCCCAGCTTCAAGGCGCGTCATATCCAGTAAATTACTGACCAACCGGTTTAAGCGCTCGGCTTCTCCCCTGGCAGTTTCGATTAAATCAGCGCGTGCATCCGAATCCAACGGGGCTTGACTATTTCCACCCAGATCAGCCTCATGCAAACTTTCTAAAACCCCGGTAATTGAAGCGAGGGGTGTTCGTAAGCTATGCGAAATTGAATTAAGCAAGGCAGTTTGCAGCTTTTCACTGGCGCGCATTACCTGAGCGCTATTTGCTTCATCCGCTAATGTGGCCCGTTCTATAGCCAAGGCTGCAAGACTGGCATAAGCATCTAAAAGCTGGCGTTGCTCTGTGGTTAAATGAGCACTAGGGTCGCCAGGTTTTACACCAAGAATACCTTGAATCCCTTGCGCCGTAACTAAAGGTTGGTAACGAACGTTAGCTGCAGGGAGTGTAGCTGTTCCACGTCCGGCGGGTTGGTTATGCTGGTACGCCCACATCGCCACCGCATATTCGTTTTCATCAAGGGTAAAGTCTTTACTGGCGGCGCGCACTTCGAGTTGATCACCAACCGGGAGTAAAATAACCACCTCTCTGCTGAAGGTTTGGTCGATATGCGTAACAATCGTATCGAGTACCGTGTCCAGCTCTGCTGCGGTTGTCAGATCGCGACTGAGAGAATACAAAGTTGCCATCTGTGACTCTCGTCTCTGTGAAGCATCAACTTGATCCCGTACCTGAGAAGCCAGGTTACTGACAACCAACCCGACCATAAATAAACCAATAAAAGTAATCAGGTATTGAGTGTCGGCAACCTGAAAACTTAATCTTGGATTTACAAAAAAATAATCAAAGGCCAATACACTCACAATAGATGCCAGCAAGGATGGACCGCGCCCCAGAAACAGAGCTGCAATAACCACTGCCAACAGATAAAGCATCACCAGGTTTGGTGGATCAATAAACTTCTCAAGAGGCCAGGCGATGGCCGTCACAACTGCAACCAATAATATTCCTTCGATATACCGGCGAAAGCCATGATGCGGTCGCCAGCTTTCTGGTATCCCTTTATTTATTGGTCCCTGCTGATCGCTGATAATATAGACATCAATCTTTCCGCTTTTTCGGATGATCTCATCAACAATAGAACCTTGAATAATTTCAGACCAGCGCGGTCTTAATGGCTTTCCAGCAATGATTTTTGTAATATTATGTTTTTTGGCAAAATCTATGGCCGTCTCTGGTACCGAACGGCCTGAAATTGTATAACACTTGGCGCCAAGTTCTTCAGCAAGCTGCAAGGTCCTGCGGACACGCTCAGAATGTGTCGGTGAAAAACGTACCCGGTCAGGCGTTTCAATATAAACTACATCCCAATCTGCGTTTAATTCCTCTGAAAGACGCCGTCCTGCCCTGACCAAACGCTCGCTTAACGGATGCGAACTGATTAAAACCATTAAATGCTCCTTGGCAGGCCATGGACCAGAGATCTCCCGTGTCTCCATGTAATCCAACATCTGATCGTCAACCCGATCTGCAGCCCGGCGCATGCTAAGTTCTCGTAGCGCTGTCAGATTTCCTTTTCGGAAGAACTTCTCCGCTGCCCGCGAGGCTTGTTCCGGAATATAAACCTTACCCTCTTTTAATCTTTGCAATAGTTCATCAGGGGGAAGATCGATCAATTCAATTTCACTGGCGCTATTGACCACATCATCCGGAATAGTTTCACGAACGGTTATATCGGTTATTTGGTGGACAATATCATTGAGACTTTCCAGGTGTTGGATATTAAACGTCGTATAAACATTGATCCCGACATCTAAAAGGTCTTCCACATCCTGGTAGCGTTTTAGATGTCTTGATCCAGGCACATTTGTGTGAGCAAATTCATCCACCAGGGCAAGTTGTGGCTTGCGATCCAAAACTGCATCGACATCCATTTCCGTCAATGCAACCCCATGGTATTCAATTTGCCTGCGCGGAATAATTTCGAGACCTTTGATCAAAGCTTCGGTTTCAGCTCGACCGTGGGTCTCGACATATGCAATTACCACATCAACGCCTTCGGCTTGACGTTGATGAGCTGCCTCAAGCATAGAATATGTTTTCCCTACCCCAGCAGCATATCCCATAAATATCTTGAGTTTGCCGCGGGTACGCTGCTGCTCTTCTTTTTGAATTTGCGCTAGTAGCTCATCTGGATCCGGACGTTTGTAGTCCTCATTCATGTTTCTATTTTAACTCATCTAAAGCCAAATTGAGCTGCAAAACATTCACTCGTGCCTCTCCCAGAAATCCAAATTGTCTAGGTTCAACAACTTGATTGACCAGATTCTGAACTTTTGCTGGATCCAGACTACGCACACGGGCCACTCGTGGAACCTGATAATTTGCAGCAGCAACACTGATATCGGGATCCAATCCACTGCCAGAGGAGGTTACCAGATCGACCGGGATAGGTTGAGTATTGCCAGGATCTGCTTTATGTAAAGCATCGATCCGGCCCTGAATTTCCTGTATTAATGCCGGGTTGGTTGGCCCTAGATTTGAACCTGAAGATGCCTGAGCATTATAAGGATTTGGGCTGGTGGCGGACAAACGTCCCCAAAAATATTTGGGGTCATCAAAAGACTGACCAATTAAAGTTGATCCAACAACTTTCCCTCCCTGAACGATGAGACTGCCATTTGCTTGATAGGGAAAGATAATCTGGGCTAATCCGGTCATCAATAATGGATAAATGATGCCAGTTAATAATGCCAAAATCAGAAACGAGATTAATGCAGGTCTTATTTGTGCACGCATAGTATTTCTCCTTATACGAGATGGAGCGCCACCAGGATAAGATCGATTATTTTGATGCCGATGAATGGAGCAATCAGACCACCAATTCCATAAATGAGAATATTATTCCGCAGCAATTGGGCTGCGCTAAGCGGTCTGTATGGCACACCTCTCAGCGCCAGTGGTATCAATGCCACAATGATCAATGCATTGAAGATCACCGCCGAGAGGATTGCGCTTTGGGTTGTTGCCAGGTGCAAAATATTCAAGGCTTCTAACGATGGATAGGTTGAAGCAAAGGCAGCCGGAATGATCGCAAAGTATTTTGACACATCGTTGGCTATACTAAAAGTCGTCAAAGATCCACGGGTCATTAATAACTGCTTGCCAATCTCCACGATCTCAATTAATTTCGTTGGATTGCTATCCAGGTCAATCATATTGGCAGCCTCGCGGGCCGGCTGGGTGCCAGTATTCATGGCAACCGCCACATCCGCCTGGGCCAGCGCCGGTGCGTCATTCGTACCATCGCCAGTCATGGCTACCAAGCGACCGCCGGTCTGGTATTGGCGGATCAGCTTCAATTTGGTTTCCGGCGTAGCCTGTGCTAAAAAGTCATCTACACCGGCCTCAGCGGCAATTGCAGCAGCAGTTAATGGATTGTCGCCGGTGATCATGACGGTCTTAATACCCATTCGTCGTAATTGAGAGAAACGCTCCTTTATGCCACCCTTCACAACATCTTTTAGATGGATCACTCCTAATACCTGTCCATTCTTAGCCACCACCAAGGGTGTGCCACCGCTGTTGGCAATATTCTCTACTATTTTTTTAAGATCGCCAGGAACTTGCTTTCCGTTAGATTGGATATAGCCATTAATGGCATCTTCCGCGCCTTTACGGATACTGGTATGGTCAAAATCTACACCGCTCATACGAGTCTGTGCGGCAAATGGTATGAACTTCATCCCATCTGGATATTCAGCCGTCGGATTGAGAGTCCTGCCACGCAACCCGTATTTTTCTTTTGCCAGGACCACAATACTGCGACCTTCGGGCGTTTCGTCCGCCAGGGAAGCCAGTTGAGCTGTCTCAGCTAATTCACGCGGAGATGTATCACCAACGGGAATAAATTCGACTGCTTGCCGGTTGCCTAAAGTAATTGTACCGGTTTTATCCAGCATCAGAACGTCTACATCTCCGGCTGCTTCGACAGCCCGGCCGGACATTGCAATCACATTGCGTTGGATTAACCGGTCCATACCGGCAATACCAATGGCTGAAAGCAAGCCGCCAATAGTCGTTGGGATCAGGCAGACCAACAATGCAACCAACACGGTAATTGTAATGGGCGTTCCTTTGCCGGTAACCTGAACACTGTAAATTGAATACGGCAGCAAAGTAATGCAAACTACCAGGAAAATAATCGTAAAAGCCGCCAGTAAAATATCCAGGGCAATTTCATTGGGCGTTTTCTGCCTTTTGGCTCCTTCCACCAGACTAATCATGCGATCCAGGAAACCCTCGCCTGGATTGGCAGACACTTTAATAATTAACCAATCTGAGAGCACGCGCGTACCACCGGTAACTGCACTGCGGTCTCCACCAGATTCACGAATTACCGGGGCGCTCTCGCCGGTAACTGCACTTTCATCCACCGAGGCAATCCCTTCGATTACATCTCCATCGGCAGAGATAATATCGCCTGCTACAACGACATAGAGATCCCCCTGTCTTAATTGGGTTGAGGGAACCAACTCAAAATCCTCTCTGTTACCGGCACGGCGTAACTTTTTGGCCTGGGTCTCTTTTCGTGTCCGTCGTAGCGCTTCGGCCTGGGCCTTGCCACGTCCTTCAGCCAGCGCTTCTGAGAAATTTGCAAACAGCACAGTAAACCATAGCCAGATTGCAACTGCTCCAATAAAACCGGCCGGCGCCTCACCTTTTCCCAAAAGCGATTGGATCCACAAACCCGTTGTCAAAACACTTCCAACTTCCACAACGAACATAACCGGGTTCCGCACCATCTTGCTCGGGTTCAGCTTGATAAACGAGTCACCGATTGCTCTTCTATATAAATCTCTCTGAAAATATTTTGGCTTATTCATTTTTTGTTGCCTTATTAATATTCATTTTCAAGCTTACCCGCACTATCTGGCAATCATAGCGAGATGCTCAACGATTGGTCCAAGGGCTAAAGCTGGCACAAAGTTAAGCGCACCAACCAATATAACGACACCGATTAACCATACAATAAACAGCAATGAATGGGTCTCCAGCGTACCAGCTCCAGCCGGAACCTTCTTCTTCTGCACCAAGGATCCGGCCAGGGCCATAATCGGGATTGCCATCCAGAAGCGACCCAGTAACATATCAAAAGCGCCAGTGATGTTATAGAATGGCGTAGCTCCGTTTAATCCTGCAAATGCACTGCCATTGTTATTCACTTGAGATGTATAGGCGTATAAAATCTCACTGAAACCGTGTGCTTGAGGATTGAGTACACTACTTTGGCCAACCTTCAAAACGACAGCCACGGCTGTAAAACCAAGCGCAAAGATCGGCATGATCAAGATATTAAATGAGGCCATCTTCATCTCGTAAGCCTCGATTTTTTTGCCGAGGTATTCGGGCGTTCTCCCAACCATCAGGCCAGCCACGAACACAGCCACAATGACGAAGACTAACATCCCATAAAGCCCCGAGCCAACCCCACCCAGCACGGTTTCACCCAACATCATATCAACCAGCAGAATCAGACCACCCAAAGGTGTATATGAGTCGTGCATGGAATTCACTGCGCCTGTGGATGTCACAGTTGTTACGGTAGAGAATAACGAGCTATTAGGAATGCCAAAACGGACCTCTTTTCCTTCCATATTTCCGCCCGGCTGGATTGCACTGGATGTCTGGTCCACACCCAGTGGGTTCAGTTTCGGGTTTCCAGCCGCCTCACTGGCGTAATTTCCCCATATTAAAAAGACCAGGATGACCAGCATAGCGGCCAGGATGGCCCAACCCTGGCGGGTATCCCCGACCATCTTTCCAAAAGTATAGGTCAATGCAGCGGCGATAACAGTTTCACTCAGCATCAATATCAAATCCGAAAGCGGTGTAGGATTCTCAAATGGATGAGCAGAATTTGCATTAAAGAATCCGCCCCCATTCGTGCCCAGGTGCTTAATGGCTAACTGAGAAGCAACCGGCCCAATGGCTAATGTCTGCGTTGAAATGGGGTTGCCATTGGCGTCTTTTGAAACCTGTAAGACGGAAACATCCTGAAATGGTTTCAGTGTTTGTACCACACCTTGCGATACCATCACCAATGCAACGATGATCGAGAGCGGCAGCAGGATATATAAGACCGTTCGAGTCATATCTACCCAAAAATTCCCAATGGTATGCGCACTTTCTCGGGCAAAAGCACGAATCAATGCAACCACAATCACCATACCGGTCGCGGCCGATAAAAAGTTCTGCACCGTCAAACCCAACATCTGCGACAGAAAGCTCATGGTCGTCTCACCGGCATAGTTTTGCCAGTTGGTGTTTGTGACAAAGCTGCTGGCAGTATTAAACGCCAAGTCCGGCGGCGTGACAGCTCCAAATTGCTGTGGATTGAGCGGTAATATCCCCTGCAAACGCTGCAGCGCATATAGAAAGATTAAGCCGATTGCGCTGAATATCAGCATCGCAAAAGTATAAACTTTCCAATCCATCTCTTGTTCAGGCTTGATTCGCATCAAGCGGTAAATAAGACGCTCAAGTGGACCAACCACCGGATCTAAAAACGTCTTCTCGCCCTGGTATACCCGCGCCATAAAGCTCCCAAGCGGTTTCACCAAAGCGATCAATATCACCAGATAAATTATGATTTGTGCCCAACCCGCTGTAGTCATTCAAATTTCTCCGGATTAAATAAAGCGATGAATAAGTAAACCAGCAGACCGATCGATATAATACCGACAATGATATATATAGCATTCATTTTTTATGCTCCATCAATTTATCAAACCCAATTACGAGGAGGTAGCACGAACCAAAAATAGCCAGAGTTATTACAACATACAATACGTCAATCATTTTCTTTCTCCCGTCCTATTCAATTTACCAAATTATTTATAGGGATTAATCGGTCATAAAGATGGCAAAAGACTAAAGAAAAGCATTAAGAAAACATCAAGAAAAATCATAACAACTGACATAATTTATTATAGTGACAAATAGATTAACATTTCATATGATTTTTAGAGAATTGATCTAAAATAGATCAAGATTTATTAATTGCCAGATTGGATCTAACTTTGATTGAGGGAGTAATCAAAAATGAGCACTGCACCATTCGATATTGCAATCATCGGGGGTGGTATTGTCGGGATGGCCACCGCAATGCAGCTTTCCGGCCAGCCACACCTCTCTTTGACCATCCTTGAAGCAGAAGACCACCTGGCTGCCCACCAAACCGGCCATAACAGCGGTGTGATTCACTCTGGCATTTACTACAAACCCGGCTCTTTAAAAGCCAAGAATTGCGTCGATGGCAGGCTGGCTATGTATAGTTTCTGTGAAGAGCATGGCATCCGCCATGAAAATTGTGGAAAGGTGATCGTCGCAACTCAAGAAAATGAGTTACCTGAATTGGATAAACTGGAGCAACGCGGGCCCGCCAATGGCTTGGTCGGTCTTAAACGCTTGAAACCGGAAGAAATTAAAGAATATGAGCCTTTTGGCAGCGGAATTGCCGGCTTGTTCGTCCCGCAAACCGGGATAGTCGATTATATCGGTGTGACTGATGAGTTTGGACGCATCGTAAAAGAATCTGGCGGGACTATCCAAACCGGTGCGCGTGTCACAGCATTTCATAAATCGAATGGCGAATTCGTCCTTGATACTTCAAAAGGTGAAATTCATTGCCGAAATTTGATAAACTGCGCAGGTTTGTATTCTGACCGGATTGCCCGTATGTGTGGCGTAAATCCGAAGCTGCAGATCTTACCTTTTCGGGGTGAATATTATGAGGTCATCCCTGAACGCGAGCATCTTATTAAAAACTTATTTTACCCCGTGCCCGATCCGCGGTTTCCATTTCTTGGTTCCCATTTTACACGCATGATTAAAGGTGGGGTCGAGATCGGGCCAAATGCATTATTAGCCTTTAAACGAGAAGGTTATCGCCTGGGCGATATTTCAATTAGAGATATGCTCCAATACGGCACTTACATTGGTTTCTGGCAAATGGCAGCTAAATATTGGATTACCGGTTTTGGCGAATTCTACCGGTCATTGAACAAGGCCGCTTTTGTAAAATATCTTCAGAAGATGGTTCCGGAGATAAAATCGGAGGATATCCATCGTAGCGGAGCTGGCGTACGCGCCCAGGCGCTCGAGCCTAACGGTTTCCTGGCGGATGATTTCCGCATCGTCGAAGCCGAGCATATGGTTCACGTGCTTAATGCACCCTCCCCGGCGGCGACCGCTTCAATCAGTATTGGCAAATCGATTTGCGAAATGGCGGTAAAGAATTTTGGGCTTTAATGAAAAAAGCGAGTTTGAAGCCTCGCCCTTTTTTATTGTCCGCTGCCGATCACATATTTAATGACTTGATCTCGTGATACTATCCACAAAGCTCCTTTTTGATCAAACGACATCATATCCGCAGGTGCCTTGGTCGGAAACGAGGTCATAAATCGGCCATCCGGAGTGAATATATCGATGACATCTATATCGCTAACAAATACCCTACCCTGCCCATCAACTGCAATCGAAGTGGGTGAACTAAACTGCCCGGGTTGGTCGCCACTGCTTCCAAACCGGTTAATATATTTTCCACCCGGCGAAAACTTGTATATGACTGAGTCGCTCAAGGCATAAATATTTCCCAATCCATCAATTGCCAGATTTGTATCAAGTGCCAGATCACCAGTCTGAGCGCTGATAAACGAAGGAACTCTCAGAGTAATTTTACCTAGAGTATTGTAGATCACCAGGTCATCGCGGTGACCGTCCAGCGATGTGATCATTCCCCAGCGTCCCTGATACCACACCCCGGCCAGATTGCCATCAGCCGTGCTATTCAGATCGCCATATTCCCCTCCGTTCGGATCTGCCAATTTCATTAGAAACTTGCCGGTTGCACCTTCGTATTCATAAATAAATCCATCTGCGGAAACAAAAATATCCCCTTTTTGATTGGCTGATAATCCCTCGACGATAGTATTGCTATCACCTACTTTCCACTGTGAAAGATATTTGCCAGTTTCATCAAAAGCCTGTATACGCCCTCCTTGATAATCTGCGACATAGATGATGCTGTTTCCATCAATGGTTAGGTAGCGGGCATCGTTTAGCATCCCTGGTCCAATGCCTTTTGAACCAAAGTGCATCACTGCCTGAGCATAAGCCGGAGTTGGGCTTGGAGCCAGGGTGGGCGCAGCAGTAGGGACATCTGTTGCCTGGGCAGCGACGGCGGGCATGGCAGTCATAAAGGATTGGGCTGCCTTATCTGCGCTATTTACTGTATGCTGAGTAAAGACAACTGCTAAGATGATGGGTATTACTGTAACCCCCACAATAAAAAGAGCAATTACGATACCAAAAATCAACACCCATCGTCCTCCACTTTTCGATCTTGAAGCAGGCATTTGCATTGTGGGGACAATTACATTAACTGACTCAAATGACGCAGGTTTCGGCGTACGCAGTTCATCCGGTACAACAATCGAAGTTTCACAGAAGGGGCAGCGCATGGTTGTTTCGCCTGTATCGTTATAATCCAAAGGAGCGCCGCAGTTAGGGCAAGCGAATGTTTTTGTAGCCAATTTTATGACCTCATCGATTTATTAGTATTAATAGGATGTTGATAATCTATATTATATGGATTATTTTTCAATTAATCCAATTAACATTTGTTAATGATACCTTTCGTTACCATAAACCGAAATATCTTTACATCAACCGATTAAGAAGTGGTTAGCCTGATCAGAGTTTTTGCAAGCAATTTATTTATTTCAGAAATCGGCGTAAGAAGAATTTACCAATTTAAAAGCAAGGCTGCCTGCAGAGCGGCTCGCTCTGCCAGCGAATCGCTCAGTATATATTCGCGCTCGGAATGAGCACCATCCCCGACACCACCCAGGCCGTCCAATACTGGAATGCCCAAGGCAGCCACGAAGTTCGCATCAGAGCCACCACCAGTGCTGCCTTCGTTCAGATTAAGTCTAATCTCCTCAACGATTGACTGCGCTTTCTTGAATGTTTGCACCATCCGGTCATCTCGTGGCATGGGCGGGCGGTTGAGCGTAAAGGATGCTGATATTTCTACGCCTTGAATAACCGGCTTCAATCCTTTAACCCACTCTTCTAACCGGCTGACTTCATCTTTTGAGGTTACCCGGAAATCTATCATTGCTTTGGCTGTTTCCGGTACAACGTTTGTGCGAGTACCGCCCCGGATCAATCCAACATTTACCGTGGTGCCTTTGTCATAGTCGGTCAATTTTTGGGCAACAAGCACGTGATAGGCCATCTCCTCAATTGCATTACGACCTTTTTCATGATCCGCCCCGGCATGGGCGGATACGCCTTTTACAGAGAGATCGATTTCCCCAACACCTTTTCGAGATGTTTTCAAGGCGCCATCAGGTAGGCCGGGCTCCAGACAAAAAACTACAGAAGCATTCCTGGCTTCGTTTTCGATCAATTCGCGAGACGCAAAACTACCAATTTCTTCATCCGATGTGAAAAGCAAAGTTAACGAACGGGTTGGCCAGGTATTATTCTGACGAAACAAACACAGAACAGACAGGAGAATTGCAATGCCGCTTTTCATATCCAGGACGCCAGGCCCATAAAGCTTGCCATCAGCTTCTCGAAATGGCCGCTGTGCCACCGTGCCTAAATCAAAAACGGTATCCATGTGACATAAAGTCAGAATTCCATCCCGACCATCCCCCCAACGGGCTGTTACGATATTACCTCTTTTTTCCTGTTCATAAATTTCGATATTCCCATCTAATTCAACAAGCTCCCGAGTAATTCGTGCCCCAAGGCGATCCACTGCCGCTTTGTTGCTGGACGGTGATTCGATCCCGACGAATTCTACTAGCAGAGATTTTATGGATAGCGAAGCTTGCGTAAATACATCTTTAGAGATAAATTGCATTGAATCCTCCTGTTGCTTTCTGATTTATCCTCCTTTTCAGCGGCTCATCAGATATAAAAAATGCTGTTTAACTGCGATCCATTCTCCGGCAAGAATACTGTAATAAACCGAAGAACGTACAGTTCCATCGGGCAGGATCATATGATCTCTCAATATGCCTTCTTTCACCGCTCCAATCCGCTCCAACGCCCTCTGCGATCGTTCGTTTCGCACATCTGTTTTAAATTGCACTCGAATGCAATTTAGATCTTCGAAAGCATGCCTCAGTAGCAAGAACTTGCACTCTGTATTTACCATAGTATGTTGGTAATCGCGGGTGTACCACGTCCCGCCAATTTCAAGCCCTCGATTGGCAGGTTCAATCCCTATGAAGCGCGTCATGCCAATTACCTTGCCTGAGTTTTGGTAGATTACGGCAAAGGGCAGATCGGTTTTATGATCCTGGAGCGTCAGGAGATGATCAATCAAATCACTCATCTTTTCTAAAGTTACAATTGGACCGTAAGGCATATATTTCCAAATTTCCTCATCGCTGCCCGCTTCTGCCAGTTCCAGAACATGACGTTTTTGAAGAGGCACCAATTTGACAATCTTCCCATAGAGAATAACTGGTTCAATAATCATTATTCATAACCTCTTTTCAAGCAAATAAGCTGGATAATTTATCTTGCTAAATTCTGTAATCGAATACCCTTTTGAGGAATAATTTTGGAATAATATGCGCGTTTGAAGCCGCCATTTAAGAGCCAGTTTTAAATTCCCTTTAACCAATTCCAGAAAGTTGGATGGTATGCGTATTAAAATGGATGGTGATGACAAATCCAATAATATTCGGTTGGGAAAATCATTATCACCAATAACAATTGCTGTTTGCGTTTCCGAAAACCCCCGGTCTTCTGGTTTTTGCCTGGCCCGTGATACAACACGCCCGCTATCTAAATGCCATTCAACCATCAACCGATCTGATGGTAGGCCGGCGTCAATTCCCAGCATTTCACCATAATAATCTTGTAAATAAATCGAAGAAATTCCACCCAAATGGCGGATATTGACCTCGGCATTGGTGGCGCGCAGCGGATCTACTGTCCAACGGACATTTTTGTAGCCATGTTCCAGGCACCAATCACGTTGAAACCATTTCAAGGCGGTTCCGATACCCTCTCCCCGCCAGTCCTCAAGAGTAGCCAGCAATTGAGAATGTAAATCTGTCGGATAATTGGTAGGGAACCCAAAAATCAACCCAACCAGCTCCATTTGAATGTTGAAGGCACCAGCAACCAATCCACCTTCATGTTGAACCGGGATTAACAATTCTTTCGGATGAGGGATTGTATCTTGCCCCCATACCTGCTTTTGAATTCTTTCAGCAGCGATCATCTCCTTAACAGAAAATAGCTCACGAATTTGAACCGGCCCTTTGGTTGTCTGGAGCACAGTCACGATCGGAACGTCTCCTCAAAAACTGTTAATTTCTTCAGGTAGGGGCGATTAAGTGTCACCCCAATCCCAAGCCCTTGGGGAACAGGCATAAACCCATCTTTTGTTTCCAGTGGCTCATTAATAATATCTTGTGCCCAATAACGACTGCTGGAACTGGTATCACCCGGTTTGGAGAAATTTGGTAATGTTGCCAGGTGGATATTGTGGGCACGACCGATGCCGCTTTCAAGCATACCCCCGCACCAAACCGGTACATTAAAAGATTTGGCAACATCATGAACACGTTGAGCTTCCTGATGGCCACCCACTCTACCAACTTTAATATTGATAACCCTGCCGGCTCCAATTTCGAGCGCTTTCCTGGCATCTTCACGTGAAAGGATTGATTCATCCAGGCAAATCGATGTTGTCAATTGTCTTTGCAGGCTGGCATGATCGATAATATCGTCATAAGCCAGAGGTTGTTCTATATAGTCAAGCTGATATTGGTCAAGTTGGTGTAATAGATTAATATCTGCCAGAGAATAACTGGAATTGGCGTCCACAGTCAGGACTGCATCAGGAAATTCTTGACGAATATAGCTGATCATTTGTATATCCCAACCGGGTTTGATTTTTAGCTTTATGCGTTGATAGCCTTGTTCCAAATGTTTTTGTACCTGCTCCCGAGTAGCTTGCAATGATTTTTGGATTCCAAGGCTGACTCCCACAGGAATGTTCTGGCGATTTCCGCCAAGCATCCGATAAAGGGGTTGATTTTGGCTTTTCGACCAAATGTCCCAAAAAGCCATTTCGATCATAGCTTTTGCCATGCGGTTCCCGCGGAACACCGCCAGCTTGTCCAGGATATCTTGCGGTGTCTGAATATCAGCCCCAATGATTTTGGGAAGAAAAGCATCTTTCAGCAAAGAAACCGCACCAGCAACGAATTCTTCCCGATATAACGGCAAAACTTCCATAACGCCTTCTGAATATCCCTCAAGGCTCTGGCTGTAAAGTGTCAATAAAGGGATGGTCCGCTCTTCTTCAACCCCAAAGGAAGTCTCAAAGTGGTGCAAAAGTCGTAAGCGAATTATCCGGAGTTCTGCAAAGTCAATTTTCATTTTTCCCCTGTTGGAACCTCTTATTGATGTCTTTCATTGATCGAATAGCATAGCTAATCTGCTAACAAAAAATGACCACCGACGTTTCAGCAGTCATTCAACTCGTTGTCGGGGCGGAGGGATTTGAACCCTCGACCTCGCGGTCCCGAACCGCGTGCTCTAGCCGGACTGAGCCACACCCCGAATGACGGGATTATACCTTATCCTGAGATTAATTAGCAAGGTAAACTCAGAAACGCGTTCAGGGTAAAAAAACGCGCTGAGCAGCGCTGACCTGGGCTGCATTTTGCGGTAATAAAAAGATGAATTTGCTGCCCTTACCTTCAATGCTTTCTACCCATATTTTGCCCCCATGCATATCGATCAATTGTTTAGCAATGGATAAACCCAGCCCCATACCACCATGGCGCCGGGTCAAATGATTTTCAACCTGGTAGAAACGTTCGAAAATCCTCGACTGCTCTTCGATCGGAATACCAATTCCATTATCCATAACGGAGATTTTTACATATCCAGGTACTTCTTCTGCTTTAACCAGAACGTGTCCGCGTTCATTGGTAAAGGTGAGTGCATTCTTTATCAAATTGCTTACCACAATGGTTATTTTCCCTGCATCGCCTTCTACCACCAGGTTTTTATTACAAGGCTCCATAGCCAGATTAATTTTCCGCTCTTTTGCCATATCTTTATATGCATCGACCAATTCCTGTAAAAGCGGGATTATAGCTACGCGCACACGCTGAATTCGGCTTAAGCCATGTTCTAATTGGTCCATATTGGCAAATTGCTCAATCAGATCTTTTAGATGCATGGCGCTTTTAACAATCGTCTTAAGTTCTTTACGATCCTGCTCATTTGCAGCATCCTCCAAAAAAGTGGCATGACCCAGGATAACTCCCAGGGGGGTCCGCAATTCGTGGGATGCAATCGAGATAAAATCGCTTTTCATGCGATCCATCTCGATCATTTTTTGGTATGCAAAGCGGGCTTCATTCAACAAGCGCTGATTTTCGATAGCAATCGCGGCTTGAGAGGCAATCGTCTCTAGAATTATCACGTCTTCCTCGGTATAATCAATATTGCCGAGTTTATTGATAGACTCTAAAACACCAATCGCGCTCCCTTTAAAAATCAAGGGTACGGCCAATAAAGAATGCGTATCAGAGTTCAATTCCCGGTCGACTATCCTGAATACCTGCTCGCTCTGGTTGAAGCTGCTCAAAGTCATCGGCTGCAACTGTGAAAAAACCTGACCAGCTATACTCCGATCGAGCGGAATAGAAACAGCTTTAAGCGCTTCTTTTTGATACCAGGGAGCAGCCGCGAACCGCAATGAGTTCGTAGCTTTATCATAAACCAGTATCGAGCTGCTCTCACTGCGGGTCAATTCGGAAGCTGTCTCAATGATCGATTGCAAGAGTGGCTCCAAATCAAGGTTTGCGCTAAGGCTTTTACAGACTTCTAATAAACGTTCAAGACGATGGGTATAATCAGAATTATCCACAGCCATAAAATCCACAACTCCCCTTATGAGGATTAATGGATTATAGCATATACACCTTTTTCAGAATAACGTAGATACGTAAAAAAATTGACAAGGAGCTTTTACAATGAGTAACGACAAAAAAGTACGCGTGGCAATTATCGGGGTTGGAAACTGTGCTTCCTCTCTCATTCAGGGAGTACACTTCTACCGCGATGCTGCCGAGACCGATCGTGTCCCCGGACTGATGCACGTGAATCTGGGGGGCTACCATATCCACGACATCGAATTCACCGCTGGTATCGATGTGGTAGATACAAAGGTGGGCAAGGATCTTTCAGAAGCCATTTTTGCTTATCCCAATAATACTTATAAATTCACTGACGTTCCCTATATGAACGTACCGGTCTATCGTGGCATGACACATGATGGTTTGGGAAAATATCTTTCTCAGATTCTCAAAAAAGCACCCGGAAAAACCGACGATATCGTTCGCATATTGAAGGAAACGAAAACGGATGTGGTGGTTAGCTATTTGCCGGTTGGTTCCGAGATGGCTACCAAATGGTATGTCGAACAGATATTGGAAGCCGGCTGTGGCATGGTCAACTGTATTCCCGTATTCATCGCCAGCACAGAGTATTGGGGTAACCGTTTCCGCGAACGCGGCTTGCCAATTATTGGCGATGATGTCAAGAGCCAGGTTGGCGCTACCATTCTTCACCGGATGCTTACCAGCTTATTCGTTGATCGCGGCGTCAGATTAGATCGCACTTATCAACTTAATTTTGGTGGAAATACAGACTTCCTGAATATGTTGGAACGCGAGCGTTTGGAATCGAAAAAAATCTCGAAGACTGGTGCTGTGACCAGTATGCTGCCGTACACTCTGGATCCAGACAACATTCATGTCGGGCCAAGCGATTACGTGCCCTGGTTAACCGATCGCAAGTTCTGCTATATCAAGATGGAAGGCACAACATTTGGAAATGTCCCTCTCAACTTGGAAGCCAAACTTGAAGTCTGGGATTCGCCCAACTCTGCTGGTGTGGTCATTGATGCCATCCGTTGCGTGAAATTAGGTCTGGACCGCGGCCTTGCCGGACCATTGATCGCGCCTGCCTCCTATTTTATGAAAACTCCACCCAAACAGTTTAAGGATGACCTCTGTCTCGAAATGACTGAGAAATTCATCCGGGGTGAAGAAACCAATTAAGGTAAGCGATCCTCAGAAATGAGGTATTCAAATGAATATGGGACGATCTGGATCAGTTAATAATACCCAAAAGCGGTAAAATACCCCAGATCGTCCCCACCATTTATCATCAACAATCACAAGACATCTTCAGATCTTAAAAGTTAATGCTTTCAGGTATCCAGGAATGATTTTATCCGTATTAAGAACCTTTCTAACCTTCAAGCGAGCATCTACGATCGGAATTGCTATCTCTGCGATTTTGATCCTAAATGCCTGCACAACAACTCCCACTGCATCCGGTACCCCAACCATCAATCCCACCCTTAATTTTGAACATGCGCTGCTGACGGCAACTTACGCCATCGTTGTACCAACAAAAACCCCCCAACCGGTCACACCAACCCCCAGCGCTACCGCTCTACCGCCAACTCTCGATCCCAACCGAACACCATCCGCATTACCCGTACCCTTTCAATCCAACCTGATCATGCCAGGCGCCTACCCACATACTTATATCAACAGCGTTTGCCAGTACTTGAAAGATCGTTGGGACCCGAATAATAGCCAACCGGGTACGGTTGTTATGCCGATCATGTTTCACGGGATTATTGATGGGGATGTTGTCCAGAACAATATGATTACTCACGACCAGGTTGAGGCATTACTGCAGGATCTAAAAAGTCAGGGCTTTCAGTCCATTACAACCTTACAACTGGCAAATTTTTTGGAGCACAACGCGCCCATCCCCCCGCGCTCGGTTATATTGATCGTCGATGATCGCCACTATGCCCAATATTTTCAAACACATTTTTTGCCTTTTCTTCAAGCAAACCATTGGACGGTTACCAATGCCTGGATAAGCACTCCTCTTTCAACTCAGGACTTGATTGATGGGATGGCAGCCTTGATTAAAGCCGGTTGGGTGGATGTCCAGGCTCACGGTGTAGTTCATAATATTCCAATTGGCGAATCCTCTTCAGAAGATTACATTCACTCTGAGCTGTATGGCTCGATCTCTTTTATCCAACAGCATTTTGGCAAGACCCCCATCGCTTACATCTGGCCGGGCGGTGGTTTCACTCCGCATGCCGCAGCAGTTGCTCGGCAGGCTGGCTACCAGTTAGGTTTTACAGTGAATCCACGCGGTCCAATTATGTATAATTGGATCCCGCTTGGCGATAACGTTGATCTTCGTTACCCGACGTATCTTCCAGAAGGTCCGGTTCACGACCCATTGATGGTGTTGCCCCGTTATTGGGATACCGATGCCTATGCTCACATTGACGAAGTCCGGAATATGGGCAAACAAGCCGCTGCCTACGCCAGCCAGAATAAAGCAACCGAATTAGAATATTATGATATCGTCTGTAAAAGCGTTACAGGCGAGATACCTACACCTAATCCTTGAAACCCAATGAAAGATCCTAATTGCATTTTTTGTAAAATCATCACCGGAAAGTCTCCAGCCCAGATCCTTTATCAAGACGACCTTTCTACGGCTTTCTGGGATGCACACCCGATTGCTCCCGTCCACATCCTGGTCGTTCCAAATGATCATATCGACTCACTCAATAGTATCCAGAACAACCATGAAAGCACTCTGGGTCATTTAATTTTAATAGCCCACACCTTAGCAAAACAACACGGGATCCATTTGAGTGGATACCGTCTGGTGATCAATACCGGTCCAGATGCTGGACAATCAGTCAATCACCTCCATCTTCATCTTATCGGTGGTCGCCGTATGCCCTTCCGGTTTGAATAAGAAGGAAATTCTAAATGCCAGGTAAACCGGGTCGCTCAAATCATCACCGCAGGCTCGTGATATTCCTAACAATACCTATTTTGCTTGGCTGCGCCTTATCAGAACCAATCACGACCACAGATGTACCCACCCTAGCAGCCCTTGCATCAGCGGCAAACCAAAAGGATACACCATCACCGCTTTCATTCCTGCCGCCGACACGTGTGCCAGGCTCTCCGATTCTCTCGCCAACTCCGGATGCGCCTCATGCCCTTCCGACACCTCGAAGTAAAACACTTAACTATGTCGTCCAATCAAACGATACATTGGGGTTGATCTCACGACAATACAGCATCGGCATACCCAGTCTGATGAAAGCTAATAAACTGACCAACCCGGATTTACTTTCAGTAGGCCAACAATTGGTCATTCCTCCTCCTGACCCAGCCAAGCCAGGACCCGATTTTAAAATCATCCCTGATTCAGAGCTCGTTTTTGGCCCTGCCAGTGCCAGTCTTGACTTGAAATCCTTCATCCAGGGCGCAAATGGCTATCTCAGTAAATATTCTGAAGAAGTGGACGGCCAGAGCATGACCGGCGTACAGGTTGTCGATCGCGTATCTAGGGAATATTCTGTTAACCCACGACTGCTGTTGGCTCTCCTGGAATACCGCAGCGGCTGGCTGCAAAATGCCAATCCCCCTGAAAAGACACTAAATTACCCTTTGGTTTTTATCAACCCTGCCTATCAGGGTCTTTACAAGCAGCTTTCCTGGGCAGCAAATAATTTAAACAGCGGTTATTACCTTTGGAAGGTAAATGCAGTCTCCAATTGGGTTTTGGCGGATGGTACTTCGGTTCCGGCTGCTGCCACGATCAACGCCGGTACGGCTGGTGTTCAAAATCTGATGGGCCAACTTTTTGACCATTCCGATTGGCTGACCTCCGTCTCGGCGGATGGTTTTATCAAAACATACCAGGATTTGTTCGGTTACCCCTTCGATTACACCATCGACCCGCTGATACCGCCAAATCTAACTCAACCTACCCTTCAATTGCCCTTCGAAAAGGGCAAGATTTGGTCGTTTACTGGAGGGCCACATCCGGGTTGGGACGAGGGTTCTGCCTGGGCCGCCCTGGATTTTGCGCCCCCAGGAGATGCCTTAGGCTGCGTTCAAAGTGACGAATGGGTAGTGGCCTCAACAGATGGCCTGATTGTTCGCTCTGGAAATGGCGCGGTTGTGCAGGATTTGGATGGCGATGGATTCGAACAGACCGGTTGGACAATCCTATATATGCATATCGAAACCCGTGACCGTGTACCTTCGGGAAGCTATTTGCATGCCGGCGATCGCATCGGGCACCCCTCCTGCGAAGGTGGTGTGGCGACAGGAACCCATGTTCATCTTGCGAGGCGGTATAATGGAGAATGGATTCCTGCTGACGGCCCATTACCGTTTGTACTGGATGGGTGGGTATCTGAGGGGACTGGCATTGAATACGATGGTTATCTGAGGTTAAATAATGAAACTGTTGAAGCCTGGAATAGTCGTAGAGCCGAAAACCAAATTCAGCGGTAAAAGGTTCACGACTTTCCTGATACTTTGTACATGGGTATTCTCAGTTTTAGCGTGCTCCTTACTCAATTTGAGCCCGTCAGCAATCAATCCAACTCAGTCACTTGGAATTAATACCCCAATACCCGATCCGAATGAATCGGCAACCCTGGAACCAGACCCACAGGTAACAGCTTATCAAACTGATATCACCGCGACAGTTGCACCTTCAAATCCAACCGAGCTATCCACTTCTGGTGTTGAGAACAATAATCCAACAGTTACTGCACAAACCGGGACAAAAATACCACCAATACTATACTATACCCAGGCTGGAGATACCCTGGATGTACTTGCCATACGATTTGGTGTGCAACCGAAAGAAATCTCTTCTCCCGACAACATCCCTGCGGAAGGGCTGTTACAACCAAACCAGCTTCTTGTTATTCCATCCCGTCTGGGTGAAACAACCCCCTCGGATAAGTTGATGCCGGATAGCGAGATCGTTTATTCTCCCTCTGCCGTAGACTTTGATGTAAAAAAATTCGTACAAACCGCCGGGGGAATGCTAAGCACCTATAAGCAATATCTAAAAGATGGTTGGTACACCGGAGCCGAAGTGGTCCAGAGGGTAGCCATTGAAAATTCGGTTAACCCTCGACTTCTGTTAGCCCTACTGGAATACCAAAGCCAGTGGGTATTCGGCCATCCTTCAAACCTAGCGGAAACAGATTACCCGATAGGGTATATCGATTTTAACTCGAAGGGCCTCTATGCCCAGCTGAGTTGGGCAGTTAACCAGCTTTCGGACGGATACTATGGTTGGAGAGAGGGACATTTAACTGAGCTTGAATTTACAGATAACAGTCAATTGCGCCTGGACCCATCTTTAAATGCCGGTACGGTAGCCATACTATACTTATTCTCAAAACTCTACGACCAGGCTCATTGGGGAACGAAGGTCTATGGCACAGAGAGCTTTCCGGTCAAACACAAAGCCCTATTTGGAGATCCCTGGATGCGGGCCGAGACCGTTGAACCCCTCTATCCGCAAAACCTGACCCAGCCGAAACTGGAGCTTCCTTTTGAACCCGGACATACCTGGAGTCTAACCGGCGGTCCGCATTACGCATGGGATATCGGCGGCGCCTGGGCAGCATTGGATTTTGCTCCAATGTCATCTCAATCGGGTTGTGTTGCCAGTAGTGAATGGGTTACAGCCGTAGCGGCAGGTTTGATTGTGCGCTCAACCGATGGAGTAGTTATTGAGGACCTGGACGGTGATGGTTACGAACAAACCGGCTGGAATATAATGTATCTACATATATCTCCAAAAGACCAGATCCAGGCCGGTACCTGGGTCTCAACCAACGATCACATCGGGCATCCTTCTTGTGAGGGTGGTGAGGCCACCGGTACACATGTACACATTGCACGAAAATACAATGGTGAATGGATCGCGGCTGGGGGACCACTGCCAACGGTTCTAAGCGGTTGGGTAGCGCATGCAGGCAATGCACCTTATGTTGGTAGCTTAACGAATGGAAATCAGATTGCAATCGCATGTCCATGTGGATCTTCCGAGACGCTGGTCAGACGTCCCAAAAATGATAATTGAAATTAGAAGTGGAACAATAATGGTAAAACTTATTCGTATATCAAAAACACGGTACCTTAGAAAAAATTTATCCATAAAAATATTCACGCCCGTTTCAACAATCCTGTTGCTATTCGCCTTGATGGCTCAACTTGTCTCAGCCTGTACAGTAGAGCCTGCATCGATCGATGGGTCTGATTCAGCTATTCCTCAGGTTACTCCAACAAATGGCGTTACTGGGCCTACCCCCTTGCCAACTCGTCCCCGCTACCAACCCGGCCAATTGGTTGATTATATTGCTCAGGATGGTGACACAATCCCGGCTCTGGCTGCCCATTTCAATACAAAAACTGATGAAATCATGTCTAACAATCCAATTATCCCGGCCAATGTAACCACACTACCGCCAGGCATGCCAATGAAGATACCCATTTATTACCAGCCTTTATGGGGGACCCCGTATCAGATTATTCCGGACAGCCTTTTTGTAAACGGTCCGGAACAGGTTGGTTTTAATACCGTCCAGTTTGTAAACTCACAACCGGGCTGGCTGAAGAACGATCAAGAGGCTGCCGATGGCGGAATATTAATGAACGGTGGAGAGTTGGTCCAACATGTAGCAAACAACTACAGCATCAGTCCGCGCCTCATTTTGGCCATCCTGGAGTTTCAGGCTGGAGCACTCAGCCAACCGACCAATCCAAACCGGGACAATCCCTACATTTTGGGATATGACGATACGATGCATCAAGGCCTGTATAACCAGATCCTTTGGGCAGTCAATACGCTCAATAACGGCTATTATGGCTGGAGAACAGGCATTCTAACCTCTTTCGATCATATCGATGGAAGCCTGGAACGTCCAGATCCGTGGCAAAATGCAGCTTCAGTGGCATTACAATATTATTTTGCGCAAACCATGAGTACTGATGACTACACGAAGGCAACCCAGGGCCAGGGCTTTGCAAATACCTACCAGCAGTTATTTGGTAATCCCTGGGTAAATGTTAAGCCGCATATTCCCGGAAGTTTGCAACAGCCTCCACTCAATTTTCCCTTCTTGCCAGGGCAATTTTGGGCTTTTACGGGCGCCCCGCATACTGGTTGGGGCACCGGACTACCTTTTGCAGCAATTGATTTAGCCCCGCCCTCTAATGTTACCAGTTGCGCTCCCAGTCCACTTTGGGCACGAGCTATGGCCGATGGTGTGGTTGCTCGCACTGATACCGGTTTGGTAGAACTCGATCTGGATGGAGATGGAGATATACGTACAGGTTGGGTATTGCTTTACCTGCACATCGCAACCGATGGCAGCGCTAAAGTTGGCCAGCGTTTAAAGCTCGGTGACCCGGTTGGACACCCATCCTGCGAAGGGGGTGAAGCAACCGGAGCGCATGTTCATATTGCCCGTTTATACAATGGTGAATGGATTTCAGCTTCCGGTGCGTTGGCGCTAAATTTGGAAGGCTGGATTGCTCAAAGCGATGGCACTCCCTATCAGGGCAACCTGGTGCGGTATAGCCAGGTCGTGCGGGCCTGTACTTGCTCTGATAAACCAAGCCAGGTCGAGGCAGATCTGGCAAATGAAGTCAACAAGCCAGATTTGGCTCAGTTAAATGATGCTTCTGGAAATTAAACGAAAATTGAATGGTTCGAGTTTTAAATGCGGAGAAAGAAAGTAGCACTTAAACGAAATACTACTCGCTTTATTCAGTTGCTTCCAGAATAGTCGCTTTATGCTCGATCGTGACAGCTTTTTTTAGCATAGCCTGAGCCGGACAGTATTTGGACTCAGATAATTCAATCGCCCTGTCCACTGCAACCGGATCAACATGATGACCGGTAACAATATATTCGATCATAATATGTGTAAAAACACGCGGTTGTTCGCTGGCGCGATCTGCATGGGCCTTTACTTCAAAATCAGTTACATCCTGTTTCTTCTTTTTTAGAATTGAAATGACATCCATGGCGGTACAGCCCGCTAACCCCGTCAGAAGTAACTCCATCGGTTTAAAGCCATCATTGTTGCCACCCACTTCCGGCTCAGTTCCTAAGGGAACTTTATACCCACTATCCGCCGTTCCCTCAAAAGTTAGATTGCCTTGCCAGGTAACCTTTGCCTCCATTGCTCAACTCCATCGTTACCAATCGTGATAAAACGTGTTTCAAAGGTGGTAGTCAGTTCTTATTCATCAGGATAAAGGCCAGTTTGGCAACACATCCAGATCCAGTGGATCTACCAATCCTTTTTCAAAGCGGAAATATCCAGCCGATCCGATCATAGCGGCGTTATCTGTACACAACGAAAGGGGTGGAATATGGACCGGGAATTCATTTTGGCTCAAAAAGGCCTGCCGTAAAGCTTTGTTTGCAGAAACCCCACCGGCTACCAGGATTTCGCGCGCATGAAAAGTACGCGCAGCTTGCATCGTTTTACTCAATAGCACATCCACAACGGCTGCCTGGAAGCTTGCCGCCAGATCCTCAATGGGAATTGGGCGATTTTCACCTTCAATCTTGCGTACAACCCTTAAGACGGCAGTTTTTAAACCGCTGAACGAAAAATTCCAACTGCCCTCAAGTCTGGCGCGCGGGAATGTAAATGCAGTCGGATTACCGCTGGCAGCCGCCCGTTGGATGGAGGGTCCACCCGGGTAAGGCAAACCCAACAAGCGTGCCACCTTATCAAACGCCTCGCCAGCGGCATCATCCAGGGTACTGCCCAATCTCTTATAGGTGAGATGATCCGTCATCAAATTGAGTTCAGAATGCCCACCCGATACTAAAAGCGCCAGGAGCGGGAAGCTTGGAGCAGGAACTTCCTCATCGTCGGACTCTAACCACGATGAATAAATGTGACCTTCCAGGTGATTAACACCGATCAGCGGTAAATTGCTGGCCAGAGCTAATCCCTTGGCAGCGTTCATCCCAACCACCAACGAACCTGCCAGGCCCGGGCCGCGCGTGACTGCAATCGCATCCAGGTTTCCAAGATCCAGGTGAGCTTGTTGTAATGCCTGATCTATGATCGAGTAAATCGTTAGAATATGCTGTCGAGAAGCAACTTCAGGAAAAACGCCGCCATATTGGGCATGCAGATCGATCTGCGAAGCTACCACGCTGGATAGTATCGTGCGGCCATTTTCTATCACGGCCGCAGCAGTCTCATCGCAGGATGTTTCGATCCCCAGGATGCGGGCTGATGAAAACGTGAAATGCATTTGAGTATTCGACATGATTACTTTTATATCACATTTTTTTTTGGATGATTGAACATCAAATTCTGACAGGTAAAACCAGATCCATTGGAAAATCAGCCAGAATTTCTATTTTTCCTTCAGGGTTAACCCAATAAGTGTCCTCCAGACGTACCCCCATTCCTTGTTCAGGATAATACAATCCAGGCTCGATGGTTATAACCGTACCAGGTGAAAGAATGTCTTTATCAGAAGAGTCACTGCCACTGAAGGGCCGCTCGTGAATATTCAAACCGACCCCATGGCCAATGCTATGTACATAACCCACTTCTGTATCCGGACTACTCAAAATTGTAGGATGTCCCACACTTTCGAATAATTCACACGTCAGTTGCTGGTAATTTTTAAAGGGGGCATTGACTTTCAATTCTTTAACCAACTGCTGGTAAACTGACCGTACCTGATCGTATAATTTCTGAGCTTCATCCGGTGCAAAGCCCAAACACCAGGTGCGAGTGAAGTCATAAAAATATCCGCCCCCCATTTCGCAAGGGTAAATATCAAATACAATCGTCTGGCCTAGCTGGAGAATATCGGCTGGGTTGCCGCTGCTGTGGGGTACCCCAGAATCGTGTCCGATTGCAAAAATCGTATCTTCAGGGTTTTCTGCGCCCCGTTCTGCCAGCCACAGGTTTATCCTTTTTTTTACGTCCCCGATTGTCCAGGGCTGACCGTCCGGGCGGCACAATCTGCTCTCCTTGATGGGCTGGCTGGATAGAAAATCTGCTGTTAAACCGACTACCTCGGTTGTCACTTTGCCCATTTGGCGGATTCGTTCGATTTCAACCGCATCTTTGGTGTACCTGGCATTAAACAATACATCATCATTCGCACCGCCGAGAAATTCGATCTCTGGCATCAGTTTTTGCAGGGCAGATATTATGGCAAATCCCTGACCGATATCAACACGCCCATAGAGCGCCACTTTCCCGCTGGTAACTCCGACATCATTGAACATTCGTTGATATCGCAAAGCTCGCGCTAAATATGGATCTCCATTCGCTGTCTTGAGCAACTCGCCGTACGGATAATTGGAATAAGTGCGCGTTGGCAGCCCGCTTTTAGCTGCCTCATCTCGTTCCATCGCTCCATGAAACAGAACCGGTTTCTGA
The DNA here is from genome assembly GCA_035315125.1 of Anaerolineaceae bacterium. GTDB lineage: Bacteria > Chloroflexota > Anaerolineae > Anaerolineales > Anaerolineaceae > DATFYI01. The sequence continues at coordinate 3,685 of DATFYI010000117.1, read as the reverse complement.
CCCTTTTTCACAATCAAATCCGCCTGGGTTAGATGAGCTCCTCCGGTCAGGTAAACCATTGCCGGATTATGCATGCCGGCGCCAGTTATCAGCAGCGCATTCAGATTATCGGCTGCCATGAATGTATCAAGATCACTTTTCATAACTTTCTTCTTCTTCTTTCTAATTAAAAGCGAATAATATTATATTTTCCGTCCCAGGGCATTCTGTAACCCAACTAGAAACGCCCCTTCTTGCTCAATCAACACTGTGCGAGGATCGAACACCACCTGTTCGTTTTCAATTCGAGCAATGATTGGCGGTTTCATCGAGCGAAGCAATTTTAATAATTGGTTGGGTTGGTGTACCTGCAAGGCAATTAAATAAGTAGGCTGGGTTTCCTGTGGCAAACTACCACCGCCGATGGTCGATTGCCCGGCAATTACTGTGCCTTGCTGAAGAATTTCAACCCAGTGATGCGCGTGCGCCTGAAGTTGTTCGGGCGTTTTGGAAATCATTTGCCAGACCGGTACTTCGCGTTCGGCTTCATCTTTAATATAATGCAGCAGAGTTGCAGAAAGGGCCGCCAAACACAACTTATCTGCCCGAACGGCCCTGGCGAGCGGGTGTTTTTTGATTTTACAAATCAAATCAGCTTTACCGGCCAAAATGCCGGCCTGGGGACCTCCCAGCAGCTTATCTCCTGAGAAACAAACCAGATCCACTCCAGCCGAGAGCGACTCTTGCACGGTCGGCTCGTGAGCTAATCCAAAGCGAGCCGTATCCAATAGTGCTCCTGAGCCCAAATCATCCAAAACAGGTACACCAAATCTGTTGGCCAGTCCAACCAACTCTTTTAAACTGGGTTCGCTGGTAAAACCAATGATTTTAAAATTGGATTGGTGTGCGTGCATCACTAAGGCGGCCGGCTCCTGCAAAGCCTGTTCATAATCTTCGATATGAGTCTGATTGGTGGCGCCAACCTCAATCAGATGGGCGCCTGATTGGCTCATAACCTCAGGTACGCGGAAACCTCCGCCAATTTCGACCAGTTGAGAACGTGAAATAATCACTCGATGGCGGCGTGCCAGGGCTGCTAATGCCAGTAAAACAGCCGCAGCATTGTTTGTAACTACCAGTGCAGCCTCTGCGCCTGTCAGACGGGTTAATAATTTTTCGACATGCATCGAGCGACTACCACGGCTTCCGCTTTCCAGATCATATTCCAACGTACTGTAGCTTCCGCTCAGGTTTTGCAAGGCCTGGATAGCCCCTCGGCTGAGCGGAGCCCGTCCTAGATTGGTATGTAAGATCACCCCGGTGGCGTTGATAACCGGGACCAGGGTAGGTTTAAGCCAGTCCTGCAAACGTGCCTGGACGAGATTGAGAATTCCGGGTCGAAGCGGGATGGTATTTTCCTCTTTGTAATCCTGGCGCAGCTCATCCAGGGTCGTGCGGATAGCTTCCAGTGTTAAAGGGCGGCCATATACCGCGACTAATTCTGCCGCCTGTCGGGTTTGCATCAATTGATCGACTGAAGGCAAAGCACGCAGGTCATTCACGGGATTAATCCTTTGGCTTCCAGTGGCTTTGTTCACTCATCCTCAGCAAGATTTCAATGATGATAAAACCGATTGCCAGAAAAACCGCCCGAGCCGTGTCAAACACACGGCCCATCATCAACCAGGCAATCAAGTCCCCATAAATCCCGACCCACATGGCTTGCCGGACAAGCACCGCACCGCCGGCAGGAGGGGTGCTGGGGAAACGCAGGTTAAAAAAATACACCAGCGGTAAAACTGTCCCACTCAAAGCCAGCATAAACAAGAAAAAGAATAACCAGCGCGGGCCAAGTGTTGGCAAAGTATTAAGAAGCAAAAACGCCAGCCCTACCCAACCGATTAAAGCCAGGATCAGGCTGGTAATAAGTATTGAATAAAAGGGAGCGGATTTTTGTGTTTCCATCGAATTATTGTTGATGATTATATAACAGATTAATAACTATGAAAGATCTTAAAGATGATCCGTTTAGCAATTTTATATTCACTATTATGGTTGTATTTGTGTTGAATACTCGCTATGTTTGTGATAGAATTTGACAACAATTGAATGAGTCAGGTGATTGACCTGGCTACTCATCGAGAGAGGTGGAGGGACCGGCCCCGAGAAACCTCGGCAACCGCTATGTTTCAGCAGGTGCCAATTCCGGCAGAATTTCCCAGAAATGGGTTTCTGAAAGATGAGAGATTGGCTCTAAGGCGACCTCTCAATTAGAGAGGTTTTTTTGTAGGATCGGAGGCCCACATGAAACGCACTTATTCGAATCGTCGTTATTTGGATCTATTAGAACAACGCGTGGTTATTTTTGATGGCGCGATGGGCACTAACCTGCAAAAAATGAATCTGACTCCCGCACAATTCGGCGGTGAGCGTCTGAACGGCTGCAACGATGCCCTTGTGCTCAGCTATCCGCAGGCTGTCGAGGAAATCCACCGCTCGTTCCTTGAAGTTGGAGTTGATGTGATCGAGACCAATTCCTTCCGGGCCAACCGGCTTACCTTGGGCGAATATGGATTACAAGATCAGGTTTTAAAAATCAACCGGACTGCGGCTGGGCTGGCGCGCCGGTTAGCGGATGAGTACAGCCGGACAGGCCAGTCACGTTTGGTAGCTGGATCGATCGGGCCTTCCGGTAAACTTCCTTCCATGAATGATCCGGAGCTTTCTAATATTAACTTTGACCAATTGGCCGATATTTTCCGTGAACAGGCTCGCGGTTTGATTGAAGGCGGGGTTGACCTGTTGCTTATCGAGACCTCGCAGGACATCTTGGAAGTAAAAGCCGCCATTAACGGCATTTACCAGGCTTTTTCAGAAACCGGTCAAAACCTGCCTGTGCAGGCCCAGGTAACCATGGATACTACCGGCCGCATGTTATTGGGAACGGATATCGGAGCCGTGCTGTCAATCCTGGAAGGAATGGGCATTGATGCGATTGGTTTGAATTGCTCAACCGGACCTGAACACATGCGCGAATCAATCCGCTATCTGGGCCAGCAGTCCTCACTTCCGATTTCCTGTATACCGAATGCCGGGCTGCCGCTCAATGTCGATGGTCAGGCAGTCTACCCTATGGAACCGGCTCCGTTCGCCGAGACTTTGTTTGAGTATGTCAACAAATATAACCTCAATATCGTCGGCGGATGCTGTGGGACAACACCAGCACATTTGAAATTAATTGTTGAAAAACTGGGAGGCAGACCTCAATCCTCTCGACCCATTTTGAATATTCCCCGCCTGGCATCCGCCATCCAGCCCCAAGCAATGCAACAAGACCCGCCGCCTTTCTTGATTGGCGAGCGATTGAACACACAGGGCAGCAAAAAATTCAAACAACTCATCCTGGCTGATGATTATGAAAGTATCTTGAATATCGCTAACCAACAGGTCGAAAGCGGCGCCCACGGCTTGGATGTTTGTGTAGCCCTGACAGAACGCACCGATGAAAACGAGACCATGCGCCGGGTAATAAAGACCCTCGTTCCCACAGCAAATGTTCCTTTAATCATCGACTCGACTGAGCCGGATGTGATCGAAACAGCCTTGAAAAATGCTCCCGGCCGTTGCCTGATAAACTCCACCAATCTTGAAAGTGGGCGGGCCAAGGCCGATCGAATTTTTACAATTGCTAAAAAATATAACGCTG
>DATFYI010000116.1:0-17815 GCA_035315125.1 Anaerolineaceae bacterium | reverse complement strand
AAACCCTGGCGGGTTTTTGGGAGCCGGCAGTTCCATTAGAAAGTTTCGCCGTCAACGTGCGCAAGCCCAGCATCGACCTTCCTATCCTTAAACGCCTGGGTGAGCCGGTTTTCACCACGATCCTACCGCTCAACGAACTGCTCGGCGAAGTCTACCAGACCATCAGTCGCTCGGCGGTCGACCTGGCCTATTTGGGCGGTGGGGAAATGCTGCCTCCTGAGGATGAAGAATAAAATCCTATTTCTGCGGCGCTTTGTTCAGGATGTCCAGGGTAGGCACGTCCAGGCTTCCGTAAAACATTGCCCATAAATTGTGGCGGTGTTCGAAAACCCAGCTTTCGATTTTGGTTTCCTCGGCTTTACGCCAGAACCACCAACCGGTGGTGGGCATCTCTTCTTTTGCGCCGGCGTTCATTTGCTCGCGCTGGCTCATGAAGTATTTATTAACTTCCGCCGGGATAGGGTGTGGAACTCCGCTTTCATCCTCGGCGTGCATCACCACTACCATGAAATCAAACATGGGTTTTCCTCCCGGTTCGGCATCCAGGTTAGCCGGGTATTGTCCCGTGGCAATATCAAGAATATTGAACTGGTGCAAATGGCTGGTCAGAAAGGCGTTGACCTTATCCATGATTGCGATAGTCAGAGGTACGAGGTAAAGATCAGCGTACAGGCCAATATGTGGCGCTACATTTAGTAGGGTTGCACCGGCACTGAAAAACCCGGCTGCTCCAGAGATGGCATTGGAAGCTGTGGCGATCTCGGTAGGCCCCTGCACGCTGGATAGAATATACAGGGCGTTTATGCCTGCCAGCACTTTGTTGGCATTGTTCAGCCAGCCCACATATTTTGAGGCCTCCGGGATTGTTCCGCCCTTGGCCGAAGCGACACCCTCGGCGATCATGCGCGATAACTCGCTGATACCCATGCCGATATCTGTGACCGTGCCAGTATAGTTGGCAACATCGGCGATAGCATCCGTATTTCCTTTTAGAAAAGCTGCCCGCATGGCATCTTCCAGGAAGGGTTGAGCTGCATCAACTTTGGCCTTTGCTTCGGCCAGCTGTGCTTGTGTGAGCACAAAGGCGTCTTCAATCAGAATCGCTTTGTAGGAGCGGATATCACGGCGCAAATCCTCGAACTGTTGGTACCACCAATTGGCAATCCCGGCGGTAACTGCATCGATTGGATCAGCGGCTTTTGCTCTGAGAGTATCTTGCATTTTATTAGTGCTTTCGATCCAGGCGTTTGCGCGCGTGCGTACTTCAGCGTTCTGGTCGACGTCTTGCAGTTCAGTACTCATATCTACCAGCCGTTGAAAGGTATACAAAAGAAAAGTACCACAGGTATCGATGTTAGTACCGGCCAATTGCAGCGTGGTCGGCTGCCCAGGAGAAGTGGTGGGTGCGTTTGTGGTCGTGGTTGAGGTTGTGGTGGTAGCCGGGTTGGGGTTCTGATCATCCTGGCGCTGGATATCCATTGCTGATCGTCCGATCTCAGCAGCCTGCCTTTGAAGATCCCCGGAGCGTAGTGAATCATTCAACTCACTGGCAATCTGTTCGGCCTGTTGTTCAGAGGCATCTCCCGGTTCGCTGACTTGCAGAGGTTGGCCACCTGGAACGGGTTGACCGCTTTGCTGAATTACATGGGTCAACTCATGCGCCAGCAGGCTGGCATTGTTGACGTCGTTGGCACTAGCCAGCCAGATATCTGAACCACTGGTAAAGGCCTGCGCCGCCAGGCCTTCGCTAAGCGCTTGCGCCTCCGGCCCGGTGTGCAGGCGTACCTGACTGAAATCTGCACCGAAAGTGCTTTCCATCTGATTTTGTAGGGCGGAGGGTAGGGGCACGCCACCACCGCGTTGATGGGCGATTTCGGCGGTAGATTGTTGGCCAGCCTGCAGGCTGCCATCAGTACCCTGCCGTTGCAAGTCCAGCTTGTTACGCTCGGCCAGGATGCGTTGAACATGCCGGTTGCCAAAACGTTGTTGTAGCGATCCGATAAAACGCTGGCGCAAACCCGCTTCATGCCTTGTACTCAAGCGGGCATCGGCTAAAAAGCGGGCTTGATTGGCGGCAGGATCATCCGGGCTGGCTGTAGAGCTGATGATTGTCTTTTGCAAGGGAGCTGGCAAATCCAGCGCCTGGAGATCTTCCGTTTCAGGGGCGACAGCTTCTAATCTGGCAGGTTTTTCTTTTATCTTTTCGATTGCTTCGTTGTTAAGCTTGCTCATCAATCGTCCTGTTCTGGGTTAGGCACCCAAATCCTCCGGTACCAGCCGGCCGATTTTTTGGAATTCGCGGCGAATCGCTTGGCTGAAGTGCTTCATACGAACCACCCGGCCATCGGCCGCCGCCAGAAAGGCCGCTGAAAGCACCACGTTACGGATATTCCCACCGCTTAATTTGAAACGGTGCGCCAGCCGCGCCAACTCCACATCTTTTGCCAATGGCATGTCTGCTGGTATACAGCTTTGCCAGATGCACAGGCGGTGATCCTCATCAGGCAGGGGGAAGTCGATTACGAAATGCATGCGGCGGATAAAGGCTTCATCCAGGTTGTTTCGCAGGTTGGTCGCCAGAATGACCACACCTTCATATTCTTCGATCTTTTGCAGCAGATAAGCCACCTCAATATTGGCGTAGCGGTCGTGTGCGTCGTGTACTTCCGAGCGCCGGCCAAACAGAGCGTCTGCTTCATCGAAAAAGAGAATAGAGTTGGAGCTCTGCGCCTCTTCGAAGATTCGGCTTAGATTTTTTTCGGTCTCGCCGATGTATTTGCTGACCACGCCTGAAAGATCAATGCGGTAAAGGTCGAGACCCAGCGTGCCTGCCAAAATATCAGCAGCCATGGTTTTACCGGTTCCAGGACTGCCAGTAAAAAGAGCCACAGTACCTTTACCAAGCGCCTGTTGTTTGCCGAATCCCCATTCTTCATAGACGATGTGGCGGTTCTCAACCTGTGCGGCCATTTCATGCAACCGGTTGAACGGATCTTCGGGCAGAATAATGTCAGACCAGGTGTAGTGTGGGTTAATCTTGCGAGCCAGGTCGCTCAAGATAGGGGTAGATTCTTGGCGAGCAGTAGTGTACAGGTCTTCCAGGCCGGGATGTGCTGGCCCGGGTTGCGTACCAACGCCCGGCTGCGGGCAGACTGTACGGCTGATTCAATCTGGGCGGTGGTCAGGCGAAATTTTCCGGAAAGACCATCCAGGTTGGTCGAGGCAAATGAGTCTGCTTCCTTTTTTAGAAAGGTACGCCAGGCAGCCCGCCTTACCTGAAAACCCGGCTCAGGAAGTTCCAGGCTGAGACCGCTCCAGGCGAAGGGCTTGTTGACGCTGATGATTGTAAGCGGAGCACAACTGGGCCCGCAAAATTTTTGAGGTGTAAAAAGCAGTTCGGGTGAGGTTGTCTCATCAATCCTATCCAGATATATAGTCGCCTGTCTCAGGGCGGCCTGGCGACCTATTAATGCCAGGGCCAACTCTGCTCCGAGGGCGGCTGCCAGCGGTTGAAAATCAACGACCAGCATAGCGAGCTGCCACTCTTGGGAGAGCATTTCTGCCAATGTGCGACGCGCCAAGCTATCCGTACCGCATACCAGAATGGCCGGCACGGGTAAAGAGGATAGCTGCAATTCTGACAAAGCGCGTGCCTGAGTCGCCAATACTTCTGGAAGTGGCGGACGCCCTGGATATGCTCCGTATTGGACAAATTCTGCGTAGGGTGTTAATCGGGGGTCAAGGCTGTCCTCACCCAATAAATAGGCCAGAATGGTCTGGTCCGGGGTTAACAATTGAGCAAGCAAAGGAGTATAGGATCGTCCGGGTTCGCCCTGTAGCGTCAGCAGATGGTGGCGAAGAATTGCGTAATCGGCTGAGAATATCCGTTGAGCTGTCAGGCGCTGTTCTACCGGGACAAAAAGGCGCTGGGCCAGTTCTACCCGTGGGCGAGTCTTGGTGACGTCATCTTGCAGATAAGCAAACAAACGCTCGAAACGCAAGTCCAGCTCGGGGGCCAGGCATAGCAGCAGGCAGGCTGTTTCGAATGGCTGCAACCCGGCCATTTTTACGAGCTGACCCAACCGCCCACCTGCCATCTGACAATATTCAAACAACTCCGTCCGTGTGGCACCCATGGCTGTTTCGATTTCAGTTGAACCTCTGTTCACCGCTAAAAGCCGGTCTACATCGGTTTCAGAAAGGTATAGCCCGCGGTATTCATCCTCACCAACTGGCACCCCGCTGGCCCGCAAAAGGGCAATTTCTGACCCGATCAAACGTTCAACTAACCGCATACCCGGTATGATCTCCTGGGCAGCTTGTATTTGCGCCTGGCTCGTTTCATTTGCAACCAATGCGGTCGGGTTTTCTACCGAAAAAAGTGACTGAGGAGCAGGTTTCATTTATCAAATCCCTGAACAGATTTCCGGATAGTGTTATATTATATGATAAATATTATCGTTATACTAAAGATTGTATAATGCTCGCATGCAATTGTCAATCATGAGTTGCCCTTTCAGGGTAAATCTCACTTCAAGAACCTTGTCAAGCTTTCAGAAAAGAGTATAAATGGCTCAGAGTTGGATGGGTGAAATTTGAAAAAGTTGGGATTAAAAAGCATGGCGATGGCGAAATTCTTAAAAATATTGCGCCTGGTGATCCTGGGATTGCTGCTGACAGCCTTTTTCCTGCCTGTCGCCAGCGTGTCGGCTCATGCGTATCTGCTCCGTTCGAGCCCGGCGGCCAATGCCCATCTAAAAACATCCCCGCTTCGCATTGATATGTATTTCAGCGAAACGGTTGAGCCTTCTCTGAGCGATATTGGCGTCTATAATGCGGCTGGATTGCGGGTGGATGATCACGCCACCCAGATCGATCCGGCTGATTTTACACACCTATCAAATACCCTACCACCGCTAAAAGATGGCGCCTACCTGGTTACCTGGAAGGTTATCTCGCGTTCGGACGGGCATTTGACAGGCGGGGCTTTCCCAATTTATATTGGCGCTGTGACCTCCAACACCGCATCTCAACTTCGGATATCTGGCAGTGAACCGGACGTCCAGCCTGGTCAGGTGGTTGATAAAGGGCTGCTTTATTTGGCAGTTGTAATCCTGGTGGGCGGTATATTCTTTGAAATATTAGCTGTCCGGCCTGTTATTTCGGAAATCGGTCTGTCAGGCGATAGTTTTGTAGGGTATACCCGTCTTTTTCAGCGCTTTGTAACGGTTGGTTTGACCCTTTTAGGGATATCCAATGTCGTGGGCATTATGGTCCAGGCATCCGCCTTTGAGGGCCAGGCTTTTGTGCTGCCCTGGAACCCGGTGGTGCTGGTCGTCTTGTCCGGCACACAATATGGAGTGCTGGTATTGGCCCGCCTGGCGGCTCTGTTTGGGCTGGCTGGTTTGCTTCTTCCGGCTATTAATCGTTGGAGGATTTATGCAGCCCTGCCGCTGCTGGCGTTAATTGGCCTGACCTTGAGCCTGGGCTCTCACGCTGATGCGCAGTCGAATTTTTGGATGGTTTCTGCGGACCTGCTGCATTTGACTGCGGCTTCCGTGTGGGTAGGCGGTTTGGGATTATTCCTGGCGAGCCAGATTTGGGCCCAACGTCGGCTGGAACCGGGCAACCGATCTCGCCTGGCAGCCGGTCTGTTGGTGCGTTTTTCGAGTCTGGCCGTTCTCAGCCTGGCTATACTGGTGATCACTGGCTTGTTCGAGTCACTGACCGATGTCGGCTCATTCAATGGCCTACTACATTCCGCCTATGGACAGGTTTTAATGGGCAAACTGGGCATCGCCCTGGCGATGGTCTGTCTGGGAGGTTATAACCATTTTGTTGTCCGGCTGAAAATCCAGCAGATTGCTCCAAATAGCCCAGGCGCTTCGGGTATACTGGAGCGATTCCGCAAGCTGTTAGTCATTGAGACTGTGCTGGGGGCTGTCCTGCTGGTATGGGTTGGCTTGTTTACCTCGCTGCCCCTAGCCAATCCAGACGCAACCATTCCAAAAATTATTCAGACTGATCAGGTGGATGACGTAGTTTTGAAATTGACGGTTTCTCCCGGTCGGGTCGGGATCAATTCCTATACTTTACAAATTATTTCAAATGCCAACGGCCGTCCCATTACCCAAACGAGCGAAGTTGATTTGCTTTTCTATCCAAGCAACCCGACCATTCCACCCAGTCAGGCCAGTCTTACCAGCCTGGGTAATGGCATCTACACGGCGCAGGGTGCTTACCTGGCTTACGAAGATCAATGGCAGATCCGTGCGGTTTTGCGACGGCCAAACCAGTTTGATTCTTACGCTGATTTTTGGGTAGATACTCATCCTCAAGCGCCCTGGCCGTTCAATATTATTGCCGCGGTGTTATTGGTCTGCACAGGGATTGTATGTGCCGTTGATGTGATGTTATTGGCCAGACGCAAATTCAATGCCCTGGCTGCGGTGGATTAGATGCCATGCCAGTTTTCCAGGTCCTTTAGAAATTTGTAGAGGCCTTGGGCAAGTTCTTTCGGTTTTTCGATGATCAACATATGTCCGGCCGAAGGTACCACTTGCAAGCGCACATGTCGCAGGCTGCTGATCAGGTAGTTAGCGCTGGCTGCTGGAATTAAACGGTCATCACTCCCTATTGCCACCCAGGCGGGGGCTGCGATTTTTTCTATTTCATTATGGAGATCAAAGTGAGAACAAGCCAGCCAATCCTCATAAAGGATCGCAGGTCGCAAGTCGCTCATTTGTTTCATGCTATATTCGATCAGGGTTGTAGAAGTATGTGGGCTAAAAACATGTTGGCGGATCCAATTAAGCCCTTCATTATAAGTGCCGGGGCTTTTTAATGATTCGAGCAGCTCAGGTTGAACGTTCAGATAAGCCCCGCTAGCGATCAGGCCAAGCGCCACGGGTAGGGTTGGAAATTGTAGGCTGATGCTGAGCGCGATGGCGCCGCCCATGGAATGGCCGACCAAATAAGCCTGATGGATACCCAATCCTGCCAGAAAACCGACCAGTTGCCCGGCATAGGCTTCGATCGCATGCTGGCCCAAGCCACTGGAGCGGCCGTGACCGGGTAGATCCAGTGTTAAAACATCGAAACCGCTTAATCTGCGCATTTCTGCAGGCCAGCACAGATGATTGCTGCCGGCGCCATGTATCAAAACAACCGGCGGCCTGTCTTTCTGGCCGCCTTGATAAAATGTGTAATATATTCCCTGCACGAGTGGCATTTTACCTCGTTATGTCTGGTTGCGGTCCAAGCCACGTTCCAATCGGTCGATGGCCTCGGTGGTTAGCGGGATTAATACCTGCACCCGCGTTCCTTGGCCGGGAGCCGATTCAATATGCAACATGCCATTGATCAGCTCAGTACGCTCGTTTAAGTTGACCATGCCCAGGCTGCCGCGTTTTTCATACGAGCTGGTGACGGATTTAACATCAAAACCAACTCCATTGTCATAAATTTCTAACAAAGCCAGGCTGTTATCATTGGGTAGATAGCGCAAACTTACCCGGATGAATGATGCCCTGGCATGTTTGCGTGCATTATTAACCGCTTCTTCAACCAGATAAAAAACAACCGTCTGTTTTGAAATTTCCAGTTGTTTCTCTATTTCTGGATCGACATACACTTGGACAGTTTGCTGGAATGTATCCTGCATTTTGTCTGCCATCGATTGTAAAGCGGCAGTCAGCCCATCGGTTTCGAGTATCAGTGGGCGTAAGGTAAACAGCATGTGGCGGATTTCCTGGGTGGTTCGGCGGGCCAGCTCTTCTATCTTTGCGATTTCTTCCCCGGCATCCGTTGGATTTATCTCCAGCATCTTGCGGGCAATATTCAGACGCATTGCGATCACCGCTACCGATTGTGTCGGACCGTCGTGCAGATCTCGGGCCAGTTTTTTACGGGTCTCATCCTGGGTATCAAGGATATGTTCCTTCTCAAATTCCAGGTCCTGGTAAAGACGAGCATTCTGAATGGCGAACGTCGCCTGGTGACCGACCATTTCGAGCACATCACAGCGATCGCGGCTGAAAAAATCGGGATTGGGGTGTCCAAAAAGCATAACACCGAAGGCGTTCAATCCACGCAGCAGCGGTAAGCAGATGGCGACCTGACATCCTTGCAGTGCCACAATTCGGCAAAGTTCCGGATCTTTGGAAGGATCCTTCAATAGCTTCATTTCGCCGCTTTTGAGTGCCTCATGTAAGATGCCTTGTTCGGCCGGAAAACTCAGCATAAGATCGTGCGGCGTTAAATGCCTGCCAGCGCCGACTGTCAGGGTCGTTTCTTTAAAGAGCAGCACCGCACTCAAGATGGGTGTCTCTGCTCCGTCTGTAATTCCAAGGGCACTGGTACTCAGATCGAGGGCGTTATCCAAAACCATTTTGTAATTCAGGGTAGTGCTGAGGGTTTCAATTATATTGTAGAGGGCCTGCAGCCGCGCACGTTCCTTGATTTGGGCGCGTTGCTCAACCTCTCTGCGCTGGCGCAAGTATTTCTGGTAATTCATGCGCAGACCGTGCATTAACCAACTACTCAGCAAACCCAGAAAGATGCCGGCAAGCAGGTTGGAGGCCATTAGTAAACCGGCCGAAGTCAGGTTTAGGGTATCTCCAGCCCTGAAATAAATCCAGGCATCCTGGGCCAGAGAAAGCAATAAGGCTACAATCAAACTACCGCGCCATTCATAATAGATGGCTGCCGAGACGAGAGAAATGACCCCTGACCAAATCAACGGACCGGCCAGACCACCGGTCAAAATGAAAAGTAGCACTCCGACCAGAAAGTCCATCACTACATTTATAATCCGGTGTCCTTTTAGACGCCGGTTGGTAAGGGCTAAGAATGAGACGCCTATATTCCAGGATACTGCCAGACCCAATACAATGATTACCGGTAAGCTCAAACTATTTGTAGTAGCTAAACGAATAGAAATAGCCAACAATGACAGCCAACGCAGCGAGATGGCGCACCAGTCTGCCACGAATGGGAAATCAGATTCTTGGATCGATTGCCTCATATTTTTATGGACACTTCAAAACGGTTGATAATCAATATCATCCTATACGTAACCGCGTTTTGTGTCAAGGCGCACACAGCCTAACGGTTTTGTAAACCATTATTGCTTAGAGGATTGTAGCAAGATACTCACCAGGCTGAACCAAAAAGTTCCGCATTTGTTCTTGTTAGATAATCATTGCACTTGTTTTATATAGATCTCTATCTGGCTGGCAAAAGGTTTTTGAAATGGGTCGGGGTAGGGGGTTGTAAAAAAGATGACTCAGACCTTTGAGGTTAGGTTATAATAGATATTGTTGATAGTTTAGTTATTTCCCTACCATTAGGCTGCGAATGCTCTGTTTGCAGCCAGGAGGTATGAAATGCCTTTCGGATTACAACCCTGGCACTTAATCGTAATAGCTGTAGTGGCTTTGGTTATATTTGGACCCCGGCGATTGCCTGAAATCGGTCACGGGATTGGCAAAGCTTTAACCGAATTCCGTAAAGGGGCGCGAGAGATGGGCGAAAGTTTTCACGAGGAAATTTCACAAGCCTCTAGTCAACCGGGGGCACAGCAGCCTGGCCAACCCGTTCAATCAACGTTTACCCCGCCTTCCCAATATGCACCACCCGTTCAAAGTCCCCAGATAGTTCAACAACCTCAGCAAGTTATTGATCCAGGCATAGCTCAAACGACTCCCTCGCAACCGGTTGCTTCTACCAGCAATTTTTGTATACATTGCGGAGCTTCAAACCCGCCTGGCGCTCGCTTTTGCAACAACTGCGGCAAGCAGGTTAATGCTATTGAGTAAATTTCCAAAAATATCTGATGACGGCTTGTTTATGGATTTCGGAAGCCTCTGGCGGTAATCTTTATCAGTAGCAATTGAAACCTATGGGTGAGAATTCAATGCCGTTGATGGATCATCTTGAAGAACTTCGCCGGCGTATTATTATTTGCGCTGTCGCTATTCTTGTAGTTACACTGGCGGCCTTTTTTGTGTCGGATTGGCTGCTTAAGATCATCTTGTTGCCATCCGGTGGGCTGCAGCTGCGAGCCTTCAATTTGTTAGATGGCTTTATGATTAAATGGCGGCTGGCCCTCTACACTGGAATTGTCATCTCTTTCCCAATCTGGGCTTATCAGATTTATCGGTTTGTCAGCCCAGGTATGTATGAGAGCGAGCGGCGGGCGATCTTCCCAACTGTCTTTGGGGCCATGCTCTTGTTTGGTCTGGGCGCAATTTTTGGGTACTACCTGCTGTGGGGAATGATCCGTGTGCTGATTGAGTTCTTCCCAACTGAAGTACAATTCCTGCCTTCGGCTGATGACTACATCTCATTTGTTGTATTTTTCCTGCTGGCATGCGGGTTGGCATTCCAATTACCGACAGTCCTGATCATATTAGTCCATTTGCATATTTTAAATACGAATATTTTACGTAAACAGCGCCGAATTGCTTACTTTGCCCTGTTCGCTTTTGCTGAGATAATTACACCAGTCTCAGATCCAATTGTTGCTCCTTTAACTGTAATGGTGCCTTTGGTCGTCCTCTACGAAATCAGCATCTTTCTTGCCCGTCGGATCGAGGTACGCCGTGAAAAAGAAGAAGCAAAACAGCTGGCTCAGACCTGAATAGCTGGTTTTTAGAAAGTTCGATAAAATTGTATCTTGAAATCAACGGATACGGTTATTAAAATTATCTTGAATTGAATTTATCGTATAGTTGGTCAGGCATTACTGCCTGGATGAGAAGCTCGCCAGTTAGAAGTGATTACTAGATAAAAAAACAGAGCCAGAAAGGCAATGGTTTGGATTTGTATCGCCTTGCAGAAAAAATTTGGCCCGGTCTAAACGCTTTACCAGCCCGACGCCAATTCCAGGGTGTGGTGGATGTTTCTGGGACGCTATTTTTTCTTCCAATCGCCCTGATCAGCATCTATTGGTTGGCGCGTGTCACTGATCCGTCTGTATTTTCCCACCACGGTTGGCTGCTCGTTGTATTGTTGGTTATGATCATTATTTCCGGCCGGTTGGGATTCTTCATGGTGAGAGAAGTAGGCGCCGGCCAGTTTTCGGATATGTCCGGATCGTTGGATGAAGTCTTTATCTGGACAGGCATATTTATACTGGGTCCCACCGCCCTATGGGTAGAAGTATTTTGGGAGTTGAGTAAATGGCTTTATCAGCTAGCCGGAAAGGCTCCTCCAGCAGCTTGGAATCGTTTGCGAAATACGATCATCAATCTGGCTGCTGTTAGCTCGTATTTGTTGGGATGGTCGCTTTATCGCGCCCTCGGGGGCATTATACCTTTGCCGGGTCTCTCATTGACAACGATTGGCATGGCCTTTCAAGCCTTGCTGGTGCAATTTACTGCCAGCAGGTTGTTGTGGTTGTTATTTTTCTTTATGGATTCCAACCTTGTTAAGCATCAGGGGCTGAAGATAGAAATGGACCCACATGCCTGGTGGAAGTTCCAGGCGCTTGTTTTGACATTGCCAGGACTGGCGCTGCCATTTTCTATCCTGACCGCCGGGTTGTATGTTGAGCATGGGCCGCTCATTTGCTCGTTTTTTGTGGCCGGTCTCATGTTAGTCGGTTTTCTGACCAACCAGCTCAGCCATTCGTCCGAACGCAATCGCCAGCACCTGCGCCAACTGGAGCAGTTGGACAGATTGAGTAAGGACTTGCTTGAGTCTCCTTGCGATTTGCCCAATTTGCCCGATTTACTCAGGCATTATGTCCCGGCTATGTTCCCCTATTGTGGGGTTGAGATCCGCATTTTGCCTGACCGGGTGATTATGGACGAGCCAGCAGACCGCTCAGGTTTGAATGAGCCGGTTTGGCATTGGTGGCGAGGTAGTAAAGACGCCTATATTTTTAACCATCCTGAGGAGCTGCCCTGGAAACCAGTCACGGATGATGAAAACGGCTGGCTGCTGGTGCCGATAATAAGCACCGAAAATTCTCAGCCCATCGGTGCGATATATCTTACCCAATATCAGGGCGCATTAGGCAGCCCGTCCTTCTTATCAAGTCATTACCTGGCAGCTCAATCGCTGGCGGCCTCGCTCGGGGTTGCACTGCAACGTGATGCGGAGTGTGCTAAGAACCTGGCCTATCAGGTTACACTGCGGGAACTTGAAATGGCCTGGAAGATCCAGAAAAGCCTGTTGCCGGATGAGCTACCGAGGTTACCTGGTTGGGAGCTTGAGGCAAGACTGATACCAGCCCGGCAGGCCTCCGGTGATTATTATGACGTTATTCCACTTTCTTCTGGCAAGATTGGTTTGGTTATAGCAGATGTATCCGATAAAGGCGTGGGGGCGGCGGTCTATATGGCACTCAGCCGGACATATTTACGGACTTTTGCAATCGCCATCGATTCTAATCCGGCCCTGGCGTTAGCTGCTGCCAACCACCGCATTCTCGCCGACACCCATTCGGATCAATTTGTCACGGTATTTTATGCTGTGCTTGATCCGGTCAACGGTATTTTGAATTATGTCAATGCAGGTCATAACCCTCCCATACTGCTGGAGCGCAACAGCGGCAGAGTAATTGACAAGCTAGCACGCACCGGTATTCCACTTGGCATTCAGGAATATACCTGGGAAGAAAAACAAATTGAGATTGGTCCAGGTCAATTATTGCTTTTGTATACGGATGGGATCACCGAATCTCAGGACGATCGCTGTGAACTGTTCGGTAGCGAAAATCTGGTCCAGGTTGTTCAGAACAACATTGAAAAGCCGGCGATTGAGCTAATGAGTGGAGTGCTAGATCACGTTCAGACCTTTGCAAAAGGTGCTCAGCAGTCCGATGATATAACTTTGATGATATTAGCCAGAAATTAAAATAAAAATGGCCCTCGCAGACTTTTACTGTGAGGGCTTTATTGCGGAAAAGATTTTATTCGGTGAATTACGTGTGACTTTTCAGCGCACTTGAAGAGGGCGCTTCCTGAGGCGTAAAGAGTTTAGTAAGAACGCCGGTTGACGACTTTGACTGGTGTTGAAGTGATTGTCTTTGGCGGAGCGGAATGGCGATTGGCCATCCGCATAACCAGCCAGTAGACAAACAGGAAGATTACCACCAGGAAAGTGCCTCCATACATGATTTGAGCAGCCGGTAAGGAGGAATCTGTGCCGGAGAAGAAGCTGTGTACCAGTCCTCCCAGATAGCCAAGCAGGCTAAGGAGGTGGATCGCCCGGAAGGCCTTAATCCCGATCTGATTTTTCATATAAAAGGTGACCGTTACCAGCACCATCAGGTACATGCCAATCACCCCGATACCAACCCAAAATGGGCGGTAATTTGAGATAAACGGCAGTAAGATTTGTGGGATGCTGTACGGCATAAAACCGTCGAACAACAGAACGGCCATGTGCAGAGCCAGAAATCCAAGCGAGAAAAGTGAGATATATTGGTGAAAATCGTAGGTAAACGAACGGTGTAAAGCAAAATCCAATATTTTGCTATCGACCGCCAGACCCCAGGCTGTTGACAACCACAGCAGCATATATGCTACCAGGCCGGAGGAGCGGGTAATATACCACATCGTTTGAGTTGAACTCAAGGCGAATAGATTGTTTATATAATTGAGCACGGCTTGCCCAAACGTCGTATCCGCTAATGCCGCCGCAAACATACCGAGGGCTAAAGCCAGGAATATCAGAAACAACCATAACAAGGCCTTTTGGATTGGGCTTGGGCCTGGATCAAAATCTTTTGAAGAATGAGAAATATTAGGACCGGACATCAATAATCTCCTTGCTATGGGCCGATCCCCACAAATTGCCCTGGGTATCGACCGCGATAAATGTAATTTCATGCTGGTCTGCTACCAAATTGTTGGCCTGGCCTGAACCACATATCAGCAGCGCTTTGGCAAAGACTTCCGCCTGTGTCAGTTTTGGGGCTACCACTGTGACGCTGGTAAAATCAGTCACGGCCGGCTGGCCGGTGCGAGGATCAATGATATGATGTTGAGAGCGCCCATCCTGTACCCATTTGCGTCGGGTGGTTGTGGATGTAGCCACCGCACCCGGCCCGACCATCAATATGTTCAAGGCTTTCCGGAAATCAGCCGGGTCTTCCAGAGTAATCCGCCAGTATTTTTCACCGGCCGGTAATCCAATCAGGAACATATCCCCACCGGCATTGACGCCGCAGGTATGGGTATATTGGGCCAGGATAGATGCGGCGTGTTGGGCGATCCAACCTTTAGCGATCCCACCCAGGTCGATTTTCATTCCCATAGGCAGACGTACTTGCTGTTTTTCAGTATCGAAACGGATATTCCGAAACGTGAGGTTGGAACGGGTTATTGGTCTAGGATTCGATTGGATGGATCTTTGTGCGTCCAGTTCTTCCATACTGCGGTCATATCCGGCGGCTTCCAGCTCCGGTAAGATCGATGGATCGAACAACCCAGCGGTTATTTCCTGATAAGTTGCGCAGAGTTGAAGAATTTCGAACAGATCCTGTGATACAGTGAGCCAGCTACCGGCAGAAAGGTTGAGTTGGGCTAACTCACTCTGATCGGAAAAACGGGTAAACCGCTTTTCACTGTTCTGGATGAATTGGCAAGTCTGCTTGAAACCGGCAGAAACATCCTCCGATAACCCTTCAGCTGCCAGGACGATATCTGTGTTCATAGCTCTAAACTGGTAATAATCCATTTATGAACCGCCCGTGCGAAAGGTCGGCATGAAGTTCTGCTGCTGTTGGATGACCGGCAGGGCAGGCAGGGGCTGCAAATTAGCGTTGGAAGCCGAGCTGCCATTACTGAGCGGGATGGGAGCGATCAGGGTGGGCATGGCCAATTGTGTTGGCAGATTTCCCGTTTGGTTTGAGGATGGGTCCTGGGCAGGCAATGTTTGAGCCTGTTGGAAAAGGCTGGCTGGTTTACCGGCGTGAGCCAGCATTACCCAACCTGCCAGAAAGCTGATCACACTCGTAATTAATATCCAGATACGTAGGCCGATTTTAAATTTCTTCATAATAATTGCACCTCAATTCAAAAAAAGTGAAAAATGATAGCGGAATGATTTAATAATTTTGTTTCAATTACCGTTGAGATTCACACTGTTGCCAGTGCCAAAGTTATTATTGTTATTTTCACGGCTGCCCCGGCGCATATAAATCGTGCCGTCGCTGCCGACCTGGATCAAGCCGTTCTGCTGCAGGGCTATCAATACCTGTTGGTACTGCGCCAGTTGTTGGCTGTAGATTTGCAACTGCTGGTTGGCCTGATTAAGCTGTTGTGTTTCCTGATTTAATTGTTGGGTTTCCTGGTTGAGCTGCTGGGCCAACTGGTTGGCGCGATTGGCATACTGCACCGCCGCACCAGTTATCTGGGCAGAACTGGCCGAGTTATTTGAGTTTGTTGAAACAGCTGTAACAGGCGGGTCTGAAGCGCCGGTTGAAGAGGATGGGCTATTGAGCATCGGAACTGTGTTGGTATTTGCCAATGCGTTCGTTCCAATTGTAAACAAAGCCAGGCCTACTGCAATGGTGATCAAAATTGCGAAGAAGATTGCTTTTACCTGTTTCATAATTATTGCTCCTTAAAATACCACTTTCAGATGTGGTGTAATCATCTCGATTATTGAAAAACTTACAAAAAACAAAAAATGCTTGAGCTATTTATATCAAATCAAGATTACATTCTGATGAAACAGACCTTAATCATATTTAGGATATAAATTATAAGATATTTTCAATATAAAAAAGGCCGGTGTCATTTCACCGGCCTTTAGCAAGTTTATATTCTGATTATTGTTGTTGAGTACCTTTATTCGGATTATTTTGATTATTATGAGGCCAATTTCCTCTAAATCCGGGCATACCAAACCTGCCGCCCTTTGCGGTTGCCATGTTATCGAGCATGGTGCTGAGCCGGTTGAGTTCATTCTGTTCCTGGGTGGCAGTGATCGTTTTATTATTTACGGCTGCATCCAGCGTCGTTTTGGCATCTGCCAGGATCCTGGCTTTAAAGGTGGCATAATCCATGTTCTGTGCCTTTGCGATATCTGTCAGGGTTTGGCCGGCTTTGAGGTCGCTTTGCAGGGTAGTCTGGTCGATACCCAGCGCTTTGGCGATTTCAGCCTGGCTCAGCAGGTTGTTAAACCCCCCGCGCATTCCACCAAAACCGAACCCTCCAAACATGCCAAAACCTGGAAATTTGCCGTTATTCTGGTTTTGAGCCAGTCTTGACTTGGCTTGATCGGCCTGAGATTGTGTGATAACTCCCTTGCTGACTGCCTGTCCAAGGGTATCCTGGACGGAAGTCGTGATGGCTGCTTTCAGCTTGTCCACCGTTGTGCCTAATAAATGAGCCAGATCATTAAAGAAATAGGTTTCAAGCTCGCTGATCAAGGTAGCCCTGTTTGTTCCGGTACTGGCTGCAGGGGTTCCTGATGGAGGTGGCGGTGTGGCCGATGGTTGTCCGGTCTGCGCGAATACCGGCGTGACATTCGCAAAGCTCATGATTACCATCGAAGCGACTATTACAATGACCAACAGGCTAGACCACTTGTATGATTTGTACATATAATTTGCTCCTAAAGGTTTTATGGAAATTTATAGCTACTTACACAGCCTATTTATATCAGACGAAGATGACATGCAAATGAAATTTATCACAATTCGTAGAGATAAACCCAATTATTATGCCGTACAAGGTTCTTGCAATCTTAAATTGAAAAAAATGAGTAGAATTCCCATGTTAAAATTCGACAGCTTTATCATTCAATTTGGAGAGTTTTGATGAATATTCTTATTTTCAATTGTGGTAGTTCATCACAAGGATATAAGGTATACCAACAATCCGAAGGCGGTAATTGGTCGAGCATTGCATCCGGGAAAGCGAAAAATGTAGCAACAATCACAAAAGCCAACAGTGCTATCGATTGGCAAATACTGGAAAAGACTGGTTCCAAAACGACCGATCTATCTTCGCACAAGTTAGCCGCTCAAGAAATTCTGGAATTGCTCAGAGAAAATGATATTCAAGCCGGCGCTGTTGGACACCGATTTGTACATGGTGGAACCCTCTTTGATAAAACTGTCAGGATCGATCAATCAACTTTACAGAATTTAAAAAAGTGTTTCCCTTTTGCCCCGATCCATAACCCGAATTCATATAGTGTGATCGAGGTTTGCCTGGAAGAAATGCCGGGGGTTCCGCAGTACGCTGTTTTTGACACCTCATTTCATGCGAAGATGCCTGATGAGTCAAAAAAATATGCTCTACCAAAGGATCTCGCAGAAAAGTATGGTTTTCGTAAATATGGTTTTCATGGATTGTCCTACCAATATGTCTCTGCAAAAACGGCCGGTCTTTTGAAAAAACCTCTGGCTTCACTCAAACTGATTATATGCCACCTGGGGACTGGTGGTTCGAGCGTGGTAGCCGTAAAAGACGGGAAATCTTTGGATACCTCCATGGGATATTCACCTCTTCCAGGGTTAGTCATGTCGACACGCTGCGGGGATATTGATGCCGAAATAGTGCTTGAGTTGGTGAGGCAGGGAAATTCGCCTGATGAAGTAAGTCATATTCTCAATAGCCAATCTGGATTAATCGGCTTATCGGGATT
The DNA here is from genome assembly GCA_035315125.1 of Anaerolineaceae bacterium. Taxonomy (GTDB): domain Bacteria; phylum Chloroflexota; class Anaerolineae; order Anaerolineales; family Anaerolineaceae; genus DATFYI01. The sequence continues at coordinate 202 of DATFYI010000116.1, read as the reverse complement.
TTCCTCCAATTTGGACGAAGTCATCGAAGAATCCGAAAGAGGAAATGGAGATTGCCAGATTGCCTACGATGTGTACGTTCACCGGTTAAAAACCTACCTGGGGGCATATACCTGGCTGCTGGATGGAGCAGACGCCATCGTTTTCACGGATGATATCGGATTGAAATCCTGGAAGCTGCGCGAAAGGGTTTGCGGTGGCGTA
>DATFYI010000115.1:0-17449 GCA_035315125.1 Anaerolineaceae bacterium | reverse complement strand
CTCATCGATTACATCGAAGGACGCACTGCACCTCTCATCCGCTATTGGCGTTGGCCAGATGGAGCCAAAAGTGCACTGAGCATCACAGGAGATCTGGATGCTTTATCATTAATAGATTATCTATCGAGAATTTATATCACTTGATCCAATATTAATTTAAATCCAAAAGTACCTTTTCAGTTATAACTGGAAGGCGGTATTTTGAAATCTGTTTTTTGAGCTTGCTCCGATTTGGAGGCATTATATGAAGCGTTCAATTACTCAATCCCCCATAAATATATATCTATGCCTGGGCTTTATATTTTGTCTTGCATTAATAACCGGGAATATTTTTGGTCATATTATGCTAAGACTAAACAACGGAGTTGTTGATGATATTAATGGCTTTGGCGCCCTTGGTAAACAATTTGCGACTTTTGGCAACTTAGCTGGTTCTATTCGTAGAGGGCCGGTTTATCCAGTATTCTTGGGGCTGGTTTACAAGCTATTTGGAGCAAGTGGGTCTAGCTTAATATTTTCTCAATCTGCTCTGCTTGGATTACTTGGAATCATTGCATTTTTTACATCGTTTTTCATTTTTAAATCATTTTGGATCGCTTTTATCACCGGAATTGTAACGGTCATATTTCCGGCGCTCTTATGGTATGTGGATAGACTTTATCTTGAATTGATATTCTCTTTACTTGTTTTGCTGATGATTGGGCTTGCCTATCGAGCCCTTACGAATTCAACCTGGTGGAATCTGGCCTTGTTTGGTATATCGGCCGGCATAGCAGCACTTTGCAAAGCAATTTTGTTACTTTTCCCGATATTCTTAGCCTGCATCGTTTTAATATTTTTCCTACTTAAGGTAAAGCCATTTAATTTTCTAAATAAGAACATCCTATTAAAGTTTTTTATATTTCCATCCCTGGTTATGTTAATCACCATTTCTCCCTGGACGATAAGAAATTATATGGTATCCGGTACCTTGACTCTTGTTTCTTCAAATACTGGCCTCGAATTTTACCGTGGCAATATCTACGCAGACCAAAATTCATTCTTATTAAAGAAAACAAACGTTCAAATTTGGGCTATTGTAGAACAAGATCAAAACCCAATTTTAAGCCAAAATGGCTTACCAACTCCGATATCGGAAAGCGGAATTCAACCTCCTTTATTGTCTTCAAAAATAGACGCATTATTCAATCCCATGATGCTAAAATTTATCCTTCAACATCCGGTTCAGTTAGGCATAAAAATACTTAAACAGATCCCTGCATTTTGGATATTTGGCGAAAACAGAACCAATTCACTGGGCTTTTTTGTGATGGCGTTATTCACATTCTTTATATTTATTGAAGGCTTTCTATTGCTGAAAGATACATCCGTATTTGGATACATTGTCCTTGCTTTCACCATTTATGCAACATTGATTTATGCTGTGATATTGGCTTGGGCCAGGTATAGCATCATCACCTATCCACCTATGCTAATAGTTGGTTGTTACTGGGCAGTTCAATGGATTATCTCTAAAAGACAAAAGCAAAATAATAGATTGGCGGACTTATAAAGCTAAAAAGCATAGACTTTTGCAAGCGATAATCAGATAGTAGAATATAAAATACCCCCTCCTCGACCGGAAACTGCCAGGCAGACCCAAGTCGAGGAGGTTTTTTGTTCCTTATCCATTCATATTTTCTGCTTTTCAAATAGAGAATTCGAATTATCGGCGAAAATGAAATGATCACCGAATGGTGACCCCCTTGAGAAATGCTATGTTATATGATATTGTTAGGCGAATAAGCGATCTATTATGAAACAAAAAAATACTAACTTTCTTGGCGGTTTTATTCGTGGGCTGTCTGGGTGGCGAGCTTTCTCATTGATATTGTTCATCCTGGTTGTTATTTTATTTTCCGGTTCCATAATTTGGTATATTTCAACTGGCTCTATTCCTACTTTCTTGCCTATGGCCATTACACCTACACCTACACCTACACCTACACCTACAACTACACTTACACCTGCACCAACACCAATATCTCAATATTTTGTAAGCAATACAGGATCCGATAGCAATCCTGGGACGCTAAGTCAGCCTTTCAAAACCATACAAAAAGGTATCGACAGCCTGGCTGCCGGAAATACTTTATATGTCAGAGGTGGGATATATAATGAAACAGTTATTGAATCTATTTCGGGTACTTCTTCGGCTCCGATCGTTATTTCTTCTTATCCAGGTGAAACCGCTGTTATTGATGGAACTGGGCTGTCTCCAGCACATACCAGTCCTTGGCAAATAGTTGAAATAAAAGGAAGTTATATCATCTTTCAAAATTTTGTGTTGACTAATTCGGGTTCAAGGGGAATTACTGTCGACAACTCAGCTCAGAATGTGGTTCTAAATAATTTAAATGTCAATCATATTTGGTTTACTGGTATTGTACTTTATGGAAATAATGGCACTGTGAAAAATTCTCAAGTTTGGCAAACCAACCTGGCAAATTCAGCTTCGCCTGGATCAACAGGTTGGGGAGGCGCTCTAACGTTTGGGGATACGGGTCATCCTAGCTGGGGTATCAACGCTGTTATTTATAATGATCAGGTTTATCAAAATTGGGGGGAAGGCATTTTAGGTATGTACACCTATAATGGCCTGATTGAAGGAAACCGGGTTTGGGATAATTGGGCACTTGATATTTATATGGATCAAGTCAGTAATACAACCATTGACGATAATCTAGTTTTTTATACGGATAATAGGGCCTTTTGGAAAAATGCACTTCCCAGTGTAGGCATTGAATTGGCCAACGAAGGCACGATTGAAGGATATCCTGTTGGGCATGGTCGAAAAATATTCAATAATATTACCGTGAATTGTGTTGCGGGAATTAGCTTTTGGACAGGTAGGGCCCCGGGTGCGGCTTTGATCGATGACATTATTACGAATAATACGATTGTCAGCGAATTAACTAAATCATATGGGATTCTTATTGGTGTGCCCGGAGGTAATGCAAATCACAAAAATACTATTTTTGAAAATAATTTAGTTCTTGTACCTGATGGCTGGTCTGGATATGCACAGGGGGCTACGACAGGGTTAACATTTTCCCATAATCTATGGTCTAAACGCCCTGATCCATCCATAAACAGTACGGGGGATTTCATTGGCGATCCGCAGTTGGTTAATCCAACTCAACTAGTCGCACCGGATCAAATTGCAAATCCCTTAAATGCTGCCGGGTATGCACCGACCACTTCATCTCCAGTCATTAACAAAGCATCTCCTGTTGCTGAAGTGGTCGACGATTATTTTGGAAAAAATAGAGGGAATACTCCCGATATTGGCGCTATTGAATATATTAGTTCATCTGCTCCATCTAACTAATAGCATCGTGAAACCCAACAAGAACGTAACACAAATGGATTACGAAGCCGGAACGATAACGAGCTGCGGCGCATTACTGCCGCTTTCTCTTGAGTAAAAGCTCAGAGAAGCTGAATTTTGTAAGGTTACCGCCAGGTTGATCAAACCCTCACCTTTCACCAGGCTGGTCACATTGATTGAGATCCAGGTTTCCGCTTGGAAGGATTGAGGCCCCTTAATTTTAGTACTCCCTAAAGCTGGTTTGTTCTTGTAAGTAAGACCAGTTTCAGTCCATGTAGTGTTGCTGACATTGCGCACATAAATCGGTACGCTAGAAGCAGTTTGGGTTCGCAGGCGCAGTGTTGCACTTTTAACTGCTTTTCCGTTCAACCCGCTTACATTAAATCGCAGGTACGCAATCCTTGCCGGGCTGTATCTCACTTTCAGGACTGTGTCAGTACCATAATTACTGGTTGGGAATGCACTGCTTACATAATCGTCAGCGACCGGATTGAGCTGGATCGAGGACTGAGGGGGTGTTGAAGTCGGAGTTGAAGTCGGAGTTGAAGTAGGCGCAGGTGTACCCATAAATTCCATTGCACCCATATCGGGAGAAGTTCCTCTATTATTCCCGAAATAATCATCCACTACACCCGAAACAGAACTCGCTTTATTTATTGCCGGAGACGAGGGACTCAGTGCATACGCAGCCGCATCTAATGGATAAGTAATCTGATCGAGCGCCACCGTCTGGGTTGGATTAACTAATTGTGGATCACCAATATAATCCCCTGTACCGTTAACCGATGAATTAGGGGCCTTTGTCCAAAGATTATGGGAAAAAGTTAACCCTTGTGTTGAACTGGCGGCATTTCCGGATAAACCATTAGCTATCAGAACTAAATTATTCTCAATAATCGTATTTTTGTGATTGGCATTACTTGCCGGTGCATCGATATAGATCCCAAATGGGTGATAAGAAGATTCCTCGTTGATAATCGTGTTATTGGTGAAAATATCATTGTTAAGTGTTGAGCCAGGTGTACCACCACTATTGAAATAAAACCCTATATTGGTATTCACAATGATATTGTTGTAAATCTTTCGATCATGCCCAACCATGCCGGCAATAAGATTTTCATTCGAAATATATATGCCGAGAGAAGGATAGGGAGGTGATGATTTAGCATATCGCCAGAATTCATGATTGTCCGTATAATAAACAAGATTCTTATTAATCGTTGTGTAACTACAAGAGTCGGGATAAATCCCCAAGGCCCAATCATCCCAAACCCGATTGCCCTCAATCACGACATTATTGGTATACATGCACAAAATACCTTCGCCATAATTTTGGTAAACCTGATTACCACTAATAATAGAATTGACACCATAATTTGCATGAGCTGAGTCTCCAACTGTAAGAGCGCCTCCCCAACCACTTGAGCCAGGTGAAGCTTTATTTGATAAATTTGTTTCCCATACTTTACTGTTTTCAAAAATATTGTTGTTTCCCCAAATATTTACTCCTTGGCCCCATGTATTGTGAATATTCAAGTTTCGGATGATATTATGGGAAGCAGCCGGTTCATCTATAAGACCATAACCGAGAGGGTAGGTTATCTCAAAGTTTTCAAAAATAATATAACTTCCATAAATACTGACCATCCGTGTATAATATTTTGCAAGACTTGAGTTTAGTCCACTCCCATCAAGCTTTGCGGTTTCTCCGGGGTATGAAGAAATGTCGATGGGTGTGGAAGACGTACCGGAATTATTAATATTAATGGCCTCAGTATAGGTTCCAGCCCTGACATATAAAGTATTTCCGGCAGCCAGGCTGTTGATGCCTTTTTGTATGGTTTTAAAAGGCTGACTCAGTGTCCCTGGATTGCTATCAGACCCTGTTGTGCTTACATAATATGTCGTAGTGGATGCCTGAGATTTTATATTACCTACTGTTGGTTCAGACGTCATGGTTGCTGTAGGCAAAGACGTTGCAAGAGTTGGTGCTACGGTGGTGGTCGGTGGTTCTGCCGTATGGGTGAAGCTGCTGGTAGGCATAGCAACTGTGTTTGTTGGGGTAACTGTTGGCTGTTCAGGAGTATTGGTTAGAGTCGCAGTGGGCGGCTCAGTAGTTTTTGTAAATTCAATGGTTGGTGTCGATGGGATGTCAGTAAAGGTCGCAGTAGACTCTTGAGGCGTCGTAGTTGGGGTATCTGATGAGGCTATAGTCAATATTGGAGTGGCTGTGTCTGGATTTGTACCCGAATCGTCTATACCTATATTGTGAAAATTGCTCGTGTTACTTGCGGAGACCGGTTTTACAAATGCAAACATTGTAAAACAAAATAAACATAATATAGTAATATTTCTAAGAACTTTTGAAGCATTCCTTTTTCTGACCGTTAACTTCTTTTGAAAAGATTTTTGTTTAGCGTTCATATTCAAAATCCTCTTTTTTTAATATTTCAGATTTTTGAAAAAGAAAATCCTTGAGAGAATACTCCCAAGGATTTTTATGATGAAAGAATGATGTTAATGAGGCGGTACGGCGATCTTGTGGCTTTAGGCCGTTAGATCTGTAACGTTGTGTTACTGCCTCTCGACGAGTTTGGCTTTCCTGTGGATTTTTTTATCTTAACATAGAAGTACCTTACAGCACTTAACAAAAATGAAAGGTTTACCCTACGATGCCGGAACGATAATGAGCTGCGGCGCATTGCTGCCACTTTCTCTGGAGTAAAATGACAGAGAAGCTGAATTTTGTAAGGTCACCGCCAGGCTGATCAAACCATTGCCATTCACCAGGCTGGTCACATCGATTGAGATCCAGGTTTCCGCTTGGAAGGATTGAGGCCCCGCAATATGGGTACTTCCTAAAGCCGGTCTGTTATTGTATATGAGCCCTTTTTCAGTCCATGTGTTATTGCTGACATCGCGCACATAGATCGGTACGCTCGAAGCAGTTTGGGTTCGCAGGCGCAGGGTTGCACTTTTTATAGTTTTACCGCTCAAGCCGGTAATGTTAAACCGCAGGTACGAAAGCCTTGCCGGGCTATACCTCACTTTTAAGACTGTGTCAGCACCATAATTATTGGTCGGGAATGCACTGCTTACATAATCGTCAGCAACTGGATTCAGTTGTATTAAGGATTGAGCTGGGATTGAGGTCGGAGCGGGTGGTTTGGTTGGAGTAGGCGACGAGGGAAGCGGAGTGGCCGTTTTGACATTGGTCGGCTGCACAGTGGGTGTCGAAGCTACAGGCGTATTGGTTTTTGTCGCGGTTGGTGGTAATGGAGTGTTGGCCAAAGTCGCAGTAGCCGGTAACGGAGTATTGGTTGCGACCGCGGTTGGTGGTAACGGCGTATTGGTTTTGGTCGCGGTAGGTGGTAATGGGGTGTTGGCCAAAGTCGCGGTAGGTGGTAACGGAGTATTGGTTGCGACCGCGGTTGCTGGTAACGGAGTGCTGGTTATGGTCGCAGTAGTCGGTAACGGAGTATTGGTTGCGACCGCGGTTGCTGGTAACGGAGTGCTGGTCATGGTCGCAGTAGCCGGTAATGGGGTATTGGTTGGGATCGCGGTTCCTGGTAACGGAGTACTGGTTACGGTCGCAGTTGCTGGTAATGGAGTGCTGGTTACGGTCGCAGTTGCTGGTAATGGGGTGTTGGTTATGGTGGCGGTAGGCACAACAGGTGTATTCGTTGCAGAACTACTTGATTGGTATTCCAATGGACCAATATCGGGATTTGAACTATTTCTGTCGTCACCATCATAATCTGTTGTAATCCAACTTTCAGGATACGCATGACTAATACTAGGAGAAGATGCAGTCAGTGCATACCAACTCGGATCAACAGGTGATGCAATTTGATCGTTATCAATCGCATGTGTTGGATTGCTCAGCATCGGATTACTGATAATATCATTTGCACCATTAACTGACGCATTCGGGGCTTTTGACCAGTTATTATTTCTGAAGATTAGTCCAGTGTTATTATCAGATTTTCCTGGATTAGCTCCTGAATAAACAACGTAACTAATATTATTCTCTATAATTGTTTTTGAATTTGATACTCCAGGGGTAGGACCATGAAAATACATACCATAGCAACCATAACTTGTATTATTATTTACAAAGGTATTAAAACCTACATAGTCATTAATTAATGCTGCCCCAGGTGTATTTTGGTTATCATAAACGAACCCATCAAAAGCATTGATAATAATATTGTTATAAACTTTTATATCATGAGATGAAACATATCCAGGAAGATTATTTTCGTCATTTATGGCTATCCCATCGGAAGGTCGTGATGGATTTTTGTTCCTCCAAAAGGATTGATTATTCGTGTAATAGACGAGATTATCCTCAATGGTTGTAGTATTAACTGTATCCAGATAAATATCAATTGCCCAATTATCCCAAACCCGATTCCCTTCAATCAGGCCATTATAGGTGTCCATACCTAAAATGCCCTCCCCCCAATTTTGATAAACCTGATTATTACGAATGATGGCGTTAATCCCCCAACTCGCATGGCCGGTATCACCAAAATTTAGGGCACCACTCCATCCGCTTGATCCAGGTGTAGCCGAATTGGAACGATTAGTTTGCCATACACTTGAATTTTCTATAATACAATTTGCACCATATGTTTCAATTCCACCAAACCAAATATTATTGACATTTAAATTATTAAGAATTACATAATTAGCTGTATTATCAATAGTTACTCCCCTGGTATCTGAATTCGTTACTTCTATGTTTTCAAAAGTTACATAACTGCCTTGTATTTCAACATTTTGCCAGGGGCCATTATGAGACGGCGAAAATCCTGTTCCATCAATAATAGCAGTTTCACCAGGATATGAAGAAATAACGATCGGAGCCGAAGAAGAACCCGAACCAGATTCAATAATTGCTTCATGATAAGTCCCACCCCTAAGATATAAAGTATTTCCGGCAGCCAAACTGTTTACACCTTTTTGTACGGTTTTGAATGGTTGACTTAATGTTCCAGGATTGCTGTCCAACCCCGTAGGTGACACATAATAAGTTATACCGGCGGCAGACACGACACTCTTAAAAGACCCGATCGCTGCAGTAACAACAACTATTACAATCAATAATCTGAAGAGATTTACTATGGTCGAACTGTTCGTGCTCCAGATTTTATATTTCATTGTGAATTCTCCTTGATCTCTCGAATTGACCGAGAGTTGGCATATTGAGTTTTGTAAATAAAAAAGCCCCAGAGGGAATCTCCCCCCTGGAGACTCACGCGTACGCATAACCGTCTTACTCCTGAAGAGCAAACAGGACCGTGTAAAGACTAGAAGCGTATGACGATGCAGGCGGTGATGTGGATGTCTATATTAGTAGACAAAATACAGTCATCTGCCTCTATTCAAAATAGAGCATGATGAAAAAGCAAATTTAATAGAATCGTGATTTTGTTGAATACACTTCTATTTTGATTTTGCTAACCCAATACTACCCCTTTATGGGCCGCATGAACCTTACAGACGCTTAAAAGCTAATTTTCATTTGTGAAAGGTTGAACGTAGGTTAAAAAAAGTATTTATTGCTTATGGGATTTGCCAGGTTATTACCCCCACCTGGTTGAACACCTGGCTCAAAAATCGCATGCTTGAACATGGAAGTATAAATGGTGATCCAATCCTGACCTACCACGGTTAGGGAAGTATCATCTTATGAGTACATGCAATTAGGAGCTGAACAAGCCTGATTGATAAGCTAATAAATGGCTAGTCCCTGTATGCGGTTGGTTGAGGCTGAATCTCATCCGCTTGCCAGAGCGCATCGGCGATCACCAGCGCCGCATCCGGATGACCACAGCGGCGGGCATTCGAGGAGATCTCCTTGAGGAGCCTTTGATCATCTTCCAACCATTCAACCACCTGCCTGGAAAAATCTTCTGGATTGATCATCACCTTGCCCGCCTGGTGATCCAGGATAAACTGCACGTTGCCCTCTTCCTGGCCAGGTAAGTAGTCAATCAAGAGGATGGGCAGCCCTGCAGCAAGCCCTTCCGACAGGACCAATCCACCTGCTTTGGTAACCAGTATGTCGGCGGCAAGCATCCAATCGGGCATGTTGGTCACCCGGTTTCGAACCTGGATCGGAACGCCCCATGCACGCTCCTGAACCTGTCCGTAGAGCTCACTATCCCCACCCGCGATCAGAGCTACCTGAAGCGGCAGCGAAACCGTTTCCAGGGCTTGCAGGTGCTCATAAATACCGCTCACCCGCGGGCTGCCCACAAACAGAAGCGTGGTCAGATACGGATCAAGCCCTAGCTTTTCCCGCAGTGCGGGTTTGGGCGTCTGGTTTATGGCAAAATCCGGGTTTACCGGGATGCCACTGGTGGTAATTTTTTGGGGGTCGATCCCGCATTCCACGGCTTTCGAGCAAACTGCTTCAGAGGCAACAAAGAAGCGATCCGGGTGATCATTGAACCACATGGCGTGGACATCGGTGAAGTCCATCACTGTGGCATAGAATGGGGGCCGCTCCTTCATAAAGTCCAATACGGCCCCGGTTGGGCTGCTAAACATAGGGTTGGTGCTCAGGATGGCATTCGGGTGCAGCTCCTGGATAAGCTGCTTCATCTCTCCATAAAGCGCCACGGTCAGTACGTTTTCCACCAGCCCGCTCGCCTGGCGCGAATCGCTGATTTCGTAAGTAAACCGGTAAAATTTCGGGTTCGTAGTAACGAGATGGTCATAATTTTTTTCGGAAATTTTCAACGGCTGCGGGGATGTCTGTTCGAGGATGGGGTTTATGATGACCGTGTTGCTCTCTTGCGGATGTCGAAGCTGCATGGCGCGGGCAATAGCGTTGGCTGCGCTGCGATGGCCGTAGCCACAATCACTAATCAGAATGAGAAAACTCTTTTTGAGGGACATAAGTGTAACCTTTCTTGGGAATTTTTGTATCTACTTCGGTCAGGAATTTGCCAGGCAGTAAGCGGGTTATCAAGCTGTCTACTTATTCGGGAGAACCACCCCTGATTTTTTTACCCAGGGGTGATTCTCCCATCCTGCCCATTAATTCAGATTACCAACATTTACCGGTAAAGCTTCCTGTACTGATAAAGCTTGCTTCACAGCTGATCCGTCCACTGTCTCGGTTTCCAGAAGTTCTTTGGCCAGATGTTCCAGCGCCATACGGTGCTGCTTCAGTAGCTGCTGGGCGCGTTCGTACTGCTCCGTGATGATCTTTTGGACCTCGTCATCGATCACCCACAGTGTATCTTGACTGGCGGATATGCCTGTTTCACCGGAGGACAGGAACTGGTTTTGTTGGGTGGCATAGACCACATTAGGCAGCCGCTCACTCATGCCAAACTCGGTCACCATGCGGCGGGCCAGATCGCTTGCGCGCTGGATATCATCGCTCGCACCGGTACTGATCACTCCAAAGACCGTCTGTTCGGCGGCCCGTCCACCCAGCATGACAGCTATGCGGTCCTCCAGCTCTTGCTGGGTAAGCAGGTAGCGATCCTCGGTGGGCATCTGCATGGTGTAACCCAGGGCGCCGCGACCATGTGGCACAATGCTTATCTTGGCTACCGGATCGCCATGTGGTACCAGGTCTGCGATCAGGGCATGCCCGCTCTCGTGGTAGGCCACCGTGGTACGCTCCTGCTCGTTCATGATGCGCGTTTTCTTCTCCAGTCCCGCCACCACCCGCTCGATAGCAGTTTCAAAATCCTGGTTGGTCACTGCATCCGCATGCCGCCGGGCAGCAGCTAAGGCCGCTTCATTCATTACATTTGCCAGGTCCGCTCCGGTGAATCCGGGGGTGATGCGTGCCGCCCGCTCCAGGTCGAAATCAGGAGCCAGCTTAATCTTCTGGCTGTGGATCTTCAGGATCTGCAGCCGTCCGGCCAGGTCAGGCGCAGACACCGTCACCTGGCGGTCAAACCGCCCTGCCCGCAGCAAGGCCTGATCCAACACCTCGGGCCGGTTAGTGGCGGCCATAATAATCACTGGCTTATCATTATCGTTATGGAAGCCATCGATTTCGGACAGCAACTGGTTAAGGGTCTGTTCGCGCTCGTCATTGGTGCCCATGCTCGATGGACCGCTGCGCGACTGTCCAATGGCATCGATTTCGTCGATGAAGATGATCGCCGGAGCAGCCTGGCGAGCCTGGTCAAATAGATCCCGCACCCGGGCAGCGCCCACCCCCACATACATCTCCATGAATTCCGACCCGTTCGTTTCAAAGAAGGGCACCCCTGCCTCGCCGGCAGTCGCCTTGGCCAGCAGGGTCTTGCCGGTTCCCGGAGGGCCGACCAGCAGCACGCCTTTGGGGATGCGTCCGCCCAGGTCGGAGAACTTCTCGGGGGTCTTAAGGAATTGGATGATCTCCTGCAGTTCACCGATGGCTTCATCTACCCCACCAACATCCTTGAAGGTCACCCCGATAGTCTCAGGTTTGACCTCAGTGGCCTTGCTCTTGCCTACACCCATCAAACCGCCAAACATACCGCCTCCCATGCCGGATTTGGCCATCTGTTGGTAGCCGACGTACCAGAGCCCGCCGATGATTAATAATGGTAGGATGTATTCCAACAACATGGTTCCGACCGGGCTGGCTGGCTCACTCATCTGATAGTGTACTCCGGCCTTATCCAGCTCCTCGATCAGAGTCGGGTCGCCGTTGGGTACCGCGTTGACAGTGAAAGGCACTTCCTGGCTGACCCCGGTTTTCGGGTCGGTGCTTTTCATCGTCCCAACAATCCGGTCGGTTCCAATCGTAACGTTGGTGATCTGCCCGGACTGGATGCCAGCTTTGAACTGGCTGTAGGGAATTTCCGTTTCATGAATAATCAGGGGGTTGAGGACGAACTGTTGAAACAGCCACAACCCGAGCAGACTCACGATCACATAACTGATCAGAAAGTTCCGCCGCTGTTTATTGATATCTTGTTTATCCTTGTCTTTTTCATTCTGGTCGGGTTCTCCGCCCGATAATCTTGGTTGGTTCATTTCTAAATCTCCTTGTTTTGTAAATCCTTATCCTGGTTCCTTTTCGGACTTCAGGGAAGGTTTCTATTCTTGAATGCTAATCTTCACCTCAGGCAGCCAGCCCGTTGGCATTCTGGATCTGGCTGCCTGTTTCTTACTGAGATTTCTTTAAGCGTGTTTTATTCCTGTTTTACTGGTGTAAAAGGATTATTCGACAATGTTTCGAAGTCTTTTTGGATCCCTTTCAGGCGAATGGCGAAAACGATATTATTGATTCCATAAACGAAAGCAAAAACACCGAGCGTCCAAACCAGGCTAACAGACCCTGCTGCAGGAAATACGACCAGCAGTACACCCAGAAGGATCGATAAGATACCGCCAAAGATCATTGACCATTCATTCTCGATGATCTTGCGCATGCGGATGCCTGCAACTATTCCCAAAATCCCGATGACGATTGCCCAGGCTGCAATGAACGCAAGTAGGACCTGCCAGGTGATATTAGGCATAAAGAAGGTTGCAATACCGATCAAAATGCCGAGGATACCTTGCAGAAGAATTACCCACCAACCCTTGAAGTAGCTGGAGAGAGCGATCCCTGCCGCCATGGCGCAAATCCCATCCACAATTGCAAAGGCGCCAAACAAATACACCAGTACCATCAGTACCGATGTGGGAAAGATGAACGCCAGGGCTCCGAAGATGATCGCAACAACCCCGCGCAGTAGGATGGTCCACCAATTTTTAGTAAGTTCTGCTAACATGATTATTTTTCTCCTTTTTTCTGTTTCAAATTCTTCTTGTTCACGTAGGATACATGTGCTATCATGAATTCAAGAAGCCGGTTATTTCCGATGCTTTCACCGGGCTCCGTGAGCCACGTTGGATCTTTGCATCGCATCTACTATGAATAAGTATAGGCAGCTCAAGCAGGGATGTCGCTGACATATCTTTACACCTCACCTGTCATAACTTATCAACTCGATGCGCTGATGGATAAAAAGGAGGCCAGCTGCCTTGCGCCACTCGACATATGCCGACCATGACTACGGTTTCGGCCTGAACATTCTCGCCCTTCGCAATAAAAGCAATTTGACCCAATCCGAGCTGGGTAAACGCCTGGGCGTATCCCGCCAGGCCATTGTCGGTTGGGAAACCGGCATCAGTTATCCATCTCCAAAGCATCTCTTGCACTTGATCGAGCTTGGTTTGCAATACCATGCCTTCCACCCCGGGCAGGAAACCGAAGAAATCCGCGCCTTGTGGCAGAGCGCCAACCCGCGCGTGCCGCTGGATGAAACCTGGCTGGCACAACTGTTGGAGAAACAATCTGAGGCGTCAATTTCCGTTGCACCCCAACCGCCAGCCCCCGGTACTGAACTACCCACACCTGGCCCTCAAGTGGATTGGGGGGATGCCCCCGAAGTTGCGAGCTTCTATGGGCGCGAGACCGAGCTCGCCCGCTTGACCGATTGGTTGCTCGAAGAGCGCTGTCGCGTGGTGAGCCTGCTGGGCATGGGCGGCATCGGCAAGACCAGTCTGGCTGCCCGGCTCGTACAGCAGGTAGCGCCGAACTTCGAGCGGGTGTATTGGCGTGGCCTGCGTGATGCACCACTCCCCGGCGAATGGCTGTCCGGGGCCATCGGCTTTCTCTCGGACCAGCAGATCGTCCCGCCGGCAGCCGTTGCAGGGCGGCTCACGACCTTGCTACAGCTGCTTCGCACGCGGCGCTGTCTGCTGGTGCTGGATAATTTCGATACCCTGTTCGAGCCCGGCCAGGCGGAGGGCGGCTATCGGACAGGCCTGACGGGTTATGGCCGTCTGCTCCAGGCATTGGGCGAAGCTCAGCACCAAAGCTGCCTGGTCCTGACTACACGGGAGGCTCCACCAGAGCTGGCCGTCCTTAGCAGCGCTGCGGTACGCACCTTTTCCCTGCGGGGGCTAACGATCGAAGCGGCACAGGGCATGTTGACCCCCAAGCAGTTGGTGGGCAGTCCCACACAATGGGCCGAGCTGACCACCCGTTTTGCGGGTAACAGCCTGGCGCTCAAACTGGTCGGGGAGCGCATCCGCGAGCTCTTTGATGGGGAGATTGGCATCTATCTGAAGGAAGCGAGCTCCACGAGCGTCTTCGGTGGTGTCCGCCAGCTCCTGGCTGAGCAGGTTGGGCGCGGCTCGGCAGCCGAGCAGCAGGTACTGCAGGTGTTGGCCTTGGCCTACGAACCAGTGCGTCTGGCCGACTTGCTGGAGCTCCTGGGAGCGCGCCTCGACCGTCAAGATGTGTTGGAGGGTGTGGAAGCGCTGCTCCGTCGCTCGCTGGTGGAGCGCACCGAAACAGTAAGGGGAGCCACATTTAGCCTGCAATCCGTGGTACTGGAGTATGTGACCAACCGACTGGTTGAGGAGGTGGCCGAGGAGATTGCCGGCGGCCAGCCGGTGCTGCTGGCCGAAAAGGCGCTGGTGCGGGCACAGGCCAGGGACTACGTGCGGCAGAGCCAGGAGCGGCTGATTGGAGTGCCTATCCTGGAGCGGCTAAAGGCACGCCTGGGTCGGAATGGAGCCGAGCAGCAGTTGCTGGCTCTGCTGGCTGGCTGGCGCGGCCGGTCGGTGGCCGAACAGGGCTACGGGCCAGGGAATGTGGTTAATTTGCTGCGACTGTTGCGTGGCAACCTGCGCGGATTGGACCTATCCAGCCTTGCGCTGCGGCAGGCTTACCTAGCGGAGGTACAGGCGCAAGACACCAGCCTGGCAGGCTCCCAGCTCATCGAGACCGTTGTGGCCGAGGCATTTGGTTTTCCCGGCGCAGTAGCGCTGAGTGGCGATGGCAAACTGTTGGCAACCGGCACCTCCACCGGAGATATATGGCTCTGGCGGGTCGCCGACCGCACTCTGCTGGCGATCCTCCAAGGACACGCTGGCCAGGTTTTTGGCGTGGCGCTCTCCGTCGATGGCCGCTTGCTGGCTAGCGGCGGTGCGGATGGGATGGTTCGTCTGTGGGACGTGAACACCGAACAATTACTGGCCACGCTCAAGAGCCACTCCGCCAGCATCTCGGGAGTAACGTTTTCCACCGATGGCAGCCTGCTGGCCAGTGGCAGCATGGATGGGACAATATGTCTCTGGCAAGTGCCCAGTGGGCAGGAGCTGGCTACTCTAGAAGGCCACGTCGGAGGAGTGTGGGGCCTGGCATTCTCTGCTGATAGCCACTTGCTGGCCAGTGGTGGTGGAGACGGAGCGGTCCGGTTATGGGATGTGAATACTGGGCGAGTGCTGACTACCCTGCAGGGCCATGCAAGTGCTGTCTGGGGGGTAGCGCTCTCCACAGAGAGCAACCTGTTGATTAGTGGTGGCCTTGATGACACAATACAGTTTTGGGATATTAGTACCGGCAAGTCCCTTGCGACCTTGTTTAACCAATCTGGCGGGGTTTGGAACCTGGCCCTTTCGGCCGATGGGCGCTTGCTGGCCAGCAGCGGCGAGGATGGGATAGTCCGCCTCTGGGAGACGTCCAGTAGACGGCCGCTGGCGATCCTCCAGGGCCACATCGGCGGGGTGCGAGGAGTGGCGCTTTCCGGCAATGGACATCTGGTAGCCAGCGGTGGCCTTGAGGGCACCGTGCGGCTGTGGGATGCGCCCAGCGGGCAACCGCTGGCCACCCTTCAGGGTCACACCGGTAGTATTCGGAGAGTAGCGCTTTCAGCGGATGGAAATCTGGTAGCCAGCAGCGGTGAAAGGGGCGTGCATCTTTGGGATACTACCAATGGGCAGCTGCTGGTCGACATCCAGAGCCATATGGCTGAAATCCGAGTCGTAGCGTTATCCGCCGATGGCCGCCTGCTGGCAAGTGCTGGCCTGGATGGGATGGTGCGACTTTGGGAAGCTCGCAATGGCCAACTACTGGCGATCCTGGAAGGACACGCAGCCGATATTTGGGGGGTGGCGCTTTCCGCCGACGGCAAGCTGCTGGCCAGCGGCGACATTGAGGGCATCGTGCGTCTCTGGGAAGTGCCTAGCGGGCGTCCCTTGGCCATCCTGGAGGGCCACGCTGGCTCAGTCCGGGCCGTGGCGCTATCAGCCGACGGACGACTGGTTGCCAGCGCTGGTGTGGATCGAACAGTAAGACTGTGGGAGGCACCCAGCGGGGAACCTCTGGCAATTCTGGAGGGCCATACCAATCCAGTTTTTGGCGTAGCCCTTTCCGCCGACGGTAAGCTGTTGGCCAGCGGCGACATTGAGGGAACTATCCGGCTGTGGGAGACGCCCAATGGGCGTCCCTTGGCCATCCTGGATAGCCATGGCGGCTCAATATGGACTCTGGCACTCTCCGCTGATGGTCAACTGGTAGCCAACGGTAGCGCGGATGGGACGCCACAGCTATGGGAGGTACCCAGTGGGCGGCCGCTGGCGATCCTGCGCGGTCATACTGGCCCAGTCCCTGCGGTGTCAATCGCGGCCGATGGTCATCTGGTGGCCAGTGGCGGCTGGGATGGGACCGTACGGTTGTGGGAGGCGCCCAGCGGCGTCCTTATACGCACGCTGCAGCCCGAGCGCCAGTATGCGCGCCTGGACATCACCGGTCTGACAGGCATCACTGGTGCGCAGCGAGTAGCGCTCCTGGCGCTGGGAGCCGTCGAGAATGAGGCATGACCATCGGGATTATTTACATTCATTTGATAAGTGAACATTATTGCCCTGCACATCTACCGTGATTTGGGACGTTTGCGTAACTACTGAGGCTTTGTCATCACTTAATAGCGGGCTCACCAGGTTTCCAACCTGGTGATAAGACGAATAAACACTGGCTCGTTCCTTTGTACCAATCACTAGGTTCAGGGCAGTATCGATTTGCGCCGAAGCGCGGGAAGGTGCTGCAGTGGTTGCAGTGGGTGTTTGATCAACACTGGCATTTGTCGAAACTGCTGTCTGATCCGTCGTGAGCGTATGGGTTGTTTGCGCCGCTGTGGGTGTGCCGCCGGTAGACGTTTCACCTGTGTGCACAATCCACCGGGTAGCCAATCGTAGGTCTCCTTCCAGATTCCAATGCATCCAACTGATAAGTGATGTCAAACCAACTGTAAAGGTATGTAGAGTGATTTT
>DATFYI010000114.1:0-18800 GCA_035315125.1 Anaerolineaceae bacterium | reverse complement strand
TATTTTTGCCGCCTTATCGTCCGTTTTCTCCATTGTGGGCCCGAAGTTACTGGGCAATGTGACCACCAAGCTGGCCGATGGGCTGATCGCCTACTATTTTGGGACAGGGCTGTATATGGATTTTGCCTATATGGGCAGGCTGATTGCGCTGCTGATTACTCTGTATTTTATCTCCATGGCGTTTTCCTACATTCAAGCTTTCATTATGTCCAGCGTTTCCATGGAGGTCACCTACAATCTGCGCAAGAATATCGATCAGAAAATAAGCCGCCTGCCACTCAAGTATTACGATACGGTCACACACGGCGAGGTCCTTTCGAGGATTACGAATGATGTCGACCTGATCAGCCAGTCGCTGAACCAAAGCCTTTCTCAGCTCGTCACCTCAGTTGCTACTATCCTTGGGGTACTGGCGATGATGTTGAGCATCAATGTGCTGATGACCGTAGTGGCGATTCTTGTGGTGTCGATGTCGTTCGGATTTATCGGAGCGATCATCAAAGCATCACAGAAATTTTTCAGGGCGCAGCAAGATTCGCTCAGCATAATGAACGGGCATGTGGAAGAGATGTATGGCGGACACACAATTGTCCAGGCCTTCAACCGCCAGGATGATTCCATTGGACGCTTCAACTTGTTCAACGAGAAGCTTAATGATAGCGCATGGAAGTCGCAGTTTTTTACAAGCATCATGCAGCCGATGATGCAGTTTGTTGGCAATCTGGGTTACGTGGTCGTTTGCATTCTGGGTGGTTATCTGACGGTGAAAAAGGTTATTGAAATAGGCGATATCCAGTCATTCATCCAGTATACGCGAAATTTCACGATGCCCATCACGCAGCTTGCATCAATATCCAATACACTCCAGCAGACCATCGCCGCATCGGAACGCGTGTTCGAATTTCTCGATGAACCGGAAGAGAGCCCGGACCGCAGTCTTGCGTCTGTAAGCGGGGTAATGGGTAACGTGTCTTTCGAACATATGGCTTTCGGTTATGATACCGCTAAGCCAATTATCCATGACTTTTCCGCCTCCGTGCGACAGGGGGAAAAGGTGGCAATTGTCGGTCCAACCGGCGCGGGAAAAACGACAATTGTAAAACTTTTAATGCGTTTTTATGATATCAATAGCGGCGATATCAAGATCGATGGGCATAGCATATACGACTATACTAGAAACGATGAACGCTCTGTATTCGGCATGGTCTTGCAAGATACCTGGCTGTATAACGCTTCCATTCTCGATAATATCCGTTACGGGACTTTTGGC
The DNA here is from genome assembly GCA_035315125.1 of Anaerolineaceae bacterium. Classification (GTDB taxonomy): domain Bacteria; phylum Chloroflexota; class Anaerolineae; order Anaerolineales; family Anaerolineaceae; genus DATFYI01. The sequence continues at coordinate 17,530 of DATFYI010000114.1, read as the reverse complement.
GCGTCACGGGAGCAGGTCATTGCCGCAGCGAAAGCCGCCCATTGCGACGAATTCATCCGGACGCTTCCACAGGGTTACGATACCGTCATGAACGAAGAGTCGGACAATATCTCACAGGGGCAAAAGCAATTATTGACCATTGCCCGCGTCATCCTTGCCAATCCGAAAATCCTGATCCTTGACGAGGCGACAAGCTCGATAGACACGCGTACTGAAATACTGATCCAGAAGGCAATGGATGCGCTCATGAAAGGGAGGACGAGTTTTATTATTGCGCACAGGCTTTCGACCATCAAAAATGCCGATCTCATCCTCGTAATGAATGACGGGGACATCATAGAACAGGGAACTCACACGGAACTGCTTGCGGAGGGCGGATCTTACGCCGAAATGTATAACAGCCAATTCGAAAAGAGGGTGCTAGAACATGTCAATTGAAAAAGATAAAGGCGAATACGAACAGGATTTTACGCCCAAAACGGCAAAACGGAAGATCAATAAGACGACGATCATCATTGCTGCGATTGTGATCTTGCTCGTCGGCTTAGGGGTTGCTGGATACTTTATTTACGAAGGGACCTTCTATTACCAGACGGATAATGCCAAGGTTGACACGACGATTTACCAGCTTACCGCAAATGCAAGCGGAAAACTGGAGAATATGAACGTCAATCAAGGCGATGCGGTAAAAGCGGGACAGTTGCTGGCGCGGGTGGCTAACGGCCCGTACATTATCTCACCCATCGATGGCACAGTGACCGACGTCAAGATGCAAAGAGGAGATTATGCTCTCGCATCGGATGTCGTTGTAGTTGTAGCCGAGACGTCGGATATGTATATCACCGCCAATGTGGAAGAAACGAATATATTAAAAATACATACGGGGCAGAGCGTGTCAGTTTTTCTGGATGCGTACGGCAGGAGTTTTTCCGGTACTGTAGACAAAGTCAACACAGTAACCTCGACCATGCTCAGCGGTGCAATGACCAGCTTTACAACCAGCGGTACATATACCAAGGTAACACAGTTGATTCCTGTCAAGATCAAGTTGCTCGATAACGTGGACCTTGCAAATATCATTGGCACGAACGCAACGGTAAAAATCAGAATCAAGTAAACTCAAAGTGAGGCTGATGCTAGTTGAGGCAATCGACACAAAATCCTCTGGTATGGTATGAATAGGTAACTAAACTATACTTCTACCAAACAGAGGATAGTTTAATGTTAGCACCGGAGGCCATTGCCCGAATGCAGGAGCATGTGGAGTAGGTGCGAAAAGAAGCGTTGTTGCATGCCCAAAGTCCCGTGATCCGCGGCATTTTACTGACTGCGGATGGGAAAATGCGGTGCTGCCAGCCAGCTGCGCGTCAATCACCTCTATTTGGTTGTCATCCGATGTAAACCGAATTGTCAGGTGATGAAGAGTGACTTTTGCTCGTATTTTCGCTATGATAACAACAGTAATGAATTGGACTGAGATTGCCGTGCTCGAAGCCAATGATGCAGCCGTATAAACAGAACAGGGAAGCAGAAAAAAGCTGCTTATGCATATTGGTAGGAATGAAGGTAGATATGGATATAAAATCGGATTTGGAACTGAAAAAGCATGTTGGTGAAGAATTCCAATGGGAACTCATGGCCGACGCCCCCAGAGATGAAAGAATGATGACGATTGAGCAATCCCGCAATATTGAATCAATCCTGCTGAAAACGAAAATCACTGTACCTCGCATTTCACCGGAGTTTGTCCACCGGCAGCGCCTGACCGAACGGATCGACCGTGGTGTTCAGGGGCCGCTGACCATCGTTTCTGCCCCGGCCGGATTTGGTAAGACCAATCTGCTGGTCGATTGGGTAAAAAATACCGTCCTGCCGGTAGCCTGGTTCAGTCTAGACAATGATGACAATACTCTCCCCCGTTTCTCCCGCTATCTGGTTGGCGCATTGCAATCCCTTGCCCCCCATTTTAGGGATGAAGAGCTGGATTTTCTTGAGACCATTCGCGGCGGCGGTATAGAGCTGGGCGTCACCTTGCTGGTCAATGGACTAACTGCACTCACCCAGGAAATAGTTCTGGTATTAGATGATTTTCACGTCCTGGAAGATCGAACGGTTCTTCAGGCCCTCAATTACTTTATCAAGTTTTTACCGCAAAACCTGCATTTGATTATTGCCAGCCGTAGCGCGCCTGCCTTAGAGCTGGCTGGACTGCGCGGCAAAGGCCAATTGGTTGAACTGGGGATGGATGACCTGCGCTTTACAGGGGAAGAGGTTGGGCGTTTTTTCGATGAGGTGATGGGTTTACAGCTCCCAATCGAGACCATCCAGGTACTTGAGCAGCGAACGGATGGCTGGGTCACCGGGCTACAAATGGCGGCTATCTCACTGCGACACCAACTCGATCCAACTGCCCTGCTTACCAATCAGGAAGGGACAACTCATTACCTGGCTGAATTTTTGGCGGAGGAGGTATTGGATAAACAGCCGGAGGAGATTCGCCAGTTTCTTTTGAGAAGTTCCATTTTAGATACGCTCACCGGCCCACTTTGTGAAGCCGTAGTGAACCCGGGGGCTCAGCCCGGGTTTGGAACGGTTATGTTGAACCAGCTGGTTCACGCAAATCTTTTTATCACGGCTTTAGATGAGCGCTATGATTGGTTTCGCTACCATCCCTTGTTTGCAGATTTTCTCCGGCACGTCCAGGCGGAAATTAACCCGGGCGAGATCCCACTCCTGTATAAGCGGGCGGCCGAATGGTTCGAGCAGAAAGGCGACCTGGAAAAAGCCTTACAATATGCGCTCGGTTCGGCAGACATGGAATGGGCGGCGCAATTAATCGAGCGCAACATCCTGGCCCTGATCAGAACGGGAGAAATTTTTCCACTCACCGATTGGATTGGCAAACTGCCGGATGCTGTCATCCAGGTGCACCCGAGTCTGAGCCTGCCGTACGCCTGGGGATTGATCGCCGAGTATCGCCTGGACCTTGCTCGCTACTGGCTGGATGACGTGCGGCGGCGGATTAGTGAGCTTGATCGTCAAACAGACGATTTATCCAGGGCGGGTCAAAATGAAACCGGCAGTGAGCTTGAGGGCTTTGGACTTTGGAATATCCGCGGTGGATTAGCCATTTGCGAATCCACCCTGGCGCTGTTTAGCGGCGATTTGGATCAGGCGGCTGAGTTTTCCAGAGAAGCGACCAGCTACCTTCAGGAAGAGAATCCCTTTGTCCAAAGCTTGATCGCTTTGGATGATAGCATGTACTTTGTCCTCTCCGGGGATACTGAAAAAGCCAGTGCGTCGCTGCGGGAGACAGTGCAAATCGCCCGGCAAGCAAATAACCTCATGGTCATGATCGTTGCCTCTTGCCAGTTGGCTTACGAACAGGTTTTGCAGGGCCGGCTCAGCCAGGCCTGGAAAAGTTTACAAAAGGCCCAGTATATGACCATGGGTTCCAATGGAAAGCCGCTACCGTTAGCAGGTTTGGTAGAGATAGGTTTGGGCGAGATCATGCTTGAACGCGGCTCGCTGGCGGAGGCAAGTACCTATCTAGAGCGAGGCTACCAGATGTCTCAGAACTTGTGGTCGATGGGCAGCCAGGAGGGACTGATCTCTCTGGCCCGTCTCCGGCAGGCACAAGGAGACGATACGGGTTCTCAGGCTGTAATTTCCGAAGCATTCCGGCTCAGTGACAGCAACGAATCCAGCCAATGGGATAGTAAAGTTGTACCCGCGCTCGCTGTCCGGTTGAGTTTGATACGGAATGACCTGGCCGAGGCAGAACAGTGGTGGAAAAAGGGTGAATTTCCGGAACTCACCGAAAAATTCCATTTAGAAGATTATCCATACCACATTTTTGAATACCTGCAGCTCACCCAGGCCAGATACCTGCTTCGAAAAGGTCAAGCTAGCGGGAATACAGCTTTCCTTCAGTCCGCCTCAGACCTGCTGGAAATGCTCTTGACGGAAGCGACGAGGTTTCAACGGCTAACCTCGCAGATTGAGATTCTGATCTTGCTGGCCCAGGCTCAAGCCGCTCTGGTGGATGACCGTGCGGTAAACACCCTGTTGAAGGCACTGGCGCTCGGTGAACCAGAGGGATATCAGCAGATCTATTTGGATGAAGGCTGGTATCTCTCAACGCTTTTGAGTGAATGCCAATCTGCACAACAAAAAGGGGAGAGCTATCTGCCCTCTCCAGCCTTTATCGAACGATTGCTGGCCGCGCTGCCACATCCGGTAGGGGAGCAACCGGCTGCCATTCAATCTGCAAAGGCCCAGGAGGCAAAGCCAACCACTGCAAAATTGGAGGATGGGCTACCGATTTCTCTCTCGGCGCGCGAGATGGAGGTATTGAAATTAATCGCCGAGGGAAAGTCTAACCAGGAAATCTCCGCCCAACTCTACCTGGCGCTCAATACTGTGAAGCGGCACGCCTACAATATTTTTGCCAAACTGGAGGTCAGAAAACGCACCCAGGCGGTCTCGATGGCGCGCAAATTGGGCCTGATCCCATAAGTCTCCCCATCTCAAAGGAGACTTTTAGATTCGACCCGACGTCTAATAAATTTTCCGATCACGAACGCAGACTCAAATCAAGACGAAGAAAGAGTTGCGTAAAGTGGAAACAAAATCTACCAAAGAAAAAAAGGAGTATAAAATGAAAAAAAATGTCGATGTTAGTGTCTGGGTCTTCGACGATGAAACTAGCGCCGCTGATGCCTTGAAGGATTTAAGGCAGTTACAAAAAGACGGGATCGTCAAGGTGATGGACGCAGCGGTGATGGTCAAGGACAAAAACGGAAAGGTGTCGGTCAAAGACACCGAAAACGTTGAACCCGCAAGCGGCGCATTATTTGGTTTGATCGAAGGCGGGCTGATCGGCCTGCTCGGCGGCGTTCCGGGAGTTATCATCGGTGCTGTCGCAGGTGCAGGGACCGGCGGAGTGGCCGCCCAGCTTATTGACCTGGGCTTTCCAAAAGAATTTTTACGCAATCTGCAAGATAGCCTGCAACCAGGTAATTCGGCGCTCGTTGCTATGGTTGAACCAACCTGGATTGACCGCCTGGTTAAAGAGCTGGAGCGTGAGGGTGGAAAGCTCTTCAAATATACTTTAGAAGCCGATTTGACCGACTTTTGAGCATCTGCATGTTCCTTTAAGTTGACCTGAGTTGCAGCCTGATGGGCAAAACGGGCCAGGAAATGTCAGAGCCGATATCTGGCTTTCACTATTGCAAAAGCAGTCTATGATGGTGCACTCAGCAATCAGGTGAAAGATATAAGGCTCTGACATTTACCTTTTTGGAAAGATCCTTACGCATTTCCTTATTCCAGACTGAGATACCGATCCAGAGCCTGGCTACGCCAAAGCCAGCGTACCAGCAACGCCCACAGGCTCGCTAATCCAAAGAGGAGGAGATAAGTGAACCATGCCAGCGGCGCCAGCTCGAAGAAGTTCCTGAGGGGAGGGGTTACCAGAATCAAAACAAAGATAGCGCACAGACCCCCGGCCAGGTAATATGAACGCGGATCTGCGCGCAGGCTGGTGCCGCCCACCCAAAATTCGCTTGGCGGCTCAACAAACAAGATCAGGAACAGGCCGCAGAAAATCGAAAAACTGGTCAGCGCCGTCTGGGCGATATTGAGGCCAATACTGCCCAGGTCTACTTCAATGCTGTTCGAAAGTGAAAAATGCCCGGAAAGGACCGCCGGCATGATCAAAAACCCAATGAAGACCCCCATTCCAGCCAACCCCAGGGCAAGACCGGCCGGCAGAACAAAATGGCTGATCCTGCGGAGTGCGTTCGTTTGAGGAACCGCGCCCGGTTTTGCCCAGGCAGCCAGGGCGATGGTCGGGAGCCCGACCGTCAGGAAGGTCAGGATCGAGTTGTGTTTGGGAGTCAGCGGGAAGCCGCCGATCGCTGCGGAGGAGAGGATCAAGAGGACGACGTACAAGATGCGGGTGAGAAAGAGTTTGAAGGTATCCTGCATCCCATTCAGGATACGTTGGCCCTCCAGAACTGCTTGAGGCAGCACCCCGAAGGAATCATCCAGCAGGACAATGTCTGACACTGCTCGCGCCGCCTGACTGCCACTCTGCATCGCAATCGCCAGATCGGCGCCCTTGAGCGCCAATACATCATTGACTCCGTCCCCGATCATGGCCACGTATTTCCCCTGATCGCGCAGGATGTGAACCATTTGCTCTTTTTGTTGGGGTGCGATGCGTCCGAAAATGGACTGGTTTGCCAGAGCCTGGCTGACTTGCTCAGGTTTCATCCGGGCCAGCTCGATTCCGGAGACTGCCTCGCTCTGCGGGTCGAACCCCGCCTGTTTAGCCAGGGCAGCGACTGTATCCGGGTTATCTCCCGAGAAAATCTTGGGTTCAACTCCGGCTTTGCGGAAATTCTCAAGCGTCTCACGAGCTTCTGGCCTTAGTTCGTCTGCCAGGGCAATCAATCCCAGCGGGACCAGGCCGGCAGGCAGCACAGGCGCGTCATGCACGTCATGCAGGGGAACCACATTTGGGGAGTGAGCAAATACCAGCACTCGCAGCCCCTGCTGGGTCCATTCCTCAATGGTTGGGAGTAGAGAATCTTGCTGCTCGAGGGCGGCTAAGACCGTCTCGGGTGCGCCAAGGATATAGACGCCGCTGTTCATCGCCAACCCACTCCAGCGATAAGTGGATGAGAAAGGGACGGACTCCAGGGTGGGCTGGGCAGACCCCGGACAGGCTTCTGAGATTGCAGCCGTAGTCTGGTTGCGGGATTGGAAACTGGCCGTAAAATCGCCCAACGCACAGCGAAAGATATCATCCGCCGTTTGGACTGGCACGAGGTGGTTGACTTTCAGACGGTTGGTAGTCAGCGTTCCGGTTTTATCCAGGCACAGGACATTCACATGGCTGAGCGACTCAATCGCATTGGACTGCTGCACCAGGGCGCCTTTGCTTGCAATGCGCACCGCACCCATGGCATATGAGGTCGCAATTGCCAGAAAAAGCCCATTCGGGATAAGCCCCAGGACGACCACCGACATGCGCACTGATTCCACCAGGGGGATTTTTTCGAACAGACTGTTGACGATGAGCAATATCTCCAGGTATCCGGCAACGAGCAGGAGTACACGCACCACCAGGTTCACCTCTTTTTGGAGGGGGGTCTTCACCCGCCGGAAAGTACGGGCTGAGGTAGTCAACCGGTTGGTGAGACTCTCGCTGCCCACTTTCTCGGCTTGATAATAGCCGCTCCCACTCAAGCAAAAGCTGCCCGAATACAGCGGGTCCGCTGTGTGTTTCGTGATCGGATTCGATTCGCCGGTGAGCTGGGATTCGTCGACCTGGATAGCATCCTCGCTCAGTAACGCGCCATCGGCAACGACCTGGTCCCCGGTCTCAACCAGCAGGACATCTCCGGCGACGATTGCCTCCAGGTCAACTTTTTTTAGCATACCCTCCCGCACAACCGTTACCGCCGGCCGGGTGATGAGCGAAATGTGGTCCAGGGTTTGCTTGGCGTGGATCTCTTGCACAATGCTGACGATCATATTAATCGAGATCACCCCAACTGAAACCAGGGCGTCACTCACCCGGCCGAGCAAGATCAGGATGATCCCCAGCCCAAAAAGGACAATGTTGACAAAGGTGAAGGCGTTTTCCTTGAAGATCTGCCAGTAGGTCCGGCTGGATGGAATTGTGGCTCGATTGCCCAGGCCCTGTGCACGCCGGGATTCAGCCTCTGCATCGCTGAGGCCGGTGAAGGCAGGAGGTGCTTTTACTGGCTGTTCAGTCTTTGTTTCCATTATTCCCCAAAAATTTATGATACTTTATTAGCACTTTCAGTCCATGAAAGCGGATCGTATCGATGATACCATACCATTAATAGTAAAAACAATTTAAAGGTTTCATCGATGATTTCTATCTTACTTCAGAATCGTCCTAAATTACTTTGTAATCAGGAGATATTCTTTAATGGTCGAACCAAGATGGAAAGTAAATTCGGTATGTATAAATGGGAAGACCGTCTAAAGGATTATGCATGGGGCTATGGAGGTTTGTAAGTGGCTATTAACGATGTAGATATTAAGTCAGTCAACGGGCTGGGTGAAAATATACAGGAGGATATCTGGATAGCATTTCAGAAAGAAGACACGATTTCTTCGTTCGAATTTCAGGATATTTCTATTTCGGTCGAGGAAGGTCAGGTCTTTCTAACCGGGCATATCACCAGGGAATTGCTCTTTCGACGCCTGGAGGAGATCGCCCGCTCAGTGAGCGGAGTACTTGCCGTTCACAATCATCTGGTCACCGACCCGGACCTGACGCGCCAGGTAGCCCGGTCGCTATGGAAGGATGAGCAAGTCCGGCCGTATAGTTTACCGGTCTACTGTTATCACGGATGGACATCCCTGAGCGGAGAAATCCCCAGCCGGGAACTGCAGCAACTTGCAGAAGAGGACGCAGCCCGGGTTCCTACTGTGCGGGGGGTCATCTCACTTCCCAAGGTGAAAGGCGAGCAGGCGGAGATTATTCGACCTGCGATCCAGCCGACGATAGGGGCCAGGGTATACTGCGAGAGCGGGATGATGGGTATTGTGGTTCAGGTGGTCATCCGGCCTCAAAACCGGTTGGTCACGCATGCGATTGTCCGTGTCAATCAAACCTTGGACGGCAGGCTGAGACATCGGGATGTCCTGGTGCCGGTTGAAGTGATAAATGTGGTCAGTGAATGGAGTATCTTTTTGAAGCGTGACACACCAATTTTCAATGCTTTTCCCGAATTCATTTCTGCAGACTATCCTATCGCGCCGCTCACCTGGGAACCCCCTTATCCCTATAAAGTTGGCAGGGTTCGCTGGCCCCGAAAAGTGGTGTCCCAGCTGGGGAAAAACAACGAATGCCATAAGAACTAGCAAACAGATAGCGAAGAGAACCACTCCTAGGCAATGTGAGAGGATGGTTCCTCCCAAAATGAGGAACATGAACACTCAATTTCAGACATCATCCGTTAATCGGTCGTCCTACCGAAAGCGTTATAAACAAATCCTGTCGGTCTTCGCACGGCATGGTTTTGACTTAACCATGGATAAATTTCAACAAAAGCACCGGTTCTTTCAATCGCGCAAATTGAAAAATGCTGAAACATCTACGGGATTGACGCCGGCTGTGCATTTACGCCTGGCCCTGGAAGAGCTGGGCCCTACCTTTATCAAGTTGGGCCAAATCCTGACCACCCGGCCAGATTTATTGGCTCCTGAATACATCCAGGAGCTATCCAAGCTACAGGACGAAGTTCCACCCGCACCCTGGGAAGCAATCCGCGCCGTGATAACCGAGGAATTGGGAGATGAGCCTGAGCACAAATTTGCCAAGATTGATCTGCTACCCCTGGCCGCTGCCTCTCTGGGTGAAGTTCATGCTGCCGTGCTCAATAACGGCGACGAAGTGGTCGTCAAAGTCCAACGACCAAACATTCAAACGGTTATTGAAACGGACCTGGCCATATTGAAGGACCTGGCGGCGCTGGCGCAGCGTACAGAATGGGGCGAACAAAATCAACCAGCAGAGATCGCTGAGCCGTTTGCTGTGAGCCTGCTTAATGAGCTCGATTATTGTCGCGAAGGGCGTAGTGCCGATCGCTTTCGGACGAACTTCACCGGCGATGAAACGATTCATATTCCCATCGTTTATTGGGATTACTCAACCCGACGGGTTCTGGTGATGGAGAGACTTACGGGGATGAAAGTCGACGACTTACCGGCGCTGGATAAGGCGGGTTATGACCGGAAAAAGCTGGCCTTGAACTCCGTTTCCATCATCTCCAAAGAAGTCCTCCAATATGGTTTTTATCATGCCGACCCGCATGCAGGCAACATGGTGGTAATGTCCGGCGGCGTAATTGGGTTGATGGATTTTGGCATGATGGGAGAATTGAGTAAGCGCGAGCATCAGAGCCTCACCCGTCTGCTTATTTGCGCCAGCGACCTGGACGCAGAAGATATGGTCAATGAGTTGATCCGTTTGAGCGTTACCGGGAGTGGTGTCATTCGGGCTCGTCTGGTTAGCGACCTGGACCAGTTACTCCAAGAATATGCAGGCAAGACGCTGAAGGAATTCAATTTTCAGGAATTAATGACCGAATTTACTACTCTAATAACACGCCACCACATGAGTCTTTCGGCTAAGTGGTGGATGCTAATTAAAACGGTCGTCATGATGGAAGGATTGGGTCAGCAACTGGATCCCGGCTTCGATTGGTATTCTGTCGCCAAACCGATTGCGCAACAAATGAAGTGGCAGATGCTCGTGCCAAATGCGGATTGGGGCAAGGCAATCCTGCGCCAGGGTAAAGACTGGGGAGAATTTCTTACGCAGCTTCCGAGAGCTTCTCGGCAATTGATGGATAAAATTGAATACGATCAGCCATTCGATTTTCAATTGCGAGATTTAGAAAAAATGGTGTCCGAGCTGGGCCGTCTGATAAACCGCCTATCCCTGAGTATCATCGTCGCTGCGCTTGTAGTTGGCCTGTCTGTGCTCATTGCCACCGCTGCCAACGGAAGTCCGCTGAAGATTCTGATCGCGATAGGCTTTCTAGGGGTGCTGGTTCTCTCCATCTGGCTCATTGTTTCGATGGTGCGAGGCAGATAATGCGTTTACGAAAGTGAATTTCAACCAGATCGATCCTACTGCCTTACCGGAGTACATTGAAGCAATTATGAATTAAATCGTCCTACGATCGCGTTGCTAAATCAGTAATAACTATTAAAAATCATGAAAAAAATAAAGGATACAAAGGAGAATGAAATGTCTAACAAAAAATGGATCCTCATAATATCTGGCCTGGTTCTGGTCATCATTATCGTGGCAGCCTTTAGTTTGAACACTAAAAAAGAGGTGGCGATAGGTGCAGCGGATGCAGGGAAAAACATATCTCTGAAGCAGGGTGACACCCTGGTCGTTACCCTGGATGGTAACGCAACCACCGGTTATACCTGGGAGACAGCACAAGAAATACCGATCTTAAAGCAAGTCGGCACTGCAGAACAGACCCCCAGCAGCAGCAAGATGGGAGCTCCTGGTCAGATTGTCCTGAAATTCCAGGCGGTTCAGGCTGGTCAGGGAAAACTGACCCTGGTCTATCATCGACCATTCGAGAAGGACGTTCCCCCTCTGAAGACTTATTCCGTGGATGTAACCGTGCAATAAAGATGCTATAAAAGTAAAATACCAGGCCGATACCTGGTATTTTATTTAAAAAAGGGGCTTTCCGATACCAGGGTCGTATGCTAGTCTGGGAAATTATCGAAATTTTGAAATTAATTGCCTTAGATAAGTACGACCAGGAAATCTCCGCTCTACAACATTGACACTTTATTAACACTTTGGATTGATGACGGCCTTTCTCCACCCGGTTATGATATTTTCAACAATGAAAATCTAGTGAAAGGCAGTCTTATGCAAATACTTTTTTTCGATCCGTTACACACAATTCTTATAGATATCCTGGCCTGGATGGTCTTTCAACTTAGCATCGGATTTCTTAGTTCCAAAATTCCACTTAGCTGGCTCGATCCAAACCAGTGGTTATTCCAAACCTTTCCATGGGAAAAGGATGGAGAGATCTACGAACAGTTATTTCATGTTCGTACCTGGAAACACTTGATCCCAAACGGCTCGGCGCTCTATCGCGGCGCATTTTCCATCAAAAACCTGCCTACAAATGATCCTGCTTACCTGGAGCGCTGGTTGAAGGAGAGCGTCAGGGCTGAGATTTGCCATTGGGTTATGATGCTTCCGAGCGTTTTCTTCTTCTTGTGGAACAATGCTGCACTTGGCTGGGCGATGGTTGCCTATGCTGTTCTCAACAACCTTGTTCCTATAATCCTGCAGCGTTATAACCGCCCACGCATGCGCAAACTGCTGGGTGAAATGGAACGGAAGATTCCGAATAACGGCGCAATCTATGTGCCACAAAAAGAGCTTTCCCATTCTTATTAGGGATTTGCCGCTTGAATATATCATTGGATTTATAACATTCAGATAAGCCCCGGACAAAATCCGGATTACTAATACAGGTTCGTGAACTGACCTAAAAAAGGGAAATGGTCAGGAAGGAGATAAAAATGGAACACCCTGTAATGATATTAACAGACAGCAGCGCATCTATACCGAACGATTTGGTTGCCCAATATCCTATTCGAGTCATGCCACTTTTATTGAATTGGGATGGGCAAAGCTATCGAGATGGTGTTGATATCCAGCCAGAGGAATTTTATAAGCGGTTGCTCACATCGAACACTTTGCCTCACACAAGCCAGCTATCTGCCGGTGAGATTAACAAAAACGTCAGGCAGCTGATAAACAATGGCTACGATGTGCTGATGATGCCGATTTCCAGTGGTATTTCTAATACTTATCAGACAGCGGTTGAGGAGCTGCAGAAATTTCCAAAGGATCGTGCGACGGTGATGGACACAAATCTAGTTTGCATGGCTTTAGGTTTGCAAGTGTTGGCCGCTGCCCGTGCGGCTGCAGCGGGCATGGATCTATCCAGCTGCGAACAAATCGCACAAAAAGCTTATGGAAATATTGGGGTCTTTGGAGCCCTCGACACCCTCAAATATCTGGCAGCCGGCGGACGTATCAACAGCGCCAAACGGTTGTTAGGGTCAGCTGTTAATCTCAAGCCAATTGTTGAATTCCGAGGTGGAAAAGTCGAACTTGCCGGCAGCGCTTTCTCCAGCCGAAAAGCGCTCGAGAGAATGCTGGATCTGGTGGAAAAGGAAATTGGTAATCGCACGCCGGTGCGCATTTGTGTCTTTCATGCCCTGGCTAAGGATCCAGCGCAAGAGTTGCTGGCAAAGGCGCAGGAACGTTTTTCACCGATTGAGTCAATCTTGTCAGATTTCACCCCCGTGATTGGCGCTCACGTTGGGCCGGGTACGATTGCGATTGCTTTTAAAGCTGGTGCGGAAAGTGAGATCACTCCACAGGATGTATCTGGCATTTTGAAACTGCATAAAGAAAATGCGTTTCAAAAGCAAGAAAACCGAGAACCAGTCTATGCATGATGGATTATAGCTTCTTATAGTCTTTAGTAGCACCCGAGGTGTTGCCAACGACAGCTTGGGTGCTTTCAATTATAATGGTTATAAATGGCCTCTAATTTACGTTCACTCATCATCAACGCCGATGATTTTGGATATAACGACGCAATTACTCAGGGAATTTTATTGGGTTATAGGGAAGGCTTGATCACCACCACCAGTGCGATGGTAAGCATCCCTGGAGCACCAGAACGGGTCGCAATCGCTCATGCGCTTGAGCCAACCCTACCGATTGGCCTGCATCTCAACATGACCGCAGGGCGTCCAGTCCTGCCAGCAGCGCGGGTTCGACACTTAGTCCGTCCAGATGGTACTTTTTTCCCGATGGAAGCGGTCTACCCGAGACTTTCTGAAATTCCGTTGGATGAAGTCCGCGCTGAGGCAACGGCTCAGGCCGAGCTGCTGCTGGAGTGGGGTGTATCTTTTGATCATATTGATTACCACGGGCATTTTATGGCGCTCAGCACACCCCTTTTTGAGATTGTGGTTGAGCTGGCGTGTAAGTACCATGTTCCAGTCCGGCAGCCCATTCTCAAGATTGTCCCCGGTCGTTTTATGATCGGTAGCCTAAACAGCCTGGGTGACACCCTGCGATTGATACCTTCTATTTTTTTGCAATATCCTCGCTACCCGATGCGTTTTCTTCATGAGTTCAAATCACATCGCCAATTGCGGCAAGTTGCTGCAAAACTAGGAAGCCCTGATTGGTTTATCAGCGCTTTTTTCGCCGACCCCACCCTGGGGAACTTCTCCGCTATCCTCCACCAACTTCCACCCGGCCTGAGCGAGCTCATGGTTCACCCGGCCTTGGAAGCCCCTGAACTTTATACGATGGATGAAGGCTACCGCGCTGAGCGCCCCAAAGAACTTGGAGTTCTGCTTAATCCGCGCGCACGCCTCGAAGTTGAACGCCTGGCAATTCGGTTGACTGATTTTTCGGCTGCCATCAACCCAGACAACCTTCCATAGCGTATAACAGCCCAGTCGATTTTGCGCGCAATCGATAGGATGCTAAGATAAAGATTATATCCAGTTAGGTATGGCTGGACATTTTTTATCAGCGAAATTAAAGTCGCGTAAACCAAATGACCCTTTTTTAACACTTTCGGTTCATGACAGCTTATATCGATCGGAGTATCCTATAGTTGTATTACGGAGAAATTATTTTAGCCCATCAATGTTTACCGTTTATGTAATGCAGCGATGGATGAAGGAGAAAAAATGAATAAGGATCTATTAACCAATAATGTAGAATTTGAACAATACCAGAAGAAGCATTCGGGTGGTCGGATCAGCGGACTGATTATCAGTTTGATTGGAATGTTGTTACTGGAGTTTTTATTTGGCAGCCCATCCGGTCGGGAAATAGAAATCTAGCCTTCCAACAGCAGATGGATCGATGACTGTATTGATGCTTTTATAGCACTTTCGATTCATGACGGCGTGTGCCCAGGCTGATACTATAAGCAGGATGACGAACAATGATTTGTCAATTCTCTTGGAGCTGAAAGCAGTAAAATAATCTGCTTTGGCCAGGGAACAGAATTTTATCGAAAGGTGAATCGGGTTAATCCAAATGCAAAGTCTGCTTGGCGATCGATTTCTAAAAAGGTTTGCTGGAGATCTCCGGCTCAGGCGAAAGCATTCTACCTCTAATAAAGAAGATCAAAAGCCGGATATTGATGAGCATATGGTTATCAGATCAGATAGCCACGAGGCAGATGGGAGCCAGGAATCCGACCAAAGAGATAAAGATGAAGATGGTTTCTCGTCTGATCCTGCCTGAACTACTCACAGATCAAGACTTTATAGCTACCTGGAATGGCAAAATAGAGCATCACCATGTAGGATTTTATAGTTTCGTTTACACAATGTTCGGAGGAAGATAATGGATAAATGTACTGCAATTGTATTTAGCGGCGGGGGACCTCGCGGCGCGTTCCAGGTTGGTGCAATGAGGGCTATTTTGGAAAACGGCATCACTCCTGATCTAATGGTTGGTTCGTCGATCGGCGCGATGAATGCTGCTGGACTGGCGCTGTGGGGTGTCAATCTGGATGGAGTCGATCATCTGGAACATGTCTGGAAGGATGTAAGCGACGCGCAAATGTTGAATCCAAAAGTAGCACAGCTCGCACTGCGGATTATGGTCGGCCACCCCAGTGACGCCACACGGAAGAAGATCGAAAATTATCTTGTGTCATTAGGAATTACCCGCGACCTAAGCTTTAGAAAGCTGCCCTGGGGGAAGCTTGCATTAATCAGCGCGGATCTCGGGACCGGCCAACCGATTATTTTTGGAGAAAACCCTGATGATTCTGTTTTGGAAGGTTTATTGACATCCATCGCCTTACCACCCTGGTTTGTGCCACTTCAAAAAGGTGGGCAAATGCTCATGGATGGGGGCACACTTACCAATCTCCCAATTGAGCCTACTTTACTTCTGGGCGCCACCGAGATCATAGCTCTAGATCTGGATGATCCCAGCCCCATTCCAAATGAAAACCCGACGCTAGCCCAATATTTCAAACAATATCTTTATGCTGTAGGCCGCCGTCATGTCTACCTGGAAACGGGTCTGGCAGAGGCGCAAGGTGTACCCGTATGCACAATCGATTTTAGAGGGATAAGCTCGACTCAAACTTGGGATTTTCGAGAAAGCGAGATGATGATCCGGGCTGGTTATGAAAGAGCAAACCGGATGATTGATCAATGGACCAGCCTGGCTAAACCCAATTATAGATTAAACAAGGCAGAAAGCGTACAAAAGCCTGTTTGGTATGGTGCATTGAAGGATCTTTTATCCCGCCCGCTTGGCTATACCAATAAAGTTAGAAATAGATTTGAAGAGAATGAAGAAATATAGTTTACTCGCCCCTGCTTTTTTATTGATGACGATGCTGATCAGCTCATGTGGTTTGTTTGTTTCGGCTGAGGCGCCTTCACCTACCCCTGGTCTTGAATTGACCACCACCGCAATTGTACAAACTCTGCAAGCCCAATCCACACAAGTTGCGCTCTCGCAAGCCAGTCAGACCCCCACTCCAACAGCCACTGCAACTGCAACTGAAACTCCCACAGCGACCCAGGCGCCTACCAATACACCCTTGCCAACTTCGACGCCATATAGCTATATCACGCCGTATGCAGCCTGTTATAGCGCTGCATTTCTTGGAGACGTCACGATCCCAGATGGCACAGTCCTGGATGGAGGTCAATATTTCACCAAGACCTGGGCATTAGAAAATACAGGCTCCTGCAGCTGGAACACAAACTTCCAATTGATATTCGGTTCAGGTAACTCACTTTCAGCTTCAACTATTGTCAATCTGCCTGGCTATGTCGCTCCGGGTCAAAGCGTTGAGGTATCTGTCAATATGATGGCCCCGTATTCCCCCGGTGCATATGAAGGTTACTGGCTGCTTAGAAGTGATACGGGTGTAGTCTTTGGCGTTGGGGCTGGAAACTCACCGGTCTATGTCCTGATCAATGTCTGGTCAGGCTATGGTTTTACAGTCACGCATGTTGATATGAGCGTTAATAACGAATTCGTCGATGCAACCTGCCCGGTTGGATATAGATTTACTTTCAGCGGTGATATTACAACCAATGGACCCGGCACGGTGACTTACTACTGGCAGTTCAGCAATGGCGCCAGCACAGGCGAGAATACGCTTGATTTCGGCAGCGCCGGCACAATCAGTGTTTCGATAACCTGGACCCTTGGGAAACATAATATCGTAAATCCGAACCCCTACAACGGTTGGGCTAGAATTTATATCGACAACCCGAACCACCAATATTTTAGTGAGCAAGATTTCAGTCTGTATTGCATCAATAGTCCAGCGCCAACTAACACACCGCTCCCGACCAATACTCCCCTACCTACCAACACACCGCTGCCCACCAACACACCATTGCCCACCAATACCCCGCTGCCCACTAATACTCCATTGCCTACCCATACTCCGCTTCCAACTAATACTCCATTGCCAACAAATACCCCAAAACCGACACATACTCCAACGCCAACCCATACTCCAAAACCGTAACCAGCACCCAAAGATATGATGTTCAGACTCCCCTGGGTATAATCAATTTACCGATCGACAAAAATGAACCAACTCCCTGTCCCTCAATGAGGACAGGGAGCCTTTAATATTTAGGATCCTTATGCCCATCAGGATCACATACGAATGCATCTCGGCAGCCAGCAGCATGGCTTCGCACCCATCCTGTGCTTACCACCCGATCAGCTCAAAACCATTATCACTTTTCAGCTGACCATCTGCCAGGCGCGCTCATGCTTGCATCCCTTTTAGACCTTATTGGCCGGGCAAATTCAGTCCTTGATCCGGGCGGTTGTCGTTGATATGCGCATCAGCCTCTTCCAATTGCAAGATCACCCTTGCCAGACGGTGGG
>DATFYI010000113.1:0-11835 GCA_035315125.1 Anaerolineaceae bacterium | reverse complement strand
GTTCGAACAATTTGGTCCGGGGCGTGTCATTGATATGCCTGTTTCCGAGTTGGGTTATGTCGGGATGGGTGTCGGTGCAGCCGCAACCGGCATACGCCCGGTGATCGAATTGCAATTTTCGGACTGGATCACATTAGCGAGTGAGATGATCGTCAACCAGGCCGCCAAAATGCGCTATATGTTCGGTGGCGTTCTCGAAATGCCGCTGGTAATCCGGGCTCCAGTCGGCGGGTATTTAAACGCTGGAGCGCAGCACTCCAACAGTTTTGAATCAATGTTTTCCTTTGTTCCCGGTATCAAAGTGATCATGCCCGCCACTCCTTATGAAGCCAAGGGTCTGCTGAAGAGCGCCATCCGTGATAACAACACTGTCCTGTTCTTCGAACATAAAAAGCTCTATGCCATGAAAGGCGATGTTCCAGAAGAAGAATATACCATCCCGATCGGAAAAGCAGATATCAAGCGCCCCGGTTCGGACGTGACCATCGTCACTTATGCCTTAATGGTGCACAAGAGCCTGGCGGCCGCTGAGCAATTAACCAAACAAGGTATCGATTGTGAAGTCGTTGATCTGCGCACCGTTGATCCCATTGACCATGAAACGGTGCTCGAATCGGTTAAGAAAACCGGGCACCTGGTAGTTGTACAGGAAACCTGGCGCGAGTGCTCCGTCTCCAGTGAAGTAGCTGCCATCGTAGCCGAAGAGGCCTTGGAATACCTTGACGGGCCCATCGCGCGGGTAACAGCCAAAGATGTCCCGGTCCCGTTCAGCCCGGTTCTTGAGAATTACGTGCTGCCCAATGAAGCTGACATTGTCGCCGCGGTATACCACGTATTGAACCGCGTTCCTGCATGAACCCGCAATAAGATAGCTGGGGTAGCCAGGAGAGTTGTGGCTAACCCTATTCTTTTTTGATGAGTTTGAGATGTCAATCGTTGGGATTATTGCCAACCCGGCTTCCGGGAAAGATATCCGCCGGCTAGTAGCGCATGCGCTGGTTATGGGAAATCGCGAAAAAGCCAATATCGTCTGCCGTATGCTGCTCGGCCTGGATGCAGCGGGCATTCATGACGTGCGTATCATGCCGGATGAGTTTGGAATTGGGATACAGGCTATTGCAGATCTAGGGCACAGCAAACCGGAGGTAGTTGCCGGGGTGAGCATATTGGATATGGATTTCGTCGGCGCTGGCATTGATACGATCCGCGCCGTTCGCATGTTGCGTGAGATGGGGGCAAACTGCATCATCGCTATCGGTGGTGATGGAACTACCCGCCTGGTTGCTAAAGAAAGCCGCCATATTCCACTCCTTCCCGTCTCAACGGGAACGAATAATGTGTTGCCGCAGTTTGTAGAGGGGACAGTCGCCGGACTGGCTGCCGGGATAATTGCCCAGGAGGACCCTGCCGGGCAGCACGCCCTCTGTTATCGCAGCAAGCGTCTTGAGATAGTGCTCGACGGACAGCCGGTCGATCACGCCCTGGTGGATGTTGGCGTTGTTATCAACACTTTTACAGGCTCACGGGCAGTATGGGAAACGGATCAAATCCTACAGGTGGCTGTCACTCGCGCCGCGCCAGCTACGATCGGCCTCTCCACTATCGTCGGTATGGTTCAGTCCATCTCGATTCGTGATCCTTTTGGGGCAGTCGCCAGCATCTGCAAGGAAGAAAGCGCCAGGACGGTCATGGCGCCGATCGGGCCTGGGTTGTTTGCAAGGCTCAAATTGCGCCAGATTGATATGCTGGAGCCTGATAAGTGTTATCCAATAACCCCCGAGCGTCCTTTAATGTTGGCTTTGGATGGAGAAAGGGAGATTCAGGTAAAAGTAGGGCAAGAAGCCTCGATTTGCTTACGGATGGATGGCCCATGGATTGTGAACGTTGATCGTGTCTTGGAAAAGGCCGTCCGTGAACAGCGGTTCATTTTAAAAATATAATCGTTTGATTCTGAAAGAGGTCAGACATGCCAATCGATGTGGTAATGCCAAAATTGGGATTGAACATGAGCGAAGGTTTACTTGTAGAGTGGTTGAAGAAGGAGGGCGACCCGGTCAAACGCGGAGAGTCGCTTTTTACGGTCGAAACCGATAAAGTCACGACTGAATCGGTCGCCCAGGTCGATGGGGTTTTGGGCAAGATTCTGGTCGAAGCGGGTGCAACCGTCCCGGTACGAACGGTTGTGGGGTTGATCTTGGCTGATGGCGAAAAATTCAACCCTGACGAGGTAGCAGCTCCGGCAATGGCTCAGGCGGTCATAGAACAAAAGCCAGCCGATGCGAAACAGATTCCCAACAACATGCCGTCCATCGCCCGCTCAAGGAAAATCCTCGCTACACCTCTTGCTAAACGATTGGCGACCGAAAATGCCCTTGATCTGGCGTCTATCCAGGGTACCGGTCCAGATGGGCGCATCGGCCAGGAGGACGTTGAGCGAGCCGTTTCCAAACTCCAAGCCGCACCGACCCCGGCCATAATGACGCCGTCGGCTTCTCAGCAGCAAATCCTGCCGATAGATGGGGTCCGAGCGCTCATTGCTGAACGTATGACTCATTCTATGCAATCTTCTGCTCAGCTCACTTTGCATTCAGAGATTGATGCTTCCGGATTGGTAAACTATCGCCAGCGGATAAAAGCTGCATCCAACGATCCAGCAGCCGTGCCCAGCTACAATGCCATTCTGGTCTTTTTGGTTGCCCGAGCACTTCACGAAAATCCGCGCTTGAATGCCCGGCAAGTAAGCCAAACCATTCATCTATTATCGGAAATTCACGTTGGTTTAGCAGTAGATACCGAGGCCGGTTTGGTGGTCGTCGTGGTGAGGGATGCAGATCGGAAATCGATCGCCGATATTCATAAAGAACTGGGGATTTTGACCGAGAGCGCCCTGTCGCGCAAAAGCCAACCGGACGATTTATCCGGTTCAACCTTCACCATTACCAACCTGGGCTCCTTTGGAATTGATAGTTTTACGCCGATTCTTAATCCACCAGAGGTGGGGATTCTGGGGGTCGGGCGGATCACAGAAAAGTTGGTCATCCAGGATAGTAAAGTTGCCCAACATCCGGTTACGACGCTTAGCCTGACAATTGATCACCGGCTGGTGGATGGCGCTCCGGCCGCTCGTTTCTTACAAACTCTGGCGACCAATATCGCCGAATTGGCCTAGTTTTGTCCTTAAAAGAAAAGAAGGTATCCAATGGGATTATTAGATGGGAAGACGGCCCTGGTGACGGGCTCAGCGCGCGGCATCGGACGGGCCATTGCGGAAACTTTTGCCGAACAGGGAGCGCGCGTCGCTCTGGCTGATAAACTGTTCAATGAAGCCCAGGCTGTCGCACAGGGAATCGAGCAGGCAGGCCAACCTGAGACCAAGGCTTTCGGGTTGGATATCAGTGATCTACAGAGTATCCAACAAACCGTTTCAGATGTAGCGGCTGTCTTCGGTGGAATCGATATTCTGGTCAATAACGCCGGTATCCATCGCCCGCATTTTATCGTCGATTTTCCAATCGAAGATTGGGATTTGGTCTACCAGGTCAACGTGCGCGGCACGTTTCTGATGATGCAGGCAATCGCCCGGATGATGATCGAACAAGGCCGGGGAGGGGTGATTATCAACATGTCTTCGGCCTCCGGGAAAAAGCCGGATCCCCAAGGAGCAGCCTACTGTTCCTCTAAATCCGCTGTCATTGGAATGACGCGGGTGGCTGCATTGGAGCTTGGCAAATATGGGATTCGGGTCAACGCAATCCTGCCAGGAGCTACCGATACCGCCATGCTGAGAGGATTGATAAATGACGTACCTGGGCTTATTGAGGAATTGGTTGCAAAAACCCCCTTAGGAAAAATGGCAGATCCGCGCGATCAAGCGAATGCGGCAGTCTTCCTGGCTTCATCATTAGCATCCCATATTACCGGAGAAGGGTTGGTTGTCTCCGGGGGGGAATTTATGGACGTATAAGATAGGGAGGGACAATGCTTGGAATCCACTTCTTAGGTCAAGGATGCATCTCGGTTGATGAGATGCCTATTCCGAAACCCAGCGGTCGCTGGGTGGTCGTTCAGACTCGTTCGGCAACAATCTGTGGTACCGACCGGGAGAACCTGATGAGCGCCGGCCAGAAAACCGTACCAGGGCACGAAAGCGCCGGGGTCGTGGTCGCGGTTGATCAGCCGGCTCGCCTCAAACCCGGGGATCGAGTAGCGATCAATTGCCATGTTACCTGCGGACACTGCGAACATTGTTTGCGAGGGGATCTCTACTTTTGTGATCAACTCGCCGTGATCGGTTTTGATTATGACGGGGGTTTTGAGGAATATATGCTTGTTCCTGAAGCCAGTTGTATACCCATCCCAGGCGATATCACTTTTGAGCAGGCTTCATTGATGGTTGATATGCTTGGAACCCCATTCCGGGCAGTAAAACGCGCACACCTGGTGCCCGGTCAGAAGATTGCGATTTGGGGCGCCGGGCCAATTGGGTTAGGGGCGCTGATGTCCGCCAAGCGCTTTGGCGTCGAGGTAGCTTCAATTGATATGAGCCCTTACCGCTGTG
Organism: Anaerolineaceae bacterium; assembly: GCA_035315125.1. Classification (GTDB taxonomy): domain Bacteria; phylum Chloroflexota; class Anaerolineae; order Anaerolineales; family Anaerolineaceae; genus DATFYI01. The sequence continues at coordinate 7,277 of DATFYI010000113.1, read as the reverse complement.
AGATGGCCGCCAAGTTTGGTCCGGACTTGATTATCAACCCTGCGGAACAGGACGTCGGCAAAGTCCTTAAAGAATGGACCAATGGCCGAGGCATTGACGTCGGCTTCGATTGTGTAGGAAGCGAGTCGGTCTGCCAGCAAGTTCTGATGAACATCAAACGACGTGGCACGCTGGCGGTAGTAGGTGTCAGCCATCACCTGGCCCTCAACCCCTGGGAACAACTGATCAATAATGAAACCACGATCTATGGCAGCCGTAATTTCAATACCGGCGAATTCGATGAAATGATCGGCTTGATTCGGACTGGACTGTCAGTTGATAAGGTCATTACCCACCGCTTCGCCTATGCGGATGCCGAGCAGGCTTTCTCAATTTTCCGCCAGGGTAACTGCGGCAAGGTGATCTTTACCGGGGCCGAAAAAGACTGATCCCCCCTTCAACTGCAATAAATTAAAACTCCTGGGTTTGTTATCGGCCATGGAGTTTTAGTCCCTACGTGAATTACAGCACCCGTAGGATACTGTCTGAGAGCACCTCGACGTGGTCTTCATGGACCAGGATCATATCCTCAGGTCGCACACCACCCAGCCCAGGGATATACAACCCAGGCTCAATAGTCAGGACCATTCCAGCTTCGATGGGTTGTGGATTGGCGATATGGACGGAAGGACCTTCATGATAGGCAAATCCGACGCCATGGCCTAATCCGTGTGGCCAGAGCTCAACAAAGCCATATTTTTTTAGAGTCGCACGCGCTACCCTTACGAGCTCATTGAGCGGGACACCCGGCCTGGCAGCCTTATAAGCGGCCTGCTGGGTCTCGCATAAAGCCGAATATAGCTCGGAAAATTTCGGGTCAACCTTTCCAACTGCAATATTGCGGGTCAGATCGGCCCAATAGCCATCGGCAAAACTCCCCAACTCGATGATCACCATATCCCCATCGCAGATAACCCGATCAGTGGAGTTGGCATAATGTGCCCATTGCGTCGCAGAGTGCTCGCCAGTATTGACTGCAGCATAACCACGGGATTGGGTGATACCATTGTAACCTGTACCACGCGTATGGATAGCACTTTCCACGACCATTGCCAACTCAGTCTCTTTCATCCCAGGGTGAACAGCTTCTCGTGCTGCCTGCAAGCCAAATGCAGCCGTCTCGATTGCCAATCGAATAGCCTCCACTTCTTCAGGGCTCTTGATCTGTCGCAATTTGAGGATAAGAGAAGTTGCATCCCGAAAATCATTTTGCGGAAAGGTAGTTTTTAACATATCCCATGTTGGCAAGTTTGGATACTTAACCTCACCCTGAAACACACCCACGTTACAGCCCTCAAAACTTTCTTCGATGCCGATCACCTTCCCTACCAAACCAAGCTTTTGGAAAACCGCAGGTAAGGCTTTGGCCAGGACATCAACTGGCCCGCGCATTACTTCGCTGGACTCATAGGGAAACGTAACCACCTCCACCTGGGATGCCGGAGCAAATGTGTTGAATTCCAGTTGGGCTTCCATCTCCCCAATGAGCAGAACCGGATTTCCACTTGCCGGGAAAACTGCCGCACCTACCTGTCCGTGCGGCCAATAGCCAGTTAAATACAAAACATGTTCCGAGAGGCGGCAAAAAAGAGCATCCAGCCCGTTATCGCGGAGGCTTTTTTGAACACGAGCCAGTTTTTCAGGGGATATGCGCATGGGATCACTCCTATTTATTTAACAATCATCTCTGCTGGAATACGAATGACCTTAGGCGGGTCAGTGTTTCCGTTCAAGCGATTAAGGAGAAACTGGACAGCTGTCAATGCCATACTTTGAAGATTTTGTTGAATAATTGGGATCGGTGGGCTTAAAAGCTCTGCCCAATCGGCGTCGAAAATAACCACCTTTTTTGGGGGGATAGGAATCCCTTGTGTCTGGAGGGCACGGACAAAATGAAGACCCAGTTCCTGGGTAGTGCACAGAATGCCATCGGGAACTCCATACCGGTCAATGTGCTCTTTGATAACTTTTTCCATCGAATCGCCGTTCGGATCACGAATGACCAGCATTTGGTCTGGATTTATTCTCATTCCATGAGCTGAAAGGGCATTGTGGTATCCCTCCATACGCTCTTGAGCTGAAGACGCAACCGTACTATAAGAAAGAGAAAGGATCGTTGAACAACCCTGGCCTATCAGATACTCGGTCGCATTGTAGGCAGCAGTTAAATTGTCGGTAACAACGCAATCGGTTTGGATCCCTTGCACATATCGATCCATAAAGACCAAAGGAATACCCATATTAATAATCTGATTAAAACGGCTTGTTTCGTAAACCGAGGCTGGCGTAACAATCATGCCATCGACCGGCTGAGAAATAAGTATTTCAAGCAAGTTATTCTCGCGGTCAGGATCTTCGTAGGCATTTCCCATGATCACCTGGTAACCATGACGCGATAATTCATCCTGTACGATGCTTGCCATATATGCCATGCCGGGACTGGCGATTACAGGTATTACTAAACCGATTGTACAAGTATTGCCTGTCTTTAAGCTGCGTGCCAAACCATGGGGTCGATACCCAAGCTGTTGAATTGCAAGCAGAATTTTATTGCGCGTCTCTTCCGCAACAGGTTTTGGGCTGTTGTTCAACACATAAGAAACTGTTGCCACTGACACACCTGCAAGCCGGGCGACATCTTCTCGTCTGGGTCGTTTGTTGGATAGGTTCATAGAATTAAAAGTGGCAATTTACTCGTGTAAACTTATTATATTATACATCAAATCGGATTACACGGAGGATTATAAAACAAGAATCTCGCTTTATTGCCCTTCCAGGTCTTTATAATAAATGCTGGCTTCATTCAAAATACGGTCCAACTCCCGTTCCTGTTCCTGGCTGAGATCCTGTTCGGGATGATGGGTGGCCAAAATTTTATCCATCTTTGTCCGGGCCAAGTCCAAAGCGCTTTTCTTTCCCCCCGCTAGCCAATCCGAATATCCCGATCGGTCCATCACTTTTGGTAAGTATTGCTCTTTCTTCCACCAATCGCGGGTGTGTTCGCTATCCATATATTGCCCCGGCATAGGGCCAATTTCCTGGATCAAGTTCAATGCCAAAGTTTCAGGGGTTACCATGACACCCTTTACAAATTTTCCCAACATACCTGCCAGATCATTATCCAGTATCGATTGGACCGGATGATAAGTTAATTCGATACTGATCCCACCATGTAGGTTAATTACACTCGCTCCCGAGATTGCTGCCAGCGTCGAGCTAACCCCTTTCTCATAACCACATTGGATATCGATCCGTTTTGAATTGCTTGGTCCGCAAGCGCCCAGCATGGTCGGAAGGTTATATTTACCACGCCACATCTGGTTGAAAGCTACCTGAAAAAGAGACACTTCAATACCACCTGCCACCGGGGAACCTGAACGCATATTTTGAGCAAAAACAAAACTATTTGCCAGAATCCCGTTCCCCGGGTGGACCAGCTCAACGAGGACAATCCCAGAAAGAATTTCAGCGTTACTTTGCACCAGCGCCCCGGCCAGAGTAGCCGGCCCAGTACCGCCCATGACGCAACCGCAACCCACCTCAACCGGATAGCCTTTTTCAGCACAGGCCCAGGAACAATCGATCGCATCCTTATACCACGTGAGAGGCGGTGCCGCTTCCATAGCAGCAAATACATCGATCCCCACCACCTCCGCCATACGCATTTCCCAGATATGGCTGTTCAGGATTGTGCCTACTCGCTGTGGCTTAGTGAAGTACTTCATCCGGCTGAATGCGCTAACCGGCAATACCATACTGGGTGGGACATTTTCGATCTCGCAGTATGGGGTATAAGACGCAGCCAGGTGGACATTTTCAAGAGCATCGAGCACTCGGACGGCGTCATGGTTTTCTTCCAGTGTGGGCATGCGCTGTTCCCAGGTGTCCAGATCCACGATCCGCATCCCAGGCGAAGGACAAAAATACAAGGTATTTCCTCCCAGATTGATATCTTTTTCCGGGGTGCGTCCTTTTAACCGAAAGCAACTCGGGGCTTGGCGAACACATTCTTCTACCAGACCTGAGGGGAAACGGATCCGGCGTTGGCTGAAATCCACCTTACACCCTTTCTTGGATAAATACTCGAGTGCTTTTTCGCTCTCAAAACGGATCCCGGTACTCTCCAAAATCTCCAACGATCCGCGGTGGATGGCCTCCACCTGTTCATCGCTCAAAATTTTGAGGGATGGAAAATTACGTTGAAATCCTTCAGCTGTCATCTGCCCCTCCATTTTTTTATTCAATTATTTTTTTGGAAAAACACCATCCCGAGGCTAAGCGTGCGGGAGCCATAACCTTATGACAGGAAATGTCCGGATAAAAAATGTAAATATTTTCAATAACGAAAAAATTTTCATTATTAGTATAGCCGAAACCACTGTTCCTTTCAAGCGACTCTGATCTCGCAAACGATAAAGTTGGTTCTTTACAAAATCATCAACTGAAAAAAGCTATCTAAAAACTCAATTGCTTCAGGCAGACAAGCCGGCTGGTATACCCAAGTGCAGTGCTTGCTCGTCCAATTACTCTATGACAAACCTGTTTTAGAACTGCTCGATTTGCTCACTTATCACCTGTCCAACCTGAGTCGTGCTCGCTTTTCCCCCTAAATCGGGCGTGAGCACTTTCCCCTGCAAGACGGTTGTATCAATCCCTCGCATAACTAAGGTAGCTGCCTCAGACTCCCCAAGAAAATCGAGCATTAGTGACCCTGCCCAAATCATTGCAATTGGATTTGCAATCATTTTTCCCGCAATATCTGGAGCTGAGCCATGAACTGGTTCGAATAACGAGGGGAATTTTTTCTCCGGATTGAGGTTAGCGCTAGGTGCTAAGCCCAGACTGCCTTGCAATGCTCCGCCAAGATCGGATAAGATGTCGCCGAATAAATTAGAAGCCACAACTACATCCAATGTCTCTGGATGGGTAACAAAGCGGGCTGCCAGGGCATCAATGTGGCATTTTTCGGCGAGGATTTCAGGATAAACCGATTTGATCTGATCGTACACTTCATCCCAGAACACCATGCTAAACTGGCAGGCATTGGATTTAGTTGCACTGATCAACTTTTTCCTTCTTTTGCGGGCCAATTCAAATCCATACCGCAAGACTCGCTCAGTACCTGTTCGGGTAAAGATGTTGGTCTGTACGGCAACTTCCTGGTCCGAGTGTATATGGACGCGTCCGCCCGCCCCAGAATATTCGCCTTCTGTGTTCTCGCGAATGACAACAAAGTCGATATCCGCAGGGCCCTTATCTCTGAGAGAGCCGCGCAAACCAGGCAGGAGGCGAATAGGACGCAAATTGATATATTGGTCGAAACCTTGACGAATAGGTAAGATAAACTTCCACAAAGTGATATGATCGGGGATCTTTTCAGGAAGACCTACCGCGCCAAAATAAATAGAATCATATTCTTTTAGGATCTTAAGCGCATCTTCCGGCATCATCCGACCGGTATCTAAAAAAGTATCGGATCCCCATGGATAGAAATCAAATGTCATATGGAATGAAGCGGTTTTTTTCTCTCCCATACGAAGGGTTCTCAACCCCTCAGGCATAACTTCTTTCCCAATCCCGTCACCCGGAAGCACGGCAATTCGATAGTGATTTCCCATGTTGTGGACTCCTAACAGTACGCGATCTGGATTGAAATTCTATTTCCTTCTCCAGATATCCATTCGCTGCCAAGATAGTCTAGGTGGAAGGAATAAAGGCGGATCAATCTGCAAAAGGAGAGTCTTTGCCCTCGAATGGGTTGCGATAATTATAGATCGGTACATCCGGGATATGGACATTATCGGGTTGACTGAGGACCATAATCACTGCCTCAGCAATCACTTCCGGCGGAATCATACGGTCCAATACTTCGGGAGTCAAAACTGCACCCGAACTAGGCCACCATGGAGTGTTGGTAGCAGCAGGACTGATCAAATGAACATGGATGTTGTATTTAAGCAATTCCACTGATAGTGCTGCAGTGAGACCTTCCAAGCCCCATTTGGCCGCACAATAGGCAGTACGGTTGTCCTCTCCAACTTTACCAGCTTTCGAGCCTATATTGACGATGCGGCCCTCCCGTTTAGCCTTAAAAATTGGCGTAACGGCCCGGGCGCACAGGTAAGGCGCCTTGAGAGTCGTATCGATTGTTTTATCCCACAGCTCTTCGGTGGTTTGCTCCAGGTTGGCAGGCGGCCCCCAAAAGGCACTATTCACCAGGATATCGACCGTTCCGAAAGTCTGGACGGTCGCTGCAACCATTTTTTCGACCTCGCTTTCTGAACAGATATCACAAGATTGGATCAGAGCCTCACTACCGTTTTTGCGAACGTTCTGAGCGACTCCTTGGAGTTTTTCAACATTTCGTCCTACCAGGGTCAAGTGAGTATTGTATTTGGCTAATGCCTTAGCAATGCGGCTACCCATTCCACCGCTTGCGCCCGTTATGATAGCAACCCGATTCTTAAGATCCATAATGACTTCTCCATGGAAAGGCTAATTTGCTTCCATTAACAGTACTTGAGCCAGGGCCTCGTCTATAAACAAATCTGTGATCAAGTGAATATGCAGCGCCCCGATAACTGCATTTGCCTTATCTGCACCGCCAGCTAATGCAATCACATGGCGGGCTTTTTTAAGCTGCGACAGGCTTACCCCGATCATACGATCATCCTGCTCGGCAGTAATGAAATTGCCCTGCCGGTCAAAATATCGGGCACAAATATCTCCGATAGCACCTGCTTTGATTAGTTTAGAAATGTTCTCTTCGCCAATATAAACGATCTGGCCTTCAGCCGGCGGTACAGATCCAATCCCTACACAAGCAACAGAGAGATTCCCCCAGCGCTCAGCTACCTGGATGGCCACCGCGTCTTGTAATAGAGCATCCCGCAGGAAGCGCGTCCCTACCAGGATTGGCGCCAGTAAAAAATAAGGGGTAGCGCTGTAAGCCCGAGCTACTTCCATAACGACCTGGTTGAGCTGTGTATATGAACCTGTATAACCGCTTTCGCCCTGCAGAGGAATAACATCGATCCGTTTAGGGCGGGCTGGAGCCATCAAGTTAGCCATCTCCATCACGGTCCTCCCCCAACCCAGCCCAATTACATCCCCATCCCTGAGTATTCCGTCAACAAAGCGGGCTGCAGAATTTCCTAATGCTCGGCGGGTCAGAGCAAGTGAATTATGAGCATTTGGGACTACGTTTACTTTTTGTACACTATACTTATCTTGTATGC
>DATFYI010000112.1:0-15531 GCA_035315125.1 Anaerolineaceae bacterium | reverse complement strand
AAATTTTTAACAATTATATCAAAGCATAACCATTTCTGTTATAGAAATGGGATTACTTACCAAAACTCATTATAAATTATATGTGAAAAACGATGACCGTGACTCCGCGGGCAAACAATGCTGCCAATGTAGCAATTAATACAGTTATCCCGGCGATAGAAAACATTGCATTGCTCCCCAATTCACGACGAATAACAGCCAAAGTTGCCAAACAAGGAATGTAAAATACAACAAACACAGAAAAGGTAATCATCTGTGAAGAGGTCATAACAGTTGATAGATTTTGAACACCCAAAGCCTGGCGTAACATAACCAGGGTTAATTCTTTGCGTAAAACTCCAAAAATCAACGGAACGCCAACCCCTTGAGGTAAACCGAGCACCCAGGTAATAGGAAAAGCAATCCAATTAAAGTAGCGAGTTAAATTCAAGTAATTCAACAGCGCCAAGACACCACTACCAATAATCAAAACTGGCCAGGCTTCCACAATAAACTCGCGGATGCGGAACCAGGCTTTGTTAATAACACTCTTAAAAGTAGGAAGGCGGTAGACCGGCATCTCCAGAATCAATCCAGGGGTGTCTTCAGGCAGTATTCCTGACAGCACCCGAGCTGTAATGGCAATCACAAAAAGATTGAAAAGGTAGATCAGTAACGCCAGACCTGGACCCAGATAATAGGCCACCAATCCAAATACAACAGCTAACCTGGCTGAGCAAGGTACCAGAGTAGCTAAGGCTGCTGCCAGGTAGCGATCACGTTTCTCTTCCAAAATCCGAGTGGACATGATCGCAGGAACGTTACAGCCATATCCTAAAATGAAAGGCACAATCGCTTTTCCGTGCAAGCCCAATCTATGCATCAATGCATCCATCAGAAACGCCACTCTTGGCAGATATCCGATGTCCTCAAGAATGCCAAGACCAAATAGGAAGGGTGTCAAATAAGGCAGCACAATGGCAATTCCACCGGAAATGCCTTGGAGTAATCCTACAGCCATGACTGACCAAAAACCGGTGCTGCCGATCCTGAGCTGCGTTTGCACTGTAATCCAATCAAAAGCGCTGAGGATAGGTTTCTCGAATATGCTCCCAAAAAAATAAACAAATTCAAAAAATGCGAATAAAATTACAACTAATGCCAGATATCCCCAGACTGGATGGAGCAGTACATCATCCAAACGGTCACGCAGCGTTAGACGACGCTCGCCTTGCAGTAAAACGTTCTGCGCGATTTGGGAGGCCTTCATATGCCTTTCCCCGCTGATCACCCAAACCGCGTCTTCCCCACGTAGATCAAAGATATTCTTTTTTGCAAGGTTAATCTTACCCATCAAATCCGGCTGAGTAAATCCAATCTGATTTGTAAATTGAGTATCACCTTCTAATAGTTTAATAGCTACCGTCGCACTTGAGAGTGGCGCAAAAGCGCCATCCAAATGAACGGAAAGGTCCTGTATTTCTTTTTCAAGGAAAGGGCTATATTGGATTCTCTTTGGTAAAGTCTTTTCCCGAGTTCCATTTAAGGCATTTACAAATACATCTTTTACCCCTTGCCCCCGGCTGGCGATTAATGGCAGCACCTTTACTCCCAGACTCTCTTGCAGCTTTGGAAGATTGATCTTTAACCCAATCCGCCTGGCTTCATCGACCATGTTTAGAGCAATAATCATCGGGCGTTGCAGTTCCAGCAATTCAAGGGTTAATTCCAGCCCGTGCGCCATATGTGATGCATCCAGGATATTGATGATCATATCCACCGGGTTGCAAGAAAGGTAATTCAATACCTCTCGTTCGGCCGGGTTGGTTCCTAACAATGTGTATGTACCAGGCAAGTCAACAATCTCGACTACCTGTCCCATTACTCTGACTTTGCTTTCTGTAAATGTAACTGTTGTTCCTGAAAAATTGCCGGTCTCGGCTTTATATCCTGCTACCTGGTTAAATAAAGTGCTTTTGCCACAATTGGGTTGGCCAATTAGTGCAAACTTCATTCTATTTCCTCAACTACAATACCTTCAGCAATGCGGCTACCCAAAGCAATTTCACGCCCCCGAATCTCAAGCAAAAAAGGACCATCAAAGGGAGCCTGCCGGATTATTTTAGCGGCATCTCCGGGCAATATTCCCAGTTGTCTTAATTTCCCCTCTAGACCCCGGTTATCTTTAAAACGGATTATCCTTACTTTCATGCCGCTATGCGCATCACCTAATACCATAAAACACCTCACGCTGATTACTATTATATTTAGATAAATTATATCTCATAAATGAAATATAAAAATGTGACATCCTTCCGGGTTATTCAAGAGGATGCGCTATTTATATTTGCCTAAATATTATTTTAGGTCAATATTTATTATTTAGCAAGCATTAATGCATTATTAATTTAAAAAATTCTTTCATTGCCTGATTAATATCACTAAAAACCCTCGCTCCTTGCCCTCTCAATACTTTTTCAATCTTTTTATCATAAGCAATACCCCAGGCAGTAAATTTCACATTAAATCCAAATCCTTTGAGTAGATCGACTGCCTTACGGGTCGACTGAATTCCAACTGGCATATCTTCAAAAATATGAATTACCAAATCATCGCATAACCCACTTTCCGAAAATTCACTAATATTGAATTTAGTCGCGCTGACTGCCGATTGCATCCTCCTGTAAATTTCTCCGGTCCATAACAGAGCTGGTAATTCATTTCGTTCGACAGCCGCTTTTATGCCAGCTAAAGCCTGATATGGAAAAGGTTTAACCAAACTGTCTGGCGTCACGTCCAATTGGCTGGCCAGAAATTGCATCCGTCCATAAGCAATCAATGGAACACCATATAGATCTAATTTTTCGAGAGCCAGCTCAGCCTCTGGAGAATAGCCAGGCATTTTCAACTCCAACTCTTTTGGTGGATAAGATGGCCTCAAAGTAAGATAAGCCAAACAGATCCGTTTCTGATTGAACAGATTCTGGATTTCCTGCAGATTAGTCTCCGAAAGTAATGACCTATCATATACCTGTAAAATCGATTTGGTTTTTACTTCGGCCGGCATCTGAAAGGATTGCTCAAAAAGAGAATCCCCAACCTGAAAATTCATCAATATGCGGGTTGTCAATGAATCTGTAGCGCTACGAGTATTACTTAACAACTGGTCCAATAATGGATGGCAATATATATGCGGAAATAATTTCTTCCCCTGGCCATTTTGGCAGGCAAGTCTTATCGACTCTGCGGGCACGGGTGTTCCCCAAAAATAGGGAGCCAGTTTATGTAGAGCAGCTTCATAATCTACAAAGAGACCAACTTCTTTATGGGATGCTACCCAAGACAACGCTTGCCCTAAACTGAATAATTTAATTTTTTCATTAAAAAGTATATAACTGTGTTCAAAGACAATCGCCAGGCAAATAGGCAGCATATCCCATTCAGCCGTAACACCATAGGTTTCGAAAATTACCAGGTCTTGTTCTTTCGGGCCAATTTCTGAATCTAAACCCATGATTCTTAGAAAATAATTCATTGCAGCATGAAATACAGCTCGGTAACCTCCAGATTTGATTAAAACTCCATCCAGATCAAACAATGCCACAGTCTTAGTCAAATTTCCCTCCGTTAATATAGTCCATTATCACATTGTTCAATAGTCGTGATTATTATAATGGGTGTCCATTAACGTTGACTTTAATCAATTTTTTTGATCGATATCCTTTTTTCTTGCTATAATCTATGATACTTATGTCATCATCGATGCAAGGAACAAAATGGTCAATATCCTGACAGATAGCTGCTCTGATCTTAGCTCTGAACTTTTTGAAAAATATGGGGTTAACGTTATTCGATTGTCAGTGTTTATTAACAATCGTACTTATTCGGACGGTCTCGATATCAACCCGAGACAAATCTACCAGTCTGTTAACGAGTTTAGACTACTTCCCAAAACATCTGCTCCTGCAATTGGAGAGTTTTTAGATTTCTTTAAAAAATTTCCAGGCGAATCAATCTTTATCGGGATTGGCTCAAAACTCTCAGCCACATTCCAAAATGCAACTCTGGCAGCTGAACAATTAAACGACCGAAAAGTCTACGTCGTCGATTCTTGCAACCTGTCTACAGGCATTGGGTTGCTTGTTCTTCAGGCTGCCGAGATGGAAAGTCAGGGTCGCAGCAGCGATGAAATTCTAAACGCCACCTTAGCATCCGTTCCCAAAATCCATACATCCTTTGTAGTGGATACACTTGAATATATATATATGGGCGGACGTTGTTCTGCCATCCAAAATATTGTTGGCAGCATGTTAAAAATCCGACCTATTATTGAGGTGCGGACAGATGGCACAATGGATATAAAAGAAAAAAGCCGTGGGACGCGTAAAAAAGCATTAACTTCGTTGCTGGATGAATTTAAGACAAATCTTCCTCAAATTAATCTGCACCGGGTTTTTATTACACATTCGGGTTGTGATGGCGACGCTGAATATCTCAAACAAGAATTAATGGGAATAGCCACAATTGAAGACCTATGTATTACTACAGCCGGCGCGACCATTTCAAGCCATTGTGGGCCTAATACCATTGGGATTCTCTATTTGCTGAAGTAATAAAAAAACCTGCATCGGTTTTTTTTACCGTGCAGGTTTTATTATTATTATTATTATTGACCATTTAATGAATTAATCCAACCTGTTTACCAACTTTCGCAAAAATATCCAGGACATGGGTGAGTTGCTCATCCGTGTGAGTGGCCATATAGCTGGTCCTTAATAGCTGGCGCCCCGCAGGCGTAGCTGGTGAAATTACCGGATTTACAAATACACCGTTATCAAAGAGCAATTTCCAGACACGGAAAGTAAGCTCATCATCTCCAATAATAATTGGGATAACAGGTGTTATCGAATTACCGGTATTAAACCCCAATTCTTTATAGCCCTTCCGCATTTTTTCGCCAATCTGGTTGACTCTTTCAATCCGTTCGGGTTCATCGTGCATGACATGCAAAGCAGCCAATGCAGCTGCTGCATTTGAGGGCGGAATACTGGCACTGAAAATTAAGGCTCGAGCGTGATGTTTAATATAGTGAACAACCGGCTCATCACCTGCCACAAAACCACCTAAAGATGCAAAAGATTTGCTAAAAGTTGACATAATCAAATCAACTTCTTTTGTACAACCAAAATGTGCCGTCGTACCGTGACCCTTACCTGTTACACCCATTCCATGCGCATCGTCAACCATCAAGCGAGCCCCGTATTTCTTCGCCAGACAAGCCATATCCGGAATTGGAGCAAGATCGCCTTCCATACTGAATAAACCATCTACAACAATTAATTTACCCGATTCCTCCGGAATTGAAGCAAGTACTCGTTCAAGGTGGTCAATATCGTTGTGCCGAAAACGCTCAATTTTACCAAAGCTCAATCTGGCGCCATCAACGATACTGGCGTGATCATCTTTATCCATGATTACTACGTCACCCTTCAGGACGAGTGAACTTATAGCGCCAAGATTAGTTTGCATTCCGGTTGAAAACACAAGGGCCGCCTCTTTACCAACCCACTCAGCCAGCTCGCGTTCCAATTGTTCGTGCAATTCAAGTGTACCATTTAAAAAGCGGCTTCCGGTACAACTCGTCCCAAAATGACGAATTGCTTGTTCGGCAGCTTCGCGAACTTTGGAATGAGTTGTCAGACCCAAATAATTATTTGAACCGCACATGATTAAACGATGACCCCGGAATGAAACTTCCGTGCCCTCATTTTCTGTAAGAGGGATAAAAAAAGGGTAGATGCCACGTGCAATTGCATCTTTCGCTTCAGTATATTGTCCGCATTTTTCAAATATGTCCATTTTCGACCTTCCAAAAAATTGATATAAGTATTCTACAACAGCAAAAAATTCCACTTTGCCGGTCGTTGACTGGGCTTAATACAGGCACTTCATTTATTCTTGTTATTAATTATGAGTTTTCAGGATTCAGAAAAAGATTTAACTAAACAAGAGGACTGAATATATTCGGGAAGCACCCCGCTTGTCAAAAATCAATTAAATCTTCATTAACATAAAGGAATTATATCATTAAGCGCTTCTGAAATTCAGGAAAAAAACCAGAATATAAAAATGAAATCTAGACAACTTTATATAAAAACAAATTCTACAAATTTACATTTGTAATCAGTTGGTTATGAATATTACTTATTTCGCCTCAACAATTGGTTGGCTAACTCATGCAAAGCGAAGGCAGCTTCATTTTGGTCGCATGCTGCATCCAGAGCAACCAAGGCGTCTCCTGTCAGCTGGTCAGCCATGGCATCGGTATAAGCCTGAGCCCCTTCATCTTCCAACATTTTTGCCAGCAAGGTTACTTCATCCGGACTAATTGAGCCAGAGATCCATCGTTCAGCAAATTTTTTCTTTTGGGAAATCCCATACAACACTGGTAGCGTCTTTTTACCCGACACCAAATCATTTTCTACAGATTTACCGGTCAAAGCCGTATCTCCCCAGATACCCAACCAATCATCAAGCACCTGGAAAGCCAAACCGAGTGAATATCCAAATTGTCTAAATGCCTTTCGTCGAATCGGCTGACACCCCGCTAACAATGCGCCTATTTCAGTAGAACATGCCAATAAAGCAGCTGTTTTACCCGCCACCATTGGCCAATAGCCTTCCAGTGGAATCACTTTCTCATTTTCATAGGCCAGATCAAGATATTGCCCTTTGGTAAGATCGACACAAGCCTGGTGAAGCAGAGAGGAGGCATCTAGAGTAACTTGCGCTGTTTTAGTCCGACCAACTTCTAATACTGCCATATGGGCTATTGTGAACATGAGATCTCCAGCATTGATTGCTTGAGGGATGCCCCACTTCACCCATACGGTGGGGCGGCCGCGACGAAGCTGGCTCTGGTCCTGTATATCATCATGAATTAATGAAAAATTGTGGATCAATTCGATGCCTGCGGCTGCTGGCAAAGCGGACTCCCAATCGCCACCAGCCGCAACCGAGCATAAAAGTGCCAATAAGGGTCTGATTCTCTTGCCCTGAGCCTCTGGACCGGCGCCTTGCCCCTCCCAACCCAAATGGTATGCAAGCATTTCCCGTAATCCATTCGGATGATTACTCAATGCTCGATCGATTGATTGAAAAAGCTCATCTTCGATCGCCGGACGCATTTTTTCAGTGAAAGATTGAAGGGTCATTTTTTACCTGCCGGGGTCTTTTATTAAAGTTGTCAGCTGAAGTTGAGCCAGATTAGCCGCTCCAACAGCAAACATACAGATCGCCATTTCCTGTTGAATTTCATCAATTACTTTCAGAGTTTCGTCAATCGACACTATCGCAGATTTAAGAAATGGCCCCGCTATTCCACCCAAACGCGCCCCTAAAGCAATACATTTGGCGATGTCAATCCCATTGCGCAATCCGCCTGATGCAAATATAACCATTTCCGGCGCAACCGCATGGACCGTCTGAATTGAATCGGAAGTTGAAATTCCCCAATCACGGAAAACGGCTGCAATACGAGCCTGGTGTTCATCTTTATTTCGGTACATTTCAACTTGGGACCAGGAAGTACCACCCGCTCCCGCAACATCAATTGCAGCAACACCAGCATTTTCAAGAAGCCTGGCGGCCGTTTGCGAGAGCCCCCAACCGACCTCTTTAGCAATAACCGGCACATTAAGATGGCGACAAACCATTTCAATTTTATTAATGAGACCGCCAAATCTCGTGTCACCTTCTGGTTGTAAAGCTTCTTGCAGTGCATTCAAATGTAAAATCAAAGCATCCGCTTCAACCATATCGATTGCACGTTTACAGTGTTCTAGCGTATAAGAATAATTAAGTTGAATGGCGCCCAGATTGGCAAATAACAAAATATCAGGGGCAATTTTCCGAATTTGATAGGTATAAGCCAGCTCAGGATGCTCTATCGCAGCCCTTTGGGAACCTAAACCCATTGCTAAACCGTTCTTTTGAGCACATTCAGCCAGGACTCGATTAATCGATGCAGCCTCTTTCGTACCACCGGTCATAGAAGAAATCAAAATAGGAGCTTTAAGAACTTTTCCAAATAATTTTTGAGAGAGATCAATTTCATCCAGATTCAATTCCGGAAGGGCCTGGTGTATAAAATGGTATTTTTCCAGGCCGGTTGTGATACCGGATCGAACATCTTCTTCCAAGTTAATCCGAATATGATCGGACTTTCGAGCGGGCAAACCAGCATCTCCGGGCATGTCTCAATTCTAGTCTTGACAGATTACCCAGTCAAGTTACAATTCATTTCAGGGAATCTGATCATTTTACATTTTAGGAGGATATCTGATGGGTGATACTTTTGAAGATGTCAAGTCGGTCATTGTAGATGTACTAAAAATAGATGGCAGCAATATCACGCCAGAAACTCGTTTTATCGAGGACTTGAAAGCCGATTCAATGGATCAGTTTTTCCTGATTGATGGTTTTTGCGAAAAATTTGACATCGCAATTTCAGACGAAGATGCCCGGAATATTAAATCTGTAAACGACGTACTTAATTACGTCGATTCGCACAAGAAATAATAATTCCATATAAAGAGGCGCAGATCTTATCCTGCGCCTCTTATTATCCCAATCATTTTTAAGAATAAATTATTTTATTATTGCCTTAATAGATCGGGAATTTCTTCTGGATGTTTAGCTACACGCACACCGGCCGATTCTAAAGCGGCCACTTTCTCTTTCGCGGTACCTGCTCCGCCTTCAATAATTGCACCTGCGTGTCCCATTCGTTTCCCGGGTGGCGCTGTTTGCCCGGCTATAAACGAAACGACCGGTTTTGTCATATTGCTGGCGATAAAATCGGCTGCCTGTTCTTCTCCCTGCCCGCCGATTTCACCGATCATGACCACCTGTTCGGTGCGGGGGTCAACTTCAAGCATTTCCAAAATATCGATAAAACCTGTGCCATTTATGGGATCGCCGCCTATGCCGACACAAGTACTAACGCCCATATCTGCATGCATTAAGGCATAAAGCACTTCATAGGTCAATGTGCCACTACGAGATATTACACCAACCGAACCCGGGAAAGTAATGTTACCTGGGATAATACCAACTTTAGATTCTCCTGGAGTAAGAGCGCCCGGACAATTCGGGCCAATCAGGCGAACCTCTTTTTGATCCAAGTAATTTCGTACCCTCATCATGTCCTGTACAGGAATTCCCTCGGTGATACAGAAAATTAATGTAATACCAGCATCAGCTGCTTCATACATAGCATCCGGTGCAAATTTTGCCGGAACAAAGATTACACTCGTATTGGCACCAGTTACTTCTACTGCAATTTTTACCGAATCAAATACAGGAATTTTTCCATTTAACACCCATTCTCCACCTTTCCCCGGAGTTACGCCGGCAACAACATTGGTGCCATAATCCATCATCTGCTGGGTGTGAAATAGTCCTTCGTGACCGGTTATTCCTTGTATGAGCAAGCGTGTATTTTTGTTAATTAAGATGCTCATGTTAGGCTCCTTTTACAACAGCAACTGCTTTTTGGGCTGCTTCTACCAATGTTTCTGCTGTTTCCATGTGAGCATCTGCCAATAACCGTCTACCTTCCTCAGCATTGGTGCCAACCAGCCGGACAACCATTGGCGTTTTTGGTTTCACTTCTGCTATTGCACTCAATATTCCACGGGCTACTTCATCACAACGTGTAATTCCGCCGAATATATTAATCAGCACAGCCTTTACATTTGGATCACTTAGAATTATTCTAAACGCCGCTGATACCTTTTCAGATCCGGCGCCACCGCCAATATCCAAAAAGTTGGCTGGTTCTCCGCCATAGAGCTTGATGATATCCATTGTCGCCATCGCTAACCCAGCTCCATTTACCATACATCCAATTTGTCCATCCAACTGAATATAAGATAAACCATATTTACGGGCTTCGATCTCGGCTGGGGCTTCGGCATCTCGGTCACGTAAGTCTGCCAGATCCGGATGACGAAATAGAGCATTGTCGTCAATGATCATTTTGCCATCCAGGGCAATTATCCTTTGGTCCGAAGTTATGACCAGCGGATTGATTTCTGCTAACGTAGCATCCGAATCAGAATATGCTTTCCATAAAGCGTTTGCAATTTCCATAAATGGTCGCCAAAATTCACGTGGTAAATCGATACCCGTAGCAATATCACGTGCTTGAAAATCCCTTAGACCTAATAATGGATCTATATAAATTTTAATAATTTTTTCAGGAGATTGTTGGGCAACTTCTTCGATCTCAACTCCGCCGGCTGCTGATGCCATGATAACCGGACGATGCATATTTCGGTCGTTTGTAATGCCTAGATAAATCTCGCTCCTGATATTAACCGCCTCGTCCACCAAAACTTTACGTACAGGCAAACCTTTGATTTCCATTCCAAGGATTTGAGTGGCCAGGTCTTCAGCTTCTTTCGGGCTTTTCGCAAGCCTTATACCCCCAGCCTTACCTCGACCTCCCACCAGGACCTGAGATTTTATGACTACCCGTCCGCCTAATTCCTCGGCAATTTGCTTGGCTTCGCCGGCAGTAGCAGCAACTCTGCCTTTTGGAATGGGAACACCATAACGCGAAAATATCAATTTCGATTGGTATTCATGAAGTTTCATTCTGTCTCCCCAACTGGTGAAATGAAGTACAGAAAATCATCGGAATCATTATACCATGCGTCAAAAATTGCCGATCATCCATTTAAATAAAAACTTACCAGAAAATCAACCGCCCGGCGAAATATGCCGGGCGGATTTCTTTGTGCTTTTGCTTACTGGCCTTTTAAGAAGGCATCCAGTGCATCTTTGCTGATCCGATAGGCACTACCTATCTTTCTGGCCTTAAGATCACCGGATTGAATCGCAGCCAGCACATCTTCTTCAGATACACGCAGAACAATGGCAGCTTCGGCTGGAGTCATAATATCAGGTGAGACAGAAGGAGATGCGGGGGTTGGGCCAGCCGGTGTTGAGCCAGCAGACGCTGCCGGGCGAGCCGTCATGCCTTGCAAACTTTGGTTGATTACATTGCCGATACCCATACCAGCCCCAATTCCGGCCGTTAAACCTGCACCCCCACTCTGGTTTTGGGCTGCATCCCGTAGCGCATCAGCGGCTTGCAATTGAGTATAAGTCTGCATATCCAGCATTCCCATGGAACGAAGTTCTTCTGCCGATTTTTCCGAGGGTTTCAGATTGGCAATATAAAAGCTTTTTAAAGTCAATCCAATCGCTTCAAAGTCATCCTGGGCTTTGGCACGGACACCTGCGCCAATTTCCTCAGTTAAGCCAATTAGTTCAACTACGCTGTGTTTTGCAGTTGTTTCACCTAATAAATCTTGCAGTTTTGACAACAGCATACTACGTAGCCGGTTTTCTATGTCGCTTGAATTGTAAATGCCTTGGGCGCCTACTATTTGAGTAACGAATTGCTGGGGATCTTTGATCTGGAAACTATAGGAACCAAAGCCTTGTAAAAGAGCTACACCCAGACCCATACCGGGGTTACGCACAATAATCGGTTGAGGAGTACCCCATTTTCTATCAGCAAACTCCTTCATGGAAACAAAATACACCTCTGCGGTAAATGGTGTACGGTCATTGAAAGCTTTACCAATCAGATCGATCACTTTTGGTATGTTCGCGGTTACAATCGTGTGGCGACCCGGTCCAAAATTATCCAATGCTTGCCCGTCACGGAAAAAAACCACCCGTTGGGACTCGCGCACAATCACCTGAGATCCAATTCGCAGGTCAGCCACACCGGTCTCTGGGAACCGGTGCACTAGCTCATCTGCCATCTCGCTGGGATATTCAACAACATCAAAAATCCTAGCCATTTTTTCGCTCCATTATTCTTTTATAGACAAAAGTTTTAGAATAAGCCCGCTCAACTACTGAGAAGCCGTTTGGGCTCCTCCAGTGATCACCTGTGTGCGCTGATTAAACGCCTCAACACACTTTTCAGCGACACTAACAAGATTTCGGATAGCGGCCGGTAATCCGTCGCTACCAATAGAAGTCTCCAAATTATCAACAGCGCCTTTGACTTGGTCGGCGCCCTGGAGAAGAGCCAGGTCATATTGATAAAGCTGAGCTAACTCATTTTGGTTAATTGTTAAAGCATCAAATAAACCTGCATAACCATATGAGGCTGTCCGAACACGGTCGATAAATTGTCGAATTTTAATGGCTGCAGATTCAACATCGGCAACATATTCAATTTGACCTTGTTTTATAAGATCACGTTGGAGGCTGGAAATTCGACGCCATTGCGCTTCGTAATTATCTGCAACGACCCCTCTCAATAGTTTATCAGACTGCCTGCGGCTGTTGCGCTCAATGTAACCGCTAAAGCCCGGCACTTTGCTTAGTATTTTCTTGAAAATATCCTCATCTGCAGTAACATGATCATACAAGTCGCTCATTTTGCCTCCTACATCCGGAACAATGACGTTCTTAATACACATTGACAAATTATAGCCTTAATCTTTTACCAGGGCAACAAGGAAAAAGGCAAATCTATCTATAAATATATACGATATTTCTTTTATAAAGTTGCAGAGTTCGTTGTAAGGTATTTGTAATGGCATTTTGCTTGTAAAATAAATCAATATATTTATAATAAGATTATCAGTAAATAATAAAAAGGATGTTTTGAGCAGAAAGGAGGTGAACGGTTATGTTATTCGCTCCAAAGGAAAAAGGCCAGGGCCTTGTTGAGTATGCGCTTATCCTTGTTTTGGTTGCTGTCGTAGTTATTGTAATTCTTGCCCTACTCGGCCCAGTCATTGGCAAAGTATTCTCTAACGTCGTACAGGCTGTCTAAGCCAATCATTCAATCCGATATTATTCTTGAAAACTAATAGGGTGATCAAAATGTTGTTCGCACCGAAAGAAAAAGGTCAGGGCTTGGTTGAGTATGCGCTTATCCTTGTTTTGGTTGCTGTCGTAGTTATTGTAATTCTTGCCCTACTCGGCCCAGTCATTGGCAAAGTATTCTCTAACGTCGTACAGGCTGTCTAAGCCAATCGTTTCCACTAATTATTTTAGCAACGTTTTAAGAAAGGCCCTGCAAAACAGGGCCTTTCTCTATTCTGGCACAGAGATTGCAATTAGTTTACAAACAATAAATAGGTCATTTTGATTTGACATATTGAATTTTTTTTTGCTGTATAATTTGTTTAAGATTCAAATTAATTAATCGGCAAGTTGATAGGAGGATTGCATGGCCGCTGGTGGAAGAAGAAGTGGACTGCTGTTTATCATCCTGGCGCTCGTCTTGATTGTGATTTTGGCGGTTGTTGCATTTTTTATGCGCAACCAGTTCTTTCCATCACAACAAGCTCAAAATCTGGCCACCCCTATCCCTTCACAGACTCTAGTCAAGATTGTGGTGCTTGCACAACCTGTTACGAGGGGGGCCGTATTGAGTGAGAGTGAACTCCAGACAATATCATATCCACAGAGTGAAATGGTGGATGGTCTGTTTTTCACAGATATTACAAAAGTGGTCGGCAAAAGGGCGAAATTTGACTTGCAGCAGGGAATGCCGCTCACACCCAGTATGATCACCGACTCACAAACTGGTTCTGAAATATCGTTCCAAATACCCAAAGGTATGGTGGCATTGTCGATCCCGATCACACGCTTAACCTCGGTATCCTATGGCCTCCAACCTGGTGATCACGTGAATATCCTCGGGGCACTTACGATGGTAGACTTGGATACAAATTTCCAAACAATCTTACCAAATAATACTTCGCAGGTCTTAGCTCCTGGATCTGCAGCCAGCTCTAGCGGTGGCTCTTCAACGGGTCCAACGACACTATCATTGGGGTTTGGGGGTTCAAGTGGACCACAAGGCCGGGCTGAAATTGATCCAACCTTCAACCAACCGGTCTATGTTGTTCCATCCGAGTCAAAGCAACGTCCACGCCTGGTCAGTCAAACCATTATTCAGGATGCTGTGGTTTTGTATGTCGGTACCTTCCCTCTGG
This sequence comes from Anaerolineaceae bacterium, assembly GCA_035315125.1. Taxonomy (GTDB): domain Bacteria; phylum Chloroflexota; class Anaerolineae; order Anaerolineales; family Anaerolineaceae; genus DATFYI01. The sequence continues at coordinate 1,510 of DATFYI010000112.1, read as the reverse complement.
ATGCAAATGGGCAACCAGCAACTGCACCTTCACCAACGCCGGTGCCTTCTAGCAATGGAGCGCAATCGACTCCTGCAGCACCTGCTGCGCCTCCTGATGTGATTAGCTTGATCGTTACTCCCCAAGATGCTGTTACACTGAATTATCTTATGTTGGCTGGGCAAAACGGTGGATCGCAAATTAATCTGGTCTTACGCAGCCCGGGGGATAATCTTAAAGTGCAGACAGAACCAGTCACACTTCAATTTGTAATGGATCAATACAATATACCATTGCCATCGAAGCTTCCTTATGGGATCGAGCCCGCCGTCGGTACAATCTCATCAGGTACCCCAACCCCCAAATAGAACCAACATATTTGATGATTCTATCAAGGTATAAAGCAGATAAAATAAAGGTATTCCCAATCATAGTAACTTTGGAGTAATTATGCCCGTACAAGATAAAGTCCGGGTACTGGTAGTAGATGATATATCCGAAACACGTGACAACATTCTAAGAATGTTGCAATTTGACATTAATATTGAGGTTATTGGCGCGGCGCGTAGTGGGAAAGAAGCTATTGAACTTTCCCTAAAATTAAAACCGGATGTTATTGTCATGGATATTAATATGCCGGATATGGACGGCATTACTGCTACCGAAACAATCCGGCGAAAATTACCCTACGTTCAAGTTGTCATTCTGTCTGTGCAAAGCGATCCAAACTACATGCGACGGGCCATGATGGCTGGTGCACGAGATTTCCTTACAAAACCGCCTTCCATCGATGAATTTACCGTCGCGGTACGCCGGGCCGGCGTTATGGCACATGATGAGCGTGAAAAGCAAGCAGCGGCCTCGGCCGGTGGTGGCCCAAACGGATCCCAAGGCTCGTCTGCCCTTTCTAGCACCCGAGGAAAAATTATCGCAGTTTATAGCCCTAAAGGTGGTACCGGTGCAACTACCATCGCAGTGAATTTAGCGCTTGCATTAAAGACCGAAGAAAACAAAGTTGCCCTGATAGATGCCAATTTGCAATTTGGAGATGTGGCAGTTCTTTTAAATGAACAGGCCAAAAACAGTGTATTAGATTTAACTCCCCGGGTCGATGAACTTGATCCTGAAGTTATCGAAGATGTTTTCATCAACCATGCAGCTTCCGGAATCCGTGTTCTAGCAGCTCCACCCAGACCGGAAATGGCCGAATCGGTCGTTGCCGACCAATTTAATAAACTAATTCAATACCTCCGCCAAATATTCACTTATATCGTTATTGATGCTGCTTCCTATCTAACTGACGTTGTACTTTCAGGTATTGAAACGGCAGATCAAGTTATACTTGTCACTACTCAAGATATTCCATCCATCAAGAATTGCAGTGCTTTCCTTAATTTAGCGGATGGGATTGGAGTAAAACGGGACCGGATCATTTTTATTATGAACCGTTATGACAAGAGGATAACAATCACGCCTGAAAGAGTCGGTGAAAGCTTGCATCAAGAAATTGTAGTTACTATACCATTCGACG
>DATFYI010000111.1:0-3388 GCA_035315125.1 Anaerolineaceae bacterium | reverse complement strand
GGAATAAGACCTGATCCTTCCATCCGGTTCCTTCCGGCAGAACCAGTCCCTTACAAAATCCATGGATCTGCCGGAAGGGCAATCCCAACTGCCGGCCTGGTCTGGTCAACGGCACGCTTCATCTGAAAACATTCCAAGCCGGATCCAAATCCGGAAGGAGCGAATTTTTCAAAACCGAAATCACGAACCGGTTGAAGAGGACAGGCTCGTAAAATAGATCTCGTTCCAGCGATGCTCTACTCTAAAACCCGGTACTGCCAGTGCTCCATGTTTCCGACAAACTCGGGTAAATTCTTGTGGCCCAGCATCTGCCGGATGGCAGCCGCTTCACCCAGGTGATACCAGTAATGATAGATATTCCTGAGAATCTGCGTGCCAATATTGGTCGGTAGCGGTTTTTCGTGCGCCATGACCGGGCTGTTCAACAGCTCGGGTGTCAGGATGTTCAGATAGACGTCGGCCGCCGCTGTAACCTGGCGCCAGGCCGCCAGCATATCCTGCAAGGGCGGCGTACTGGCCGGCTGGCCGTGCCCCACCAGCGCGTTCAGCTCCGGCAACAAGTGGATGCCCTGCGCCCGCTCCACCCAATAACGGTTTTCCTGGTCCGCCATGTGCCCTACAATCCAGCTGATACAGTTCATCGGCTCAAAGCGGGTGATCCCATCCGCCGCGCTGATACCATCCAAGCCGCGCATAAATTCGCTGCGAGTAAATTTTAATTGAGTCACCAAACCATGTTCAGTCATTTTATATTTATCCTTACAAGTTTTTTTCTGCCCTTGTGGGAGCACTTTATTCCCCTCTCCCTCCGGGATCGCGCAGCCTGCCTCAGGCAGAGGGCTGGGTGAGGGCAGAGAGGCAAATCCGGCGAGCAGCAGCCGGCTGAAGTTTGATGCTTTCTAACTGGGCCGCATCCACCCATACAAAAGAATACGTGTCATCTGGGGATTGGTTTTCCAGTTCATTTCCTAACGCCGGCTGCTCTGGCGTCACTTGCGTAAGGTAATAATTCTCTTCTTTATCCAGGGTAATGTACCTGGAAACCAGCCGGATAGCCAGTACATCCAGCCCGGTCTCCTCTTTTACTTCACGAATACAGGCCTGCTCAAAACTTTCCTCCAGGTCAACCCCCCCGCCTGGCAGGACGTAAAAATCCCGCCCGGGCCTATGCCGTTGAATGAGCAGCAGTTTTCCATCCCGGATAATGATTGCAGTAGCTCGATTTTTCTTCATGGTGGTATATAGTATAACAGAAGCTAACTTCAACTGCTCCACTCCGGCTCAAAAGATATGGTTGTGATAAAATGCTATGAGTGAGCATTTTTCGTCAACCGGAGAGCTATGGGCAGTGGTTGCTGCAGGCTGGCTAAACCTGCATCAGGACAATTTATTATTTCAACAGAAATTGTCAGGAGGAATATTCAATGATCTGGCAAGAATATGCAAAACAATTAAAAGAAGTGCTTGCATTGGAGAGTAATCCCGTCGGTGTAGCCTTTAGTGATGCGCCGGCCAGCAATGGTAAAGGCAGTAAGATATTTCCTTGCAATGCGATCTATCAGGCAGCCCGCAAAGGAGTTACCTATAATGTTAGCGCCGAAACCAATACCTGCCCGGGCGGGATGACTTCACTTGGCCTGGCAGCGCCATCAGCGGAGCGGGCCAGGACGGTGAGAAAATTCCTGATTGAAGGGGAAAAATTCAGCTCTTGCAACGCCTCATTTTTCCGGGGCAGGGCTCTTAGCCAGGCACAACAACCCTTCGGTATCAGTAAATATGTGGTCATTGGGCCGCTAGAGCAATTTGAAATTAAGCCCGATTTAGTCCTGATCGTATGCAATCCCGCCCAGGCCAGCCGCCTGGTAACCCTGTCCAGTTTTGAGACAGGAATTCCTTTGCTGGCACAGCTAACCGGCTCTACCTGTTCGGGATCAATAACCTATCCGGTATCAACCGGCAAAATAAACGTTACGTTTATCGATAACTCCAGCCGTCACCTGGTTAAAGGTTTTAAGGATTCGGAGCTTATCTTTAGCGCTCCATACTTTTTGGCTCGTAGTATCGTGGAGAGCATACCGCTTTCTACGGCTGGCACGGCTCAACCAGGCATGGGCTTCGATGAAATCATGAACCAGGCCTTATAATTTCCTTTCAGTCCATCTCAATGCGACACCAGGCTGGCTATGGCGGTGTAGATCAATAAGGCGGCCATGGCCAGGTTAAACCAGCGCTCGTACCGGTTCAGGAAATGGCGGAATACGTCGCCGCCCAGCGCCCAACTGGAGGTGGCCAGAAAAGCCACACCTGCCAGGGCCGGGGCAAACAGCCCCACCAGCCAGGGATTGGGCACCAAGCGGCTGATGAATACAGAGAAAACGGTCACCCCGTACAGGATGCCCTTTAAATTGACAAATTGCAGGCTGAAACCGGCCCAAAAGGTATTCAAATCCGCCCGCTCCTGGCCGTCCTGGCGGGGTTTAGCCAATGCGATATGCAGCGCCAGATAGACCATGTAAGCGGCTCCCAGCCACACCAATCCAATACGTACCTGGGGCAGCAGGCTTACCAGCACTACGTTTAACAAACCGCACAGACCCAGCACCAGGCTAAAACCGATAAAAATACCCACCAAAAAACGGAATGTGCGCTTATAACCATCCCGCGCCGCGTTCGCCATTGACAACACGTTATTTGGACCGGGGGTGAAGGTGGTTACCAGCACATAAACAAGAAATGGGGTAAAAGTCGACATCGCGATCCTCTCAAAGATGTTATAATGGACAAATAGAGCGTTATATCGTACGTATGTTATATTGTACATTTTGTTCGTTATATTGTCAATACTTGCTGAGAATCCTATGGAAGATTTGACCCTGCTGGTTGCCCAAAATTTGAAGAAGATACGGGAAGAAAAAAAACTGAGCCTGGATAAGCTGGCCGATCTGACCGGCGTCAGTAAAAGCATGCTGGGCCAGATTGAGCGCGGCGATTCAAGCCCCACCATTGCCACGGTCTGGAAAATTGCCAACGGACTCAAGGTCTCTTTCACCAGCCTGCTGGAAACTCCCCAAAGCGACACCACCCTCATCCATCAGGCCGACATTGCTCCCCTGGTCGAAGGTAACGGCAAATACCGCTTGTTCCCATTTTTCCCAATTGAAGAGGGGCGGCGATTCGAGATTTACACGGTCGAAATTGATCCGGGCGGTTCTCTGAGCGCTGAGGGTCATCCAACCGGCACGCAGGAGTTCCTGACCCTGTTCGCCGGACGGCTGACGGTGCGCGTCGACCAGCAGGAATACGAGCTGGCCGAGGGCGATTCAATCCGTTTCCACGCCGACCGCCCGCACGCCTACTATAATTCAGGCGACAGCCTGGTCAAGATCAG
>DATFYI010000110.1:0-14039 GCA_035315125.1 Anaerolineaceae bacterium | reverse complement strand
CAGTAGTTGAAAACAGCCCTTCTACCGTTCCTATAGTCGGTGATCAAACCTATATTAATGTCTACAGACGGGTAAACCCTTCGGTTGTACATATTCGGGTGGTTCTGAGCGCCAGCACCAGTTCTACCAGTAGCTCACCATTTGTCATCCCAAACCTGCCAAACATCCCCGGTTTTCCCAGTTCAACCCCTCAGGCTCCCTCTGGTGCCATTCCAGACCAGGCGATTGGCTCAGGATTTGTATATGATACCCAGGGGCATATCGTCACCAATAACCATGTTATCAGCGAGGCGACCAGGATCATCGTGACATTTTACGATGGCACTTCTGCAGTGGCCAAACTGGTGGGGGCTGATCCGGATTCTGACCTGGCGGTGGTGCAGGTGAGTGGCTTCCAAAACATGCTGAAACCGGTTACATTGGGTGATTCGACCACCATCCCGGTCGGTGAGATGGTAGTTGCATTCGGGAATCCTTTTGGGTTGCAAAATTCAATGAGCGCCGGGATTATCTCCGGGTTGGGCCGCTTGCTCTCTTCCAGCGATCAGTCAACCAGCACCGGCAGCAATTACAGCATTCCTGATATCTTGCAAACCGATGCTCCAATCAATCCGGGTAATTCGGGTGGCCCACTGGTCACATTGAATGGAGAAGTGATTGGCGTCAATACCGCAATTGAATCACAATCTGGAACCAACTCAGGAGTCGGATATGCGGTACCCTCTGCGTTGGTTAAAAGGGTCATCCCGGAGCTGATCAGCAAAGGCATTATGACCCATTCCTGGTTGGGTATTGCCGGTGGAACGATGGATATCGATCTGGCGACTGCCATGAACCTGGATCCCAACCAGCACGGTGTATTAATCAGTCAGGTCGTCTCAGGCGGTCCAGCCGAGAAAGCTGGTTTGAGAGCCAGTACCAAGACGGTTACGATTGATGGTCAGGACACCCAAATTGGAGGCGATATCATCGTGGGGATCAATGACCATCCGGTGAATGTTTTCGACGATCTATTGGGATATGTAATCCTGCATGGGAACGTCGGACAGACAGTAACACTGCACATTATTCGCGATGGCAAACCAATGGATGTCAGCCTGACATTGCAAGCCAGGCCTAAAAGCCAATAGAAGAATAATATCTATCCAAAAAATAAATTATTTGAACCCTGCCCCCGGTTTTCGAGGGTAAGCTATTTTTAATTATTCATTCTACCTGCACGAATTTTGATTAACATCATCTCCATTACCTTCAATTTAGTTGTACAATAATGAAAAATAAATAAGATTTTGGTTAAATTTGATAAAAAAGGTTAATCCGCCCGCTCTTTCATGGCTTATTGGTGCTGCTCAGCAAGCACCAATATACACGGAGTTGTTTATTTAACAATACGGCAAAGGTAAAGAAATACATGGCTCAACCGGCCCACATGTTATTAATCGATGATGAACCCAATTTACTTCACAGCCTGGCGCTTATTTTAACCGGAGTGGGAAATAAAGTTGATGTTGCGGATAATGGGGAAGCCGCTATTCAGTTATTACAAAACACAGTTTTCGATCTGATTTTTCTGGATATCAAACTGCCGGATATGAATGGTATGGATTTACTTGGCAGAATTCGTGAAATTGACCGGAATACACCGGTGATCGTATTGACAGCTCATGCATCACTCGAGACTGCTATTGATGCTGTACGAAAAGGAGCGCGGGATTATTTATTAAAACCGATCGAACCTGCTGAATTGCTGGAGCGTATCGACGAGATTTTAGCCGAACAGCAGCAACCCAAGCGGCGTAAAGAAATTGCCAATCAAATTCAGAGCTTATTAGATGAAATGACTCAGATCGAAAATGAAAAAGCGGGGCCTAATTTTCCTGAGCCTGTGCCCAGCACTAGTGACCCCGATCGTTTTTTTATTTGTGGCCAGTTGACGATGGATTTGCACACCAGGCATGCCTTACTTTGTCACCAATATGTGCCCCTTCCGCCTACCACTTTTGATTATCTGGTCACCCTGGCTCGCCATTCACCTGAAGTAGTTACTTTTGAGAATCTCGTCCGAGAATCGCAAGGATTTGAAACCTCACGCTCTGAGGCGCGTGATATTGTGCGCTGGCAGGTTCACGAGCTGCGTGCAGCCCTGGAAATCGACCCCGGCTGCCCGCAATTGATCATTACAGTTCGCAATGTTGGATACCGATTGGTTGCATGAGCCAGGCAATATCATTAGTAAATTCTTATAATCCAATTGTAACTAAGATGATGTGGTGATAAAATAGCCAAGCCTTTTTTGTTGCAATGTGGGGATTGACCCACATAGGTTTACCTGTTTGCTGGGTTAGGTAGAGAAAAGACAGACTCCGCTTGTACGAATATTTCAGGCACCTTATCAACTAGATGCTGTAAAACGGAATAAAGCTGAGCCGAGCGTTGGTAGGCAAAGTTGGCTGCCTAAATCCGAAAACTTAGGAGACACTGGATGTCGGAAATATATTATTATGGGCTGCACCAAATTCTGACCATTGACTCGACTGTACTTTTACCTGAATTAGAGATGTTCCGTGTCCCGAAATTTACAGGAAAAGCAACTATTCAGATACGTGTGGGCAAACCAAAAGCAAGACCGGCTACTGCGAGAAGGCCTGCTGAACGCTATCATTTTTATAAAGAATTATTCTTGCATTTGGGCTTTGAAATAGAAATTGATATTGAAAAAAAGATCAGCATTTTGGTATCGCATCTGTTGCGAATTTCACCGCATGTGCTTTATACGAACGTAGTCGAGCCGGTGTTGCGTTGGGCGTTTGTGGAACGCGGTTATGCTCTGGTACATGGGGCAACCGTTGCGTTTGGTGATAGAGCCTATATGATCACCGCTCGTACGGACACAGGTAAGACCACCACACTTTTGAAGATCCTCAGCCACCAGCGCAGCACAATCGATAATGCATCTTTCTTATCGGATGATATGACTCTGGTCTCTGCGGATGGGTACGCCCTGACATTTCCCAAACCTTTAACCATCAGCCAACACACCTTACAAGCCGTCGACCCGGCCGTGCTGACCTGGCAGGAGAATCTGGCCTTGTTTTTTCAAAGCCGCATCCATTCGCGTGAAGGACGGCAAATAGCCTTTTTCCTGGGTAAGACCAAACTGCCAATGGCAACGGTGAATGGACTGGTGCAATTGCTGATCCCGCCGCCAAAATATTCAATCCAGCGACTGATCCCGGGTGTGAAGATGACCAACAAGGCAAAGTTAGCCGGGCTTTTCATTATCGAGCGGGGCGAAGACCAGGACGTCATGTTGGAGAGTTCCGAAGCAATCGAGATCCTGTTAAAAAATTGTGAAGACGCTTACGGATTTCCACCTTACGGGGCGATTAAAGAGTTTCTCTACCTGGCAAATGGCAAGGACCTGCGGCCGGTCGAGCATACCATCATCCGCAAAGCGCTTTCAGGGCTACCAGCTAACTTGATCCGCAGCAGTCATCTGGAATGGTGGCGGCGGATTCCGTTATTTGTCAATGAGATTGCGCCAAAGGAATTGATCCCGGTTGAAGAACCTGGTTATGATGCGGTCCCAGCCGTATCCATAAGCCCGATCGAAAAAAAGCCGGCTTTCTGAGCTTCTTCTATTACAGAAATCAATAAACAGCCCTTTCTATTGAACCATAGAGAGGGAAAACTGTTTTAATCCCTGGCGGTCACGGACCTGGATATCAAGAAGCTTTTTTTCTTTGTTTTAGACAATTATTAATATTCAGATATAAGAATCCAAATTTTCTCAAATGTTGTCGGTGAAATAGACGGCTATAATGATTTTGAGGAAATTCTATCTACGGGGTATGGTTTGTGGTTTCCATGTTGACACCGTCTATTTTAGTCATTGAGGACGAATACAATTTAAGACAATCGCTGCAGTTGGTGCTTCAAGCCGCAGGATATACAGTCAGGACTCTACAAAATTGCTCGGATGCCCCCTGCCTGTTTGAGTTTTCGGATTACAGCCTGATTGTGCTTAGCCTGCACAATTCAAACCACTTTGCGCTCGACCAGATTGCTAAAATACGTGATACCTTTCCGCAGATCCCCATCTTGGTTTTGGCGGCCAATGAAACTACCGTATTCGCCGGGATTAAACAGGGCTGCACTCAGGATTACCTGATTAAACCGGTCGATCCTGGTCAGATCCTGGCTCACATTAATGATATTTTAATGAAGTAACAATAATCGGTTTGCTTTAGCGGAGTATGTCAAAAAACACAACCAGCTTATCGTTAGAATCTGGCACTATTTACAAATACATATCGGCGCTCCACGGACAGTGTCCTTTTCCTGCCGGGTGACCTTAGGTTAATAAGCGCTTTTCCGCTGCCCTGAGGAGTTTTTTCTCTCAAGATTTTTTGTAAGATCTTGAGGAGGCGCTCCATGAAAAAGAACATTTTGAAAATACTTATAATCCTGCTGGTGGTCATTTTGGTGATTTGGTTCACCTTGCTTTTACCTGCGCAACGCGTTGAAGCCAGGACGGGTCAGCCTCCGGGATTGTCTCTGATGAATTTTCCGGCGGTGGGGAATTCAATCTGGACGGCAGGCAGGCCAATGGCAGTTCAAGCCAGCCAGACCGGTTTGCTGGAAATACAGGCAATTCCGGCGACGGCTGGCATCAATTTCAAATTAGGTGAATCATCGTATACCTCAGACCAGGATGGTATCGTTACACTCCCTCTGAATCTCGGCCAGAATTACACTTTGGCTGTGGATACAGCACCGGCCAATACCGATAAATCCCGTTATGAATTCAATTGTTGGTCGGATGGGACGAAGACGGATCAACGCAGCATCAACATCGCAAATAATCAAATACTCCAGGTTGGATTCAACGTTTATGATAAAGTTGGCATGAATTTCACGGATACCAACGGCAGTCCGGTTGATCCAACCCGCTTGAGTTTGATCAGTATGCAAAGCTCGCTGGGAGATACTTATTCATTGCCGGATGGGCAGCAGCGCTGGTTTTTAGCCAGTGTGATCGATCGCCAGGCCAATGCGCTCGAGCCAGCCGATATCCAATATTCTATAGGCAGTGTGCTGGTGGATGGGGTGATTGTATTCAATCAAGCGGATCAGGTTTATTTAGCCACTCCCGGCGATACCTGGCTGGTCACTTTGCAGCTCTTTTCGATGCACATTACTGCCCGGGATGCGCTCTTTCAAAACCGGATCGGGAATGGCGTGGCCCTGGAATATCCCAACGGTGAATTGGAAACGATCCCCTTCAGCGGCAGTAAGGATGTCACAATCAATTCACTGGAGCAGGGTAATTACCATATCCAGGTGACGGGTGTCTCCGGTATCTCGTCCTATACTCCGATTGCGCTCTCGCAGGATCAAGAAATCGATCTGATACTGCCCACCCAATTGGATATCGCAATAGCTTTTGCAGCAGGTATTTTTTTCGCTCTGGCAGTTTCATTGTTGGTGCGGCTGCGTGGACGAAGATCTCCTGTGCGAGTCGAGCGGATGTTGGAAGAGTACCAGGACAGCCAATGACCCCCCTTTGTCCCCCATTTTCTCTTGAAAATGGGGGAAATATAACCTGCCTCCGATTAATATAACCTGCTTTCGAATAATTTGTCTTGTGTCCGATTTTATTTGACCTGACCCCATTTGGCAGCCGGTTTGAACCTGATTTAGCAGACATTAAGAAAAGCTGGTAGAAAAAAGAGCCTATTGGTAAAAAAGTAATGAAATTTGAGGCCCAGGCCAAGTAAAGGACAAATGATCGGAATTTGCCACTGATTGGATGAACTGTGCTGAGATACAATAGAATTGTTCAAACCAGATCTCTCAGGCTCATGGCAGGAAAAATCCATGGCAGATGAAAAGATGATTGTTGTATTGGGCAGCCTGAATATGGACCTGGTGGTACGCGCCCGGCGCGCACCCGTCGGCGGTGAAACTCTGCCAGGCCAGGCCTTTTATACCATCCCGGGTGGTAAGGGCGCAAATCAGGCCATGGCGGTCAGCCGGTTAGGCGGAAGGGCAGTCATGGTAGGCCGTGTAGGCGATGACGGATTTGGCGAGCAGATGCGTCAGAACCTGGCAAATAACGGCGTCGACACCCAGTTTCTACGCCAGGAGCAGGGAGTAAGCAGTGGGGTAGCATTAATTGTTGTAGAGGAAAGTGGCGAGAACCGCATCCTGGTCGTCCCCGGCGCTAACGGCCGGGTTAATCGTGAAGACGTGAATACAGCATTGGATGCCGCGCACGACGCGTCCCTTTTGTTGATGCAATTTGAGATTGACCCGCAGGTGGTGACCTACGCGGCTGAGCTGGCATACCGGCGGGGGCTGTCCGTTCTGCTCAACCCGTCGCCGCCCTATGAGCTACCGGACGGGCTGCTGCAAAAGCTGACTTACTTGGTGTTGAACGAACATGAGGCCGAGCAGATCTGCGGCTTGAAAGTAGATGACCCGGCCATCGCAGAAGCGGCTGCCCGCCTGCTGCAAAAAATGGGCGCTGCCAGGGTCATCCTGACCCTGGGCGGGCAGGGTCTGGTGGCAGTCTCGGATGGTCAGGTATACCATCTGCCAGCGCACCCGGTCGAAGTGGTCGACAGCACTGCTGCCGGCGATGCTTTTATCGGGGGTCTGACGGTTTCGCTCAGTCAGGGCGCCTCTCTGCCCGAGGCGCTGCGGTTTGCCAATGCAGCCGGGGCGCTGACCGTCACCCGCCTGGGGGCGCAAACCTCCCTACCAACCCGCCAGGAAGTGCTCGATTTTTTGAGCAGGTAGGCTTTTTGTACAGGAACTATGCCCGATCAGAATAAAATCAAATTCATTTTGCTCATTATTCCTTTTTTGCTCTCGTCCTGCCAGAAAGCATTTGGATTGAGCCTGGTTCCCAGCCTAACACCAAGCGCGACGCTGACAGGCACTTCACGCCCATCTCCTACGGCCAGCCAGACCCCCAGCCCTACCATGACGGCCAGCCCGCTTCCGCCGACGGATACTGCAACCATCACCCCAACGGCTGAACCGTTAGGATGCCTGCGTCCTCCAGACGATTATGCGCGGCTGAAGATCAATGGTTGGACGATCAACCAACGCACTTATGCCATGCTGCAACACGCTGCTGTGCTATACGGCGGCGCGATTGATATCACCAGTTGGGCCATCACACAGGGCAGCTATCACGATAATGGCACAGCCAGTTTCGGAACTCACCTGGGCGGTGGGGCGGTGGATTTATCGGTGATGAGGAAAAACACCTGGACGATCCTGGTAGCGGATATCGACCCGTTGGTGCACGCACTGCGTGTAGCCGGTTTTGCGGCCTGGTATCGCCAGCCTGGGGAACTCTTTCTCGGCTCACCACCCCACATTCATGCTATCGCCATCGGGGATAAAGAGCTGTCTCAGCCGGCCAAGGATCAGCTTACAGGTAAGTTTGGTTATTTTCGGGGATATTCGGGTGTGCCTATTACCAATGGCACACCGGCCCCCGACCGTTTCGGTGGGCCAGTGTTGTGCCAATGGATGATCGATATGGGGTATACAGACTTGCGGAAAACGCCCTAATCGGCTCGCACGGATACAAGCAGGCTGTCCTTAGTGACCTGCTGGCCGGATTTCGCCATAACTTTAGTGACAGTACCGCCGATTGCAGAGCGTAATTGCATCTGCATCTTCATAGATTCCAACACGACCAACGTCTGGCCCTGGTGTATATAATCACCGGCTTGCACCAGCACATTCACAACCATGCCCGGCATAGGGGCACTCAGGTCTCCGCACGGGGTGTCTTCGTAGCGGCGGCGTTTGCGCTGGCGTTCGGGCTCAACCCGTACAATAAAGCGCCGTCCGCCTACCAATACTTCGTAAGAATCAACCTCTTTGGAATGGATGTGCATTTCAAGCGAGCGCTGTCCCTGGTCGAGCACGTGCAAACCGTTCCCGTTTAATTCTACGAGGCTGTTTTGCACCGGTTGATTATCAACTATCAAGCGGTTGCCTTTAATTTTGATCTGGTATTGGTGATTGTTGATTGAAACAAAGTAATCAGACATGGCCCCTCGTGTTTTTTCAGGCGTTTCCCGTCATTTGTTCGCTCCAGGCTGCCTGGCGCCACAGACTCGCCAGTGAAATGGAGGGTTGGGAGCTAGCAGTTTGCTCGCTCAGCTCGTGCTGGCGATGAGCATACAATACCGCAGCTACCGCAGCATCCCGTTCAAGGATAGATTGATTTGCTTCTTCTTCTGGGGTAAAGGTCTCCAGATAGGTGGTGGTGACTTCACCGGCGACGAATTTAGGGCTGTCAATGACCTGTTGTAAGAAGGTCAGATCAGTAGCCACACCGGCGATGTTAAATTCTCGTAGAGCCCGGCGCATGCGGCGGATGGCAGCCGGTCGGTCGTCACACCAGGCGATGACTTTGGCAAGCAGGGAGTCGTATTCCGGCGTAACGGGCATACCCAGGTAAAGGGCGCTATCGATGCGGATACCCGGCCCCCCCGGTTCCTTTAAATGGCTGATTTGCCCGGTGGCTGGCATAAAATCCTGCTCGGGGTCTTCTGCCAGAACACGTGCTTCGATGGCTGCCCCGCGCAGGCTGACGACATCTTGCGTAATATGTAGCGGCTGTCCGGCTGCCAGGCACAACTGCTCTTTCACCAGGTCCAGGCCGGTGACCATTTCGGTGACCGGGTGTTCAACCTGGATGCGAGGGTTGACTTCGATAAAGTGGAAATTCTGATCGGAGTCTAACAAAAATTCAACGGTGCCCAGGCTGCGGTAATTCAGAGCATGCGCCAGGCGGAATGCGCCATCATATAGACGGTTGCGTTGCTCATCGCTCAGACCGGATGCTGGCGCCTCTTCAATCAATTTTTGGCGGCGCCGTTGGATTGAGCATTCCCTTTCCCCCAGACAAAGGATATGCCCGTATCCATCCCCAATGATCTGTACCTCGATATGACGAGCATCCTGTACCAATGATTCCAGGTAAACATCGTCGTTCCCAAAAGCTGCCTTGGCTTCCTGCCGCGCTGCACTGATCATTTCCTGTAACTCGGCCTGCGAACGGGCCAGGCGGATACCTCGCCCTCCGCCACCCGCAGTGGCTTTGATCAGCACCGGATAATTGACCTGGGCAGCCAGGTCAACCGGCAGCTTGCGCGGCAACGGGTCCTCAGAGCCAGGTAATACCGGCAGGCCGGCTTCTGCAGCAGCATGGCGGGCAGCAAGTTTATCACCGGTCAGAGCGATGGTTTCTGGGCGCGGACCTATAAAGATAAAACCTGCCGCTTCGACCGCCTGTGCAAAAACCGCATTCTCGGACAGAAAACCATATCCCGGATGGATTGCATCAGCCCCGCTCTGTTTGGCTGCATCCAATAATGCCGTAATGTTCAGATAGTTTTGATTTGCACCGATGGCGATGGCTTCGTCGGCAGAGCGTACGTGCAGGGCCACCTGGTCACTTTCCGAGTAAATGGCCACACTCGGAAAGCCAAGTTCCTGGCAAGCACGCAAGATACGCACGGCGATTTCACCGCGATTTGCTACCAATATCTTCATAATGGAATATTCCCGTGTTTTCTTGAAGGTACCGGCTGGCGCTTATCACGCAGGCTTTCCAGCGCCAGGATCAGACGGGTGCGGCTTTCTTCTCTGGCGATGACGTCATCCAGATAGCCGTGACTGGCAGCGGTCATCGGATTGGCCAACTCCGTGCGGTATTTCTGGGTCAATTCAGCCTGCACCGCGGCCGGGTCGGCAGCATTGGTAAGCTCTTTACGAAAGATGATTTTTACAGCGCCCTCCGGTCCCATCACGGCCAACTCGGCTTCTGGCCAGGCATAGTTCTGATCGCCGCCCAGATGTTTTGAGCTCATCACGATATAAGCACCGCCGTAAGACTTTCGTAAAATAATGGAAACTTTGGGTACTGTGGCCTCAGCATATGCATAGATCATTTTTGCGCCGTGCCGGATGATGCCGTTGTGTTCCTGCTCTACACCCGGTAGGAAACCGGGAGTATCCACCAGGGTGAGCAAGGGGATGTGGAAGGAGTCGCAGAAACGGATGAAGCGGGCCCCTTTGTCCGAGGCGTCGATGTCCAACACACCCGCCAGAAAGTCGGGTTGGTTGGCAACGATGCCAGTTGTATAACCATCTAGGCGAGCAAATCCGACCACCAGATTACGAGCATAATCTTTTTGTACTTCCAAAAACTCTCCGCAATCCACTAATACCTCGATGACCTGGCGGACATCATAGGGTTGCTGTGGGTTAGCCGGGACGATCTCGGCTAATTCGGGCGTTAGGCGGTGGAGATCATCATTGCTGGCGCGGCGTGGCGCCTGGGTCAGGTTATTCGAGGGTAGATAAGAGAGCAGGTAACGTACCTGCCCCAGCAGGGTTTCTTCGTCGCTGGCGCTAAAGGCGGCAACGCCGCTCTGAGTGGTATGGATAGAAGCCCCACCCAGGGCTGTAGAGTCGATTGCCTCATGAGTAACAGCCTGCACCACATCCGGGCCGGTGATAAACATGTAGGCGGTCTTATCGACCATAAAAACGAAATCGGTGATAGCGGGTGAATAAACTGCGCCGCCCGCACACGGTCCAAGGATGACTGAAATCTGGGGGATGACACCTGAGGCGCGCACGTTTCGCATGAAGATTTCCCCATAACCTGCCAGAGCGTCTACCCCTTCCTGAATACGCGCCCCACCCGAATCGTTCAGGCCGATCAGTGGAACGCCATTCTGGTAAGCCAGATCCATCACCTTGGCAATCTTTTTGCCGTGGGCTTCGCCAACCGAGCCGCCCTGGACGGTAAAATCCTGCGCAAAAACGTAGACCGGGGACCCACCAATCTTGCCCCAGCCGGTTACAACGCCATCGCCGGCAGGATGGCTTTTCTCCATGCCAAAACCGCTGGCGCGGTGCGTAATGAACATACCGATCTCAATAAAGGTATCCGGATCAAGCAACAATTCCAATCGTTCCCTGGCGGTTAGCTTGCCCTGCTTGTGTTGGCTGGCAATACGCTCTTCACCGCCACCCAGGCGGGCCTGTTTACGCATCTCTTCCAATGAGTTTTTGATGGGATCCATATGCAGTCAATAAGTTCTAAGGAATTGGGTGCAAAGTCGGGAATATAATTTCAATCAAACCAATAAACACAACTCACTCAAGATAACCCCGCTTCCGAATGGAAGTTGCGATTGTACTGGATATTGAAAGATGGTAAACTCTATCCTAGAAAACCAGCTTAGCCAAAAAATGGAGGAAGCCTGAGAAAAATAGCACGCTGCTGGAAATGTTAAAATCAGCGTCGATTTATTTTCGAGGGGAAATTGATTATGCAGTACGAATTTAATCCGCATAAATCTATGCAAAAACAGCCCTGTGAAAAAGGTCTTTTCGGTAATTCGTTTGAACCGGTTTTATCAATCATTGTTCCTACAAAAAACGAATCAGGCAATATTGAAATGTTGTTGCGCCGTATCGAAAAAGCCATGAATGGCGCATCAACTGAAGTTGTCTTTGTGGATGACAGCTCGGATGATACACCTAAAGTTATCTGCAAATTATCGAATAATTATCCCAGTCTGGTAGTTTCAATTCTGCATCGTTTGCCGGAGCAACAGATCGGTGGTCTGGGCGGTGCAGTCATTGCAGGAATGCAAGTTGCCCATGCACCGCTGGCCTGTGTTATGGATGGAGATTTACAACATCCACCGGAATTGATCCCGCAATTGTTGCAGGTTGCCGAACAAAAAAAGGCCGATCTGGTGGTTGCCAGCCGGCGGATTTCTGAAAGCAAGGTGAGCGGATTAAACCTGATGCGCGATCTGATCAGTCGCGGGTTGGATAAAATCGCCAGGATCTTTTTCCCAAAGCAACTCAACGGTGTAAGAGATCCACTATCCGGCTTTTTCCTGGTCCGTTTGAGCGCGGTTGATTTTGAGCATATGCAACCGAAGGGTTTTAAGATTTTATTGGAGATTCTTGTGCGGAACCCCGATTTAGTAAAAGCTGAATTGCCATTTCATTTTGCTGAGCGTTACGATGGAAAGAGCAAAGCTTCTGCTAAAGAAGCCATTAAATACTTTATATTGCTTTGGAACCTGCGTTTTAGTGAAAATGATTTCCGTTTTATTAAGTTTTTGGTGGTAGGTGCTTCCGGGATTCTGGTTAACTCGGCAGCCCTGGCTCTGGCAACCGATAGTCTGCACATTTATTATCTGATTTCTGCCGCCATTGCAACGGTAGCTTCGACGACCTGGAACTTTGCTCTGACCGAGTGGTGGGTGTTCAATAATCGCCCAGCATCTGAAGGTCGTCTCAAACGTTTCTTGTTGTTCTTTGTGATGAACAACGTGGCACTCCTTTTCCGCACCCCAATCATTTATGTCCTGACTTCTGTGTTGGGTATGTATTACCTGCTTTCCAATTTGATATCGCTGGCAATATTAACAGTATTGCGTTATTTGCTGGCAGATGGGTTTATCTGGGGCAAGCCGAAAACAAAAGATTCACAGGTTCAGATAGCTCCATAAGGCACAAAGACACTTTTTTGGAACCGGTTGTGCCTGTTCTTCTCGTACCCATTCGGATGAATCTAATCAATGGTGCGGGGACCTTGCTCGTTGGTTCCCTGCCGGTCTTTTTTATCTTCCTTACGAAACCATAGATTTAGAACCGCCATAAATTCAATAAAATACAAGGTGTTTACCGGCACCCACATGATCAAGCCGGCAATCTGTTGGTCATCCATGATGGATAGCCCCCATAAACGCGTCCCATTTGCAAAAGGTGGTAGAGGGGTAAAGCCGTTGACCGGCGGTGCGTTCAGATAAAAAGGATAGATTGGGCTCGTCGCCAGTGAAATGATGGCGCCTAATAATGTTGAAGATACCATCGTGGCAAACAGGTAAAGCATTTGAACGGGATAAGTGGCGCGTGGAGCCGCTTTGGGCAGGAAACCCAGCACCGGCCACCAGCCGATAAAAGCAACCCCCAGAAACATAAGGTGTTCGAGAATGTGAATACGCTCATTGTATAGGGCTGCGTCGTACAAGGTGGGGACATGCCAGGCCCAAAACACAACATTATAAATTAGAAAAGCTACCACCGGGTTAGTAAGCCAACGCAGTATTTTCTGGATTCTTACGGAAATGTAATCATCAAACCAGCCATTGGGCATTCCCAAAAGCCACAGCGGTGGCGCAACCATCAACAGCAACATATGCTGGATCATATGGGCGCTCAGCAAATAGACATCCGAAAGATGGTCTAATGGTGTAACCAATGCCACAAAGGCTGTGAAAGTGCCGAGATGAAAAAGGACCGCCCGCTTCCAACTCAACTGCGGCAGCCAGCCTTTACGTTTGCGGATTGGTCCGACAAGTAAAACGTACCCCAGGCTCCACAAAGCCAACCCGATCAGGATGCTGGGTTCCCACGACCAGATCCAGATCGTGCGGGTGGAAGAAAAAGACAGGTTTATGGTGAAAAACTGCATAACGAACACTTTTAATCCCTCATAATGATAACATCGACCTATTTAGCACTGTAATACGGTCAAAAATATAGTAAATCTTTTGAATAAGATTAATCTTAAGGGCTGGAAAATCTGTCCTGTATTTACCAAATTGTTAATATTGATCTCATTAGTGAAATTTATAATAGGATAGAGTTTATTCCGAAATACCAGAATATATAATCATCCAGAGAGAGAACTATGTACCGAGTATTGCTGCGTACCATCGTGGTTATTGCTTTGTTAGTCAGCCTATTCATGTTAAGCGGATCAGTATCAGCTCATACTACGATTATTGTTGGCAAATATGCCATCGAAATCGGCTGGGTTAACGAGCCGCCCATTGCAAACCAGCCTAACGATGTGGTGGTTAATGTGGAAGGCGCTCCGTATAAGGGTACCGGGCCAGCTCCCGCTCAAATAGACCCGGCTTCTATCGATGTATCCAAACTGGTGGTTACTGCCGAATACGGCGGGC
>DATFYI010000109.1:0-6050 GCA_035315125.1 Anaerolineaceae bacterium | reverse complement strand
CAGCAGTCTTCGATTGGAACAGCCCGCCAGGTTCGCCGCCGTAACTGTGAAATTGGATATGTGTAAGATGGCCGTTGCGGCCATCCAATGCTTTCATTGTCTCCAGCGTAGTTTGCCAATTACCGGCTATGCCCAGGTTGTTGCAATGAATGTGAAGCCTGTGGGGCAACCCGAGATCCTTGGCGGTATCGGCTAGATTTTGAATAATTTGGCGAGGCGTGACCCCAAAGCCAGTTACCTGGTCGTCCAGGGTATGCACGTTTCTCAACGATTTCCACATTTCAACGCCACCCGGATTAACAATTTTAATGGCATAGGCCTTGGTGGCCTGCAGTAGCCAGGCAACGAAATCACGCAACTGTTCTTTATTTCCCGCAGCAATTTGCTGCATGATGAATTCGTTGTTGCCCATTAAAACATAGAAGCCTTTGTCGACCACCGGTGTGTCGTTTAACTCTTCATGTGCATGGCGAGCAGCCAGAGGCGGTACAGCCGCATCGAAGGCAGTTGTGTAACCCATCGCCGCGTACCGGTAGCCCGTGGTAAATGTGGTTGGAACGCTTCCGGCTGTACCAGAACGCATCAGGGCCGTTTTATGTTGAACATCTCCACGGTGATCTTCCGGCCGCATCTTACGGGCTATATTCACTTTTGGACCGGCAATATGGCAGTGCATATCTAATCCACCGGGCATAACCACCATGCCTGACGCATCGATCGTCCGGCCGCCGGCATCCTCGCCGGAAATCACTCCGTCTTTTACATAAATGTCGCGCACTTCCCCGTTAATACCGTTGATCGGATCGTAGACCTCGCCATTAATGATCTTGATCATGATGTCAGCTCCTTTACACGGGATATTAGCCGGACGAATAATTCTTCATCCGATGGGAAGGGCGATGGCAGGACTTTGCTCAAATGAAGCGGTATATTATCCATGCGGTAAGCGGTTCCTTCGGCGCCAATGCCCGCAGTTGTGGTAGTAAACGCCACTTTTGCAATGCGAGTTGTCTCACTTTCATGAGTATCGATCGCAATCACCGGTATTTCGTTTATGCGTCGTCTGGCTGTAGAAGGTAAAGAAGCCACTGGATCTGAAGCAACTGATAAAAGGGCGTCTGCTTCGCCCCTGGAAAGCACATCTACAATGGTAAACTCACCCGGATTAAAGCGTGGGTATCCCATGCTGAAATTCACACCAAATGGATAGCCGGTTTGCCAGGCCATCACATTGTCTATACCGGTTACGTTGCCATGGCCGCGCATAGGTATCAGGGCAAATTTGTTTGTTTTGTTCATGTCACGCACCAGTAAGAAGGCGGCGGTTGTATTCATAAACTTTCCCCGGCTTTGGGTCAATCCCTGGCCTACAAAAATTACGCCAAATTTACACTTTTTCATCCGATCAGCCAGGTCTGTGAGCTGTTCTAGTGTGACGCCTGTGCTGGCCAGACTGTCCGCTTCAATTTTATGACCGAGGATCAACGCACGTAGCGCCCAAAGCACTTCATAATCTTTACCGGGCTTGATTATTATCACGATATCGGCGGCGCGAGCACTTAGGGAACGTCTCACATCGACCATAACAACAGTGCGGTCTTTACGACCGTTCGGGATAAACATACCTTTTTGAGTAACCGCATAATGGGCCATGTGACGCGGGTGCGATTCGGCCGGGTTTGAACCCCAATAAATCAATAAATCCGCACGGTTCTTTACCTCACCCAGGGAGCAGGTCGGTTCCCCAACGCCCTGAACGGCCATACCCGAAGGACCATGACACACCGATGTACAGCAATCGATGCTCCCGCCGAGAATTTCAGCCAGGGCAATGACCTGTCGTTGCGCTTCGCACGACGTGCTGCTCAATCCATACAACATCGGATAATGAGCATCCGCTAGTATTTCAGCCGCGGCATTTATTCCTTCTTCAAGGCTGGCGGGTTGTCCATTGATGCGGGCGACCGGTAGGTCTTGAGGTTTACCGTGCTCCATGAACCAGGCTTTACCCAGAACACAGGTATTCTTGGTCTGTGTAATTTGACCCTCCTCGACCGTTACGCCGATATCATCGCATAAACAACCACAAAAGGCGCATACAACATGATCATATTGCATACAAATCTCCTTCAAACCGAAAAAATCTAATCGGAGACGAGCTCTAACTCGATCTCGAAACCTTTGGAATCTGGCATCCCGCTGGATTGAGTATCGCCTCCGACCAGTTGGTTTATGGTGGGTCCGAAAGCTATGAACGCCAACCCCTCTGGTAGATCAGCCGAGTTGCATTTAACTGTAGCCGAACCGAAGGATGTCTTCAGTCTAACGATATCCTCATTTTTGAAACCGAATCGTTCCATATCGGCCGCGTTTAACTGTAATACAGTAGTGGCAGCTTGATATTCCTCCAGCCCTTTGCCACTCGAAATACCCACTCCCTGATGTGTCGAACGGCCGGTAATCAGAATCAACTTACGTTCAGCCATAAATCTCTCCTTTTAATTTATCCACCTGTGCAACCAATTTGGCATAACAGTCGTTTCTTGTCGTCCCATCGGCCAGCACGGTACAAATTGGCTTGCCTCGAAATAGTGTCTCACCTGGATGGGGGACATCCCGAATGTCACGTTCTATCCATGTTTCCGTTCTGGGAGCCTGGCCATCCTCTTCAGCGTACAGGATTGCCTTGCCATAGAAGCGCTCAGGATTTACCGTTTTTTTGGCTATATCAAAATCAGGAAGCTCACCTTTGGAAATAGCACGCATGTGCAAATCAAAAATGGGTAAATGATAGGCGCGTTCAATCAATTCCATCGAAGAGGAATAGCGTGGATTAACCTCCAACAGGTACACTTGCCCTTCGTTTATGATAAAGTCCATTCCGTTGACGCCAACCAGATTAAACTCGCGAGTGAGTAAATTGGCAATGCGCTGAATCTGATCCAATATTTGAGAGGTATCCGCGTTATCTTCAGCGTATATTAGAGGCAAAAGGTTTCCACAATAGGTGAATTCACGCCCACCAAACTCAGGCAAACCGGTGAGCTGCTCAGTCATACCGATAACTACCGCCTCAACTCCGTTGGAGACAAATGATGCCGAGCAGGATATCCCAGAATAATATTCCTGAAGCATGCTGCCTTGCCGGAGCTTTTTGCCCGCCCGCCAAAAAGACATCTGATGGCCCCCACCCCCGTGCATGGGTTTGATAAGCCACTTTTGCGATGTTTCCATTTGCCTCTCTTCCAATTCATAAAGCGTTATTGGAGATCTGAACCCTTCTTTCTTTAGGATGCTGTATAAAGAGGGCCAGTGGCGAACACGCATCAGGACTTCTTTCGAATTACCTAAAACCAAAGAATTCTTTGCTAAACGTCCTACTATATCCGGATAATTTTCCAAATTTGCAGTGTAGACGACCGCATCAAAAGATAGCCTTCGACTGGCTTTATACAGGCCATTAGCGCTAAAGCGATGATGGAAATCTCGTCTCAGAGAATAACACTCACACATTGTTTGTAAATCCCAATCTCCGAAAGCATCAAGACCAACAATATTGTAACCGCTTGCCACTGCCGATTCGGCCAATGCGCGGACACTTACACCCATGATCAGAACCTTCATCCCAAATATTTTTGACGCAATGCGTCTGCATTATTAATATAAAGATAGTCCAAAACCGTGCCACTCGCTCCTTTTAATTCCATTACATCTACCAGCTCACTATAACGACCTCCCACTAACCCATCTGCGATCAGAGCTGCCCCTTGGGCGGCTTCCTTGGCTACTTTTGCAAATCCTTCGATATAGCGTACGGATCCATATTTTTGCAAGCGTTTTTCCAGCTCCTGGCGTAATTTCGCGTTACGGCACAACCTGCCCGAAAGCAAAATCTCGCGCGGCGCGGGGACCACCACCAGTTCAGCAGCCACACTCTTACATACACCTTCAAGCAGGGCTTCCCAGGCTATGCCAGCCTGCTTGTCAAATTGTGCTAATTCGATAAATTCATCCGGCGAAAATTCGGGGTGACCCGCGATATTGGCAACGCCGCCTGAAAAGAGAACCTCTTTGGGAAAACTACCTAACAGGTAAGCCAACTCCCCATCCATGCCTCCCGATGCATAGAAGCCGGGTCCACCAACTGACCCTCCCAAACCATCCATCACTTTACCGCCTGATACAGCCATCACCGCTGTATAGGCGCCACCCACCTCGGCGAGAATAAAAGATGTATCCTTAAAATGTAAATCGTAACGGCGAGCCTGATCAAAGATACCAAGCACCAGACAGCATAACTTATCGGCCGTCCCCATATCAATCTTGTTTACCTTGCGGTATTCCGGCACAGTAGGCAAATGAATCACACCCGGGATAAATAAAAAAGGTAAGCCGCTGGACTTCATCAGAGGGATCATTTTACCCATCCCACCTAAAACCGGGATTCGGTTACGCTCGCGCTCGTCCACCAGGGTAAACAGGAAACGTTCGCGATCCCCAAATTGTTCAATTGACACCAAAGGCAAACCATAGCCGGAAGGCGCTGCAATCAGATCGACGGGCTGAGCAGATTGGATTAAATCAATCAGCTTCTGTGGATTTGAAGCAAATTCGGGTGAGGGCAGCGTAGTATCCATAAATACCTGCCCGTTATCTATTCCGCACACATCAAAACTTACTGTTCCAGGGTCAATTCCAATTACGCGGGGCATAGAAATCTCCTTTAATACCGGTTAATAGTTTACACTTGCCATCCCAGCAGCGGATGTGGAACATGTAACAATATTTTATTGTCATTCACCTTTATGAAAATCTACCGGATATGTCCGGCCACAAAATTTTTTTTGGGTCATAAATCGTTAAGAACTTAAAGCGCCTTGCCGATCTCGTAAATCTCCTCAATATCCAATACCAGATCGTTCCGTTCAAAGAGCCTGGCAACAGCCGCATGATGGATCTTCATCTTTAGTCCGCCAATGCCAATTGCACCGAAAGCCAGCTTGCCCTCGCGTTCTTTCCCATCATCGCCGGGTTGAATTCCGCCAATTCCTATAGGTGGTACAGCATTCGCATCAGCGACTACCTCTATCTTCGAGCTGGCAGACCAAAGTTCTTTTTTAACCAGCTCTATACCTGCCGCGCCCGTTGATAAAACAATCTGAGCGTTCTCCAAAGCTCGCCCAACCCCGGCATCATCCCGGACTTCCATGGGTGTCACATCCAGATTGAAGCGCGCTTTAATGGAATCACTCACTTTTTTAGCATTGTCCATCTGGCGCGAGGTAATAGAAACATGGCAGCCTTCTTTAGAAAGCAAGGTGGCAGCACGTACCCCAACCGGTCCTGTCCCGGCGAAAATGACAGCATGCTTACCTGCTACCGGTACAGCGCGGATGATCTTCAGAACTTCTGCAGCAGCCGTCGTATTGGAACCATTCGGATCAGCCATGACAGACACACGCACTGGACCAAAGAAGGTATTCCGTACCTCTTTTAACATGTCTTCGCCGGCTGGTACGGACGATCCGCCTATAAAAATAGCTGTGTTCTTTAAGTCGGCCCCACCCCTTGTAAACATGGCCCCATAAACCATGTTGCGTACATCGCTCAACTTGACCCCACCAAAGCTGATGACATTGTCTACGCCCGCATCATATGCAGTGATCGTATCAAATGAGCTGGCAAATGGATCGCTGTCTAATTGGAGCAGTAACTTTTTCATGGTCTCATTTCCTCAGTCAAGATATCCTTATCAACGGGTTGATGATCGTCTCGTTTAAAATAGGCAATACTTCTCCTTCACTTTTCACCGAGCAGTGATGTTCGTAAAACATCGAGATTTGACCTGCCGGCGCGGAAAGTTCGCCCACTGTTCAGGTTCGTCATGCTGACCTGTGAAGGGCAAAATACCAATGGATCCATGTTGTAGAAACTTCCAAACCGTTGATAGATTTGATAAAAAGGTATTCCGTATGTTGGCGAACCCGTAGAGGGAATTTGTTCTATGATTGCTTCAATTTCACTATCGTCCGCACGCACCGTATAATGGA
>DATFYI010000108.1:0-6144 GCA_035315125.1 Anaerolineaceae bacterium | reverse complement strand
TAGCAAAGCCAGTGCCTGGATGGTCTTGCCCAGACCCATATCATCGGCCAGGATAGCACCCATACCATAACGCCGAAAGAAGGCCAACCAGGAAAAGCCATGCCGCTGGTAGGGACGCAGCGCGCCGTTCAAACCGGCAGGCTGAGGCAACTCGGCCATCTTCTCAGGCTGTGAAAGACGTTCCAGCCACTCGGCAACCCAGCCTTCTGCCACAACATCGGTCAGTGGCAAGCCAGTCTGTCCGTCCTCGCCGGCCAGACCATATTGAGCAGCTTCCAGTAAGGTAATCTGGCCGGTCTGCTGTTGGCTTTCCCAGAAATGAATGGCAGCTTCGATTTGCTCGGCATCCAACTGCACCCATTGGCCCCGCACCTGCACCAGTGGCAGCTTGAGCGCTGCCAGGGCCTCAAACTCTTCTCGGGTTAACAGCATATCCCCCAGGGCCAGCTCCCAGCGGTAATCTAACAGGCTATTCAGGCCAAGTTTTCCGATCAGGTTGGTTTTTTGAGCGCCTGCGGGCGGCTGTAAATGCAGACGCACCCCCAGGCGAGTGCCGCGCTGGTTCCACCAGGGCGGCGCCAGCAGACCAAAACCGGCCTGTTCCAACAGCGGGCTGGCTTCGCGCAGAAAAGAGTAAGCCTGAGCGGTGTCCAAATTTAATTCAACCGGCTGGCTGGTTTTTAATCCGGGCAGCAGCGGCGGAAAAAGGCGGGCGGCATAACCCAGGCCGGCTAACAGCTTTTCCTGCGGCTGTACAAAACGTCGGCCAAGATGACTCAAAACACTGCTGTTGTGTCGCCAGACTTCCGCAGCCGGCACCAGCAGGCTGGGATCATCCCGCGCTTGCAACATGAAATTAAGACGCCATTTTGGCTCTTGTTCGTCGTTTGGTGCTTCAATCCGGAAAGCAATCCGGAATGTTGCGTCCCCAGCTGCTTGCAAACTGCGCAACCAGGCTTTCAAAGTACTGTCGAGCGCTTTTATCTGGGCAGCCGAAGCCTGAACGGTGGGATCATCTTGAAAAAGTGCTGTGACCCAGGCCTGAGCCGGGTCATCGCCGGGGGTAGCAAAGCGCGGCGCAGCCGAGCGGCCCCAGGAACGAGCCAGAGCATCACACATCGTCCCCAGGAAGCTGTCGATTAGATAACGTGGCGACTTCTCATCCATGGGCCGGCCATGAGAATCGGGCGGCAGTAGCTCGGAGCGGCAGATGGGTGGCATAGCTGCCACCAACTGATTCAAGCGTGGTCCATCCTTAGGCCCATCCAACACCGGCATCCAGCGGGCATGGTAGATCTGGCCGTTGCCGTTGGCCGGCGCCAGGATTGGGACAATCTTCTGGGCAGCCAGCGTTTCAATCACCAGGTTGGCGGCTTTCCGCCAATAACGGATGTCCTCCCCGGTTGAGAAGGAATGGTCATAGCCCTCTTCCGGTAAATTTACCAGCACACTGAAGGCTTTATTGGGCGGGAGCCACAGCCCGGAAATAATCCAGGGAGCCAGGAAAGGCTTTGTAAGGTTGTCCAGATCCCAGTTATGGGTCAATCCGGGAGATGGCAGCGGTCCGGTGCGAGTGGACGGCAAACGCAACCGTACCTGGCCGGACGGAGCATCATATAATGGCGTACCGGGGCCCAGCATTTCACGCAATTGCTCTGGTGAAAGGATGGCCGGATGATTTTTAGGGGATATCTTTTTGGGAAGACGGCCGCGCCAATAAGCCGGTTGAGGTGCATCCGGAGTTTCCGCCCAAAAAAGCATACCGCCAGATTCACCTGCGCGGCGCGGTGGCTGCCAGTGAGTGTGAAGAATGAGCATAAAGCGTCAGTAGGTAAGGCCTGGAATAGGTTGTACCCGATTGTGCAGACTATTTTTCAAGTGTTTGTAATTTGGTAAACGACAAATAGTGAACACCTCGAACAGGTGTGGAGCCTTCGTATGGAACTTCAGATGTTTTGCTGAATTGTGGATCCAATTTTAATCGAAACGATAATCATAAAAAAGAAACGCCTAAAGGCGCAGAAAATTCCCGCTTGCTTTTTAATTATAACCTATTTAAAAAAAGTCAAGAGGTGAATTTTGGTTTTTCCGCCCTAACCCTGACATCGATTTTATCAGAATCAAGGTTGCGCCGATTAAAAGAATGTTTGGCTTAGATCTTTGCGGGATAAGGCTGGCCTTCTCCTAAAACAGAATGGATGATTGGCATCAATTCGCTGATATGGATGTGCTGGGGGCAGAGTTCTTCACAGGTATTGCAGGCCTGGCAAGAGCTGGCCAAGGCTTTTTGCCCACCAAAAAATGCCAACCGTTTGTAACCGGCGCGACCCCGCTCTTCGCTCTTATAGGCAGCCCCGTCGTTATAAGCTTCAAAATTCCCGGGAATATCAACCCCGTTTGGACAGGGCATACAATAATTGCAGCGGGTGCAGGGGATCATATTTAAATCGGAAAATTTTTCTTTGGCCTTTTTGATAATGGCCAGTTCGGGTTCTGTTAAGCTATCAATTCCCGACACGCTGGCGGCTGCCAGATTTCCGTTCACCTGTTCCATGTTGCTCATCCCACTCAACACCACGGATACTTCCGGGCGGTTCCAGACCCATTGTAAGGCCCAGTCGAATGGCTCCCGCTTGATTTCTGCTTGTTCAAAGAATTCACGGATGGGCTCGGGTGGCATAGCCAGTTTGCCGCCACGCAATGGTTCCATAACCACAACCGCCAACCCTTTTGCAGCAGCATACTTCAAGCCGCGTGTGCCTGCCTGGTAGGTTGTATCCAGATAGTTATATTGGATCTGGCAGAAATCCCAGCGGTCAAAGCCATCCACAATTTGCTTAAAAATCTCGAAATCATCATGAAACGAAAAACCGATATGTTGAATCCTGCCATCCTGCAAAGCCGCATTGACTCGCTCGAATAGATTGTGTTTGAGTACAATGTTTGGCCAGGCATTTTTATTCAGCGAGTGCAACAGATAGAAATCGATTGTTTCCGTCTGCAATTTTGACAGCTGCTCATTTAACAACTTATCAAAATCCTGCGGCTGCTTGATCAACCAGACCGGCGACTTGGTAGCCAGTTTTATTTTTGCCCGGTAGCCATCTGCTAGCGCCTTGCCCACTACTACTTCGCTCTTCCCACCGTGATAGGTATAAGCAGTATCCACGTAATTGACGCCCTGATCAATGGCGTGCCGGATCATCTGGATAGCTTCTTCTTCGTCGATGTTCGAGCTCATCGGATTGCCATCTATAGTCGGTAACCGCATACAACCAAAACCCAAAGCAGAGCCCTGCCAATCTAATTTCCCAAATTTACGATACTGCATAGTGATTCCTCCTGATAACGTATAGACAAAACCGGCAAATAGGGGGCTTTCGGCCAGTAAAAGGGCAAATTGGACTTTTTTAAAATTTCCTTTTTATAATCCCCGTCAGGATTATAATTTTATCCGTTTGATCGGTCAATCGTTTTGGAACGACCGGGGATGAATTCTTGAAATTTCAGGACAAAATACTGATTATCGTGGAGGAAAACATCGTGCTAGACAATGAAGTACTGAGAACCATTAAGAGCCGCCGCAGCATCCGCAGCTATCTATCCGGACAAATCAGCCAGGATGAGCTGGACGCCATTCTGGAAGCCGGGATTTTCGCCGCCAGTGGCATCAACCTACAACCCTGGCATTTCACGATCATTCAGAAAAAAGAAGTGATCGATGATATCAGCGAAAAAACTCTCTCCGTAATGAAGAAAAACTCTGATGCAAGAGTGGTCGATTTGGCCAGCCGCTCGGATCATCTTTTTTATCATGCCCCAACGGTCATCCTGGTCTCCGGAAAAAGCGATGCTTATTCTGCCCTGACCGATTGCTCGGCCGCCATTCAAAATATGCTGGTCGCCGCCGAGAGTTTGAATATTGGCTCGACCTGGGTTGGCAGCATTTCTCATTTCACTACCCTGGCTGAGGAAGTCAAGAAACTAAACCTGCCGGCCGGTTATAAACTGTTCTATGCGGTCTGTCTTGGATATAAAAATCCTGCCGTTCCGGTCAGTGTGCCCCCACGCAACCGGGATGTATTCGAATACATACGCTGATATTACAGGAGCGAGACCGGATCGATCTCAACCCGCCAATCCTGTAAAGCCCGGCCGCGCAAAATCGCAGCCGGGTCAGAACTGCGTAAAATTACCTGCCAGCGGTAAACCCCGTTCAGCCGGCTGTAGAAACAGGGCGCCGGGCCAATGATCTCACTGGCAGAATGACCGCCTTCTTTTATCCAGCTCAGTAACAGACCGGCCAATTTAAAAGCAGCCTGTTCAGCTTGCTCATTCTTCAGATGGCGGTATTCCAGTCGGGCCAATCGGCAGAAAGGTGGGTAACCAATCTGGCGGCGTTTGTCCAGCTCGAGCGCATAAAAACCGTCGAAATCATATTTGGCAGCAGTCTGAAGAACGTAATGCTCGGGCTGGAAAGTTTGCAGAATGACCTGCCCACCCAAAGGGCTGCGCCCGGCACGTCCTGCCACCTGGGTTAAAAGTTGAAAGACGCGCTCACCAGCCCGGTAATCCGGCAGGTTCAACCCTGCCTCAGCCAACACCACCCCCACCAGGGTAACCAGCGGTAGATCGAGGCCTTTGGCCAGCATCTGCGTACCGACCAGAAAATCAGCATGGTGGTTGCTGAAATGAGAGAGAATCAGGTCGTGTGAACCCTTCTTTCTGGTTGTATCGGCGTCCCAGCGCAGGATACGAGCCTGCGGGAACAGCGCCTGCAACTCGCTTTCGACCTTCTCTGTGCCAATTCCAACCTGGCGGATGGCGGCGCTGCCACACTGCGGACAGGTGTGCGGTAACTGGCGCCGATAACCGCATATGTGACAGGTCAACGCCTCACCTGCGCTGTGGTAGGTCAGCGGAAAATTGCAGCGTGGGCAAAGCAAGCCTTGGCCGCAATTCCGGCAAAAGACGTAACTGGAACTTCCTCGCCGGTTGAGGAACAGGATGGCTTGCTGGCCGTTCTCCAGTACCTTTGCCAGACCTGCTTGCAACTTCCGGCTAAAGATCGAGCGGTTGCCTTCCTTCAATTCCTGGCGCATGTCAATCAGCGTGACCGGCGGCAACGGCAGGCTGGCTGTTTCTTCCTGTCCACCTACGGCGACTACCTGGGCTTCTGGTAGACCCAATCTTTCCATCTGGTTTTGGACAGCCTGGCGATGGGCTAGAATACGGTCCGGCAAATGCAATACATTCCATTTCTCACGTTGAGCTCGATAAAACAGATTAAGCCCTGGGGTAGCAGAGCCCATCAGCAGCAAGCTGCCCGTTTGGTGGGCATAGCGGAGCGCTACCTGGACAGAATGGTAAAAAGGAGCAGCCTCACTCTGGTAATATGAATCATCATGGCATTCGTCGATCACGATCAAACCTAATTTTGACAGAGGCATAAATAATGCGCTGCGCGGCCCGACGATGATGGGCAGCAGCCCGGCCCGCGCTCTGCGCCAGGTGTCATAACGCTCGCCGGGCGAGAGCTCGGAGTGTACCAGACCAACCTGACCTGGAAAACGAGCCACAAATCGCCGCACGGTCTGTGGGGTTAGAGCGATCTCAGGCACCAGCACAATAGCCTGTCGGCCCTGGCGCAAGGCTTCCGCCACTGCCCGCAAATAAATCTCAGTCTTGCCGGAACTGGTCACACCGTATAAAAGATAGGGCGAACAGGCCTGACCAGCTAAAACATGCTCAAAACCGGCCGCAATACTTTGCCAGGCTGCCTGTTGAGCAGGGGTAAGCTCAGGCGCCTCATCGACCACCCATTCCAGTTTATCCAGTGGGTCACGCCAGACTTCCGTCTCGCCTAACACGACCAGCTCTTTGTCTGCCAGGTACTCCAGGTCGGCCAATTTACAACCGGGAGCGGCGGCATATGCCCAGGCAACTTCTACCGGCATCGGTTCGTTGATTAAAAACTTTAAGATCGCCTGGCGGCGGGCCAGGGCTGCTTCTTTCCCCAGGGTTTCCAGGCTGGCCTGAACCCTTTCGGGTGAACAGCAAAGCTGGACTGTTCGTACGACTTTCGGACGGACCGAGGGCGGCGGCAGCACAGGAATAGCTCTCAACTGACCGCGCTTGATCAAG
>DATFYI010000107.1:0-15850 GCA_035315125.1 Anaerolineaceae bacterium | reverse complement strand
CAGGAAAACCTGCAAAACCCGAAAAATTACTCTCGGCATTTTGGACGTTAATTTCATCCAATTGATAAGTGGCCTGGGCCGCATCGAGGGTGGCTTGACTGGCGCGCTGGTAATCCAGATAAGTACGGTTATCCGTAGCCGTTTTCAAAGCCGCCTGGGCCTGAGCCAAAGTCAACAGAGCACTTGCAGTATTGGTATTCGAATCCAGCAAATTTTGTAGGTTCTGCTGGGCTGTCGCCAGAGTGGAATTAGCCGTGATTACGCTTTGAGGCAGGCTGCTTCGCTTCAACGTAGCCAGCACCTCATCCGTGGTAACTTTATCGCCGACATTTACGTTGATCTTTTCAACCGTACCGCTGGTACCCCAGTTAATGATGGCGCTCTGCTTTGCATAAACAGAACCGGTTTCACCGAGCGTCACAGTCAGGTTGCCGCGCGTCACTGGAATAGTCTGATAATTGGCTGCGGCTGATTGGCGCGGTCGAAGGAAGTTTTGATAAACAAAATATCCCCCAACGGCCAAAACAATTACAATAACAATGACAATGATCGTCCTTCTCTTCATTCTCTTCATTCCTCTGATAGGGATTTAAGACTCCAGGGTTGACCGGTGCCGAAATGAGTGTACATTACGGCGCCTAAACCCAGGCTGGCAATTAAAATAAGGCAAATAATGCCTACAAACGAGAGATTGATTAACGAATATAAAAGTAACAACCCTAAGAATAAGGGGTAGAGCGGAGAAATGTTACTCCAACCTGCTCGGACCAGTAAAAAACGTCCCATCCGATAAGCCAGGGCAATACCGCCCAGGAAAATCCCAATAAAAAAGACACCGCCAATGAATAATGCCAGTGGAAAGGTTCCAACAGCCAACGCTGAAATTGCAACAACCATCGCCAACACGATTATGCTTAAAAACCCAATCGCAAATAAACGAGCCAATCCAATCGACTTCTGAGCCAGGGCCCTACCCACTATATTTATTTGAGAGGGGAATAAAAATAGCACAATTACCGAGCTGAAACAAATGCCGATCAACCCGCCAAAGACGTCTAGCGCATGAGAGGTAATTCCTCTTGAAAGCAGAACAGTTCCAGGGATTGCTCCAGGATGAGATGCGAGATGAAAACTACGCACATAATCCCACATTCCCAAATTTAAAAAAACGGTCACAGCAATCAATCCAATTGCAATCAAAATCAAGCAAACAACTACCAATCGCCAGGCCTTCATTCCCATTTTTTTTCCAATCTAATCGCCATACTGTGCTGTATTTGGAGGAATAAAATAAACTATTCCTCCAATTGCGCCTGCGCCCAGGCAAATCATACCGATTAACACAGATATGGATAATGTACCCATTAAAATACTTCGAAAATTTACTGCGTCATCCCAAACCAGTGAGAAAAGATTTGTCATATCCAGCAGGGCAGATGATAAATTATTGATCAAGATATATCCAACGGCAGGTGGAGCCAATTGTTCAAATAGATTGATAAAAACCGGAAAGACCAGCCATAATCCAAAAACCATCATCATCGTGTAGATTGCCAGGTGGTAATGCTTTCGTTTGTAATAGCGCTGATGAAAATTGAGGCGAATTCTTTCTGGAAACTCTGGCGGCATGCTATCATTGGATTGCCAATCCAACTTATCCATAATTTTCCTCCAACAGAGATCGTAACAATCCTCTGGCACGGTGTAGATGGGTGCGGACCGTGTTGATTGGCATCTTAAGCAAATTGGCAATTTCTTGATACTCGAGATCCAAACCATATCTCAAAGTAATCACTCTTCGGTAGGTTTCTGGAAGATTGGCAATTGCCATTTTTAACGAACTTAACTCCTCATTTACAATGGATTGAGTTTCAGGTGAGGGTAATGAGTCATGCAACAACTCGCCTAAATCATCCAGATTTCCATCTACCAACCAACGTTGACTGCGCCAGCGGTCTCGAATTAGATTTATGGCAATGGTCATCAAATAAGGCAATATCGGCCGGTCCGCTTTATAGCGATCCAAAGACCGCCAGGCCCTCCAAAAAGTTTCCTGTAAAATCAATTCGACTTCTGAACTGTCCTCGATCATGCGATGGATAACCTGATATAAAGCTGGTGTACAGGCTAGGATTAATTGTTCAAATGCCTGTTCGTCACCGGACTGAGCAAGTCTCACCAGTTCTTGTTCTTTTTCAAACGGGAGCATTTTGTTCCACATCATTTACACGGATTTAAAAGGGAAAAGTTTCACACTTTTCAATAAAAATATAGATCACCTTATCTTAGCATTTTAAATAGATATTGTACAAGATAGATTAACAATAGTTTAGAGATAAGTTAGGGAAATATATACAGAATTTATTTGTTGCAAGGCCATTATCAGGTACTTTCTTTGGCAATTTTTCGAGCCAGATCAGAACTGGTCTAAAGTAAAGGATCTTTTCCCAGAAAAAATGTATAATTGCCCAATCTTGTTTGCAATATAGATTTCATGAAAATATCCACTATTTTTTACAATTTGTTCATAATCTGCCTGAGTTTAATCATTCTAACAACAAGTAGCACACCGCCGGCCGATAAAGTTGAACGGCTGCGTGCTTACACACGCAGCATCGAGTTTGATTATGTCAACTGGACCTTAAACGCTTTGTACGTGAAAGCATCCCAGGCAGCTTTAGACGAATCGCTTTATCTAAACGAACAACAACAGCACCAGACTGTCGAACAATATCTGGCGCTGGTTGGTCAAATCGATAATTTACAAGGTCAAATCACGCAAATTTATTCCGACCCAGCGATCAATAACCCGGCAGCGGATTCTTATTCCCAGCGCCAGCAGCTTGAAAAATTACAGGGCCTGCAGCAAAAGTTAGGCCCATCAGCCGAAACGATTATCCAGGAGCAAATTAGCACGATCATCTCTAGCAAGGGGCTTTCATTAGGCGGCCAACCCGTCCCGCCGGTGTTGTATCATATCACACTGCTTCCTTTAGCCCTGATCATTTCACCGCGCAGTGTCATACGCCAGGACGAGAATATATCATTGCTGCCGGATCTATCCATCGATCAACAGGTACAACTGGAAAACCAGATCGAGAAAGCGCTCGATGTATCCGCTCTGGTGGTGCCGGTTGGAGGTGTGGGTGTTTATCCCACTATGGTTGAAAGCACTACCGATCTACCCTGGCTGTTACAAACGGTTGCGCATGAGTGGACCCACAATTTCCTGACGCTGCGGCCACTCGGGTTGAGCTACGATAATTCGCCCGAGCTGCGGACCATGAACGAGACCACCGCAGACATATCCGGAACTGAAATTGGTACCGCCATGTTGGATCGGTATTATCCTGATCTGGTGCCGCCACCTGCGCCGGCCTCTGGGCCAAACGCGCAACCTGGACTAAGCCAACTACCGGCCGGACCGCCGCCTTTTAATTTCAACGCAGAGATGCACACCACACGTCTCAAAGTAGACCAACTGCTTGCAGAAGGCAAAATCAACGAAGCAGAAACCTATATGGAAGCGCGCCGTGTGTTTTTATGGCAGCACGGTTACCAGATTCGTAAATTAAACCAGGCCTACTTTGCGTTTTATGGAGCTTATGCGGACGTTCCAGGTGGGGCAGCAGGAAGTGATCCGGTTGGGCCAGCCGTTCGCTCCTTGCGACAACAAAGTGCTTCGCTGGCCGATTTTCTCAACCGCATCTCCTGGATGACTTCTTTTTCCGATCTGCAAAATGCGCTCCGCCAGACAAAATCCACCGGCCATTGAACCCTTGACCGCCCTCAGACTGTTTGCCTGGGATATGAACCCAGAATACGCAGCATGGTGGCATATTCACTCAGGTGATTCAAGGCGCGGGAAATGTTCTCATCGGCCGAACAACCGGCAAAATCGATGTAAAACAAATAATCCCAGGGTGTGCCGACCAATGGTCGCGATTCGATTTTGGTCAGATCGATATCTCGCAAGGCAAACACGCTTAATGCTTTAAACAACGAGCCTGGTTGGTTGCGCAATGAAAACACAATCGAGGTTTTATAATTCTGGCCTGGCGGGGCTGGCTGTTGTGAAATAACCAAAAAGCGTGTGTAATTCGCCGGGTTGTCTTCTATGTCCTCTTTTAATACCTGCATCTGATAGAGATCAGCCGCCCGCCGGGAGGCAATGGCAGCGACTGAACGGTCAGCCTGTTCCTTTACGATCTTAACACTGCCGGCAGTGTCATAAACCGGTTCAACGGTTACATTTTCCAAGGTTGCTAGAAAATCACTGCACTGAGCCAGCGCCTGCAGATGGCTGATCACGCGCCGGATTTCAGCCATGTGTACGCCGGGCAAAGAAATCAGGCAGTGGCGGACACGCAAAAAATGCTCCCCTACCACTGAAAGGCTGTGTTGGACAAGACGGTCATAATTTTCGTGGATGCTGCCTGCCAAAGAATTTTCAATAGGGATCAAGCCGGCCTTACAATCATCCTTTTCGACCGCCGTAAAAACCTCTTGAAAACTTTTTTGCGGTTGGGGAAGTACGTCCAAACCGAAATATTCCATTACCGCTGCTTCAGAAAAAGCACCCGGTTCACCTTGATAGGATACTCTCATAGGCATTTCTTGTGAAAGCAAACTCTTACCACGGAGATCACGGAGAAAATCCGTTAAATACCCCTATGTCCTCAGCCATAGGCTCTGTGGTTGAATCTTTTTCGGATCGTCTTAGTCAGGCGATCGAATAAATCATTGCGACATCACCATCGTCTTAGAATTTAGCGAGGCGGGTGAATTCACATAGTCCAGCCACTTCGCCGAACGACTGCCATGACCATGCAGCACGGCATGAAATGCCTGCTGAATCGAACGTGTCACAGGTCCCATCTTACCAGCCCCGATCGTTCTGAAATCCAGCTCACGAACCGCAATTAGCTCTGCGGCTGTACCGCTGACAAAGACTTCATCAGCAATATATAGCTGGTCTCGTGAAATTTGCTGTTCGATGACCTGATATCCCAGATCATGAGCGACCGTAATTAGAGCATCGCGGGTGATGCCTTCCAATACTGAGGCAGTGGGTGGTGTGTAAAGTTTTCCTTTGCGCACCAGGAACAGATTCTCACCGGTGCATTCAGCCACAAAGCCTTGCGGGTCAAGCATGATGGCCTCGTCAAAGCCCAGGCGCACCGATTC
This sequence comes from Anaerolineaceae bacterium, assembly GCA_035315125.1. Classification (GTDB taxonomy): domain Bacteria; phylum Chloroflexota; class Anaerolineae; order Anaerolineales; family Anaerolineaceae; genus DATFYI01. The sequence goes on along the minus strand of DATFYI010000107.1, from coordinate 10,663 downwards.
GGTTTTCGCCAGATAACTGTTGGCGTAATTACCGCTAATTTTGGCCTTGGTCATCATCACATTGGGATGGTGACGAGTATAGGAAGAGATATTTGCCCGGATACCATTTTCCAGGGCCTCTTCACCGAGATACTGGTTCCATTCCCAAACTGCAATCCCGACATCCGCTTTTCCTGGATCTATGCACAAATTCAAAGTAGGCGTATTGTGATAAATCAAAGGACGAATATAGCATTCTAAAAAGCCATTAGCAGATATTGTCAGCTTGATGGCCTCTGACAATTGCTCCGCTGAATAAGGCAGTTCACGCCAACCCAGTATCTTGGCAGAGTCAACCAACCGGTCGACGTGTTCCTTCAGCCTGAAGACCGCCGGACCATTATCGGTGTTGTAACAGCGGATACCTTCAAAAACACCGGCCCCGTACTGCAACCCTGCCGTTAGAAAGTGTACCGTCGCTTTCTCAAATTCGAGCAACTCCCCATTCATCCAGATGTATTTCGATTCCAATCCCATTCTATTTTTCTCCTTATCATTAGATGATTACTTTTTTTGAAGGTCATTGCAGGTGAAAATGAATCCTGTTTTTGATTGGCAAATCTTGATTAATCCAGCCGCCTGATGACTTCGTCGGTCATCTGGCGAGATGAGAGACCGCCTCCCAGATCGACTGTACGACAGCCATTGCTGATGGCCTGATTGACGGCCATTTCAACGGTGGCCGCTTCCAACTCCAGTTTGAGGCTGTAGCGCATCAGCAGAGCACTGCTTAAGATCGTACCGAGCGGGTTGGCAATTCCTCGTCCGGCAATGTCCGGAGCCGAACCATGGATCGGCTCATATAGACCAGGCCCATCCATCCCTAAAGAAGCTGAGGGCAGCATGCCCATCGATCCGGTTAACACGGACGCTTCATCAGTCAATATGTCTCCAAACATATTTTCGGTAACCAGCACATCGAAACCAGCTGGATTGGTAATCAAGCGCATTGCAGCAGTGTCCACCAGCATATTTTCTACGCTGACTTGTGGGTATTCAGCACTGACCTCTGCCACAATTTTTCTCCAAAGGCGAGACGATTCGAGGATATTGGCTTTATCTACCGAGGTTATTTTTTTGCGGCGCGGGATCGCCAGCTTAAATGCCAGATCAACCACCCGATGTATTTCATAATCGTAATATTCCAGGGTATCCACGGCGCGTTCGTGACCATTAATCATCTCGCGACCTTTGGGCTGGCCAAAATACAAACCCCCTGTCAATTCGCGCACCACAATGATATCTACGCCTTTCAGTTTTTCGGGTTTCAAAGGCGAAGCGCTTACCAGATCTGGATATACCCTGACCGGGCGGAGATTTGCAAACACACCCAGGCCTTTGCGCAAGCCCAACAGGCCCTGTTCGGGACGCACTTTTGCCTGCGGGTCATCCCATTTTGGTCCACCGACTGCCCCTAACAGAACCGCGTCGGCAGCTTTGCAAGCTGCCAGGGTTTCGTCGGTTAAGGCCGTGCCATATTCATCAATTGAGCAGCCGCCCATTAAGTAGCGAGTGAAATTAAATCGGTGACCATAGTTCTGGGCGACGGTTTCCAGAACGCGTACCGCCTCTGTCACTACTTCGGGGCCGATGCCATCACCGGGTAATAATACGATGTGTGCTTCCATGAGATTCCTTCTTCTTCAATGTCTGCTGCACTGTGTCAGATACAGATTAATCAAGAAACCACCATCAAACCGTATTCAACCGAATCCGCCAGAGCGCGCCAACTGGCTTCGATGATATTTGCGCTGGCGCCAACCGTGCTCCATTGTTTTGTCCCATTCTGGGTATCAATCAGCACACGCGTGACGGCATTTGTGCCATTATTTCCATCCAGAATGCGTACCTTATAATCCAGTAAATGAAAATGATCGATCATTGGATAGTGCGGCGCCAGAGCTTTCCGTAGAGCGGCATCCAGAGCATTCACGGGACCGTTCCCTTCGGCAGCGGTATGGATCACTTCACCATCGATCCTGACTTTTACGGTTGCTTCAGCAAAGATACCGCGCCCCTGGCGGTGTTCGACATTGGCGGAAAAATCGATCAGCTCGAATGGAGGAATATAACCAGGCTGCTGGCGTTTCATCAACAAGATCACCGAGGCCTCGGCAGCTTCAAATGAAAAGCCCTTGGCCTCTAAAGCCTTGATCTCATCCAATACCCCAGCGACTTCCTCGCTGCCGATAGCTCCGAGTTGGTACTCTTCTGCTTTGCTTAATAAATTTCCTCGCCCAGACAATTCCGAGACGATCACCCGACTTTGATTACCAACCTGCTGCGGGTCGATGTGCTGGTAAGACAGAACATTCCGGCGCATAGCGGCGACATGGATGCCACCTTTATGAGCAAAGGCCGATTTTCCAACATACGCCAGATGCTCATCCGGGGCCAGATTTGCCATTTCAGATACAAAATGCGACAGATCATACAGGGTATTCAACTGGCCATTTGGTAGACAGGTCAGCCCCATTTTTAATTCCAGGTCCGGGATGATGGAGCAAAGGTTGGCATTGCCACAACGTTCGCCATAACCATTGATGGTACCTTGCACTTGAATACAACCCTCACTAACTGCGGCGATTGAATTGGCTACGGCACATTCCCCATCATTGTGAGCATGGATACCCAATGGATGGTTATCCAGCTTTTGCTTTACAGCGCGCACGATCTCAGTAATCTCCCAGGGCAGAGAACCGCCGTTTGTATCGCACAACACAACCGTTTCAGCACCCCCGCGCACAGCGGCCTGGACGGTTTCAAGTGCATAGATAGGATCCGCTTTATAGCCATCAAAGAAATGCTCAGCGTCATAAATCACACGCCGTCCTTGCTGAAGCAAATAAGCCAGACTTTGTTCGATGATGCGCAGGTTATCGTCCAGAGTAGTCCGCAGAACATCCGTCACATGCAAAGTCCAGCTTTTGCCGACAACCGTACAGACCGGCGTGCCCGCTTCAAGCATGGCGATAATGTTTGCATCTTCGTCGGGGTATCCTTGCGCCCGGCAAGTTGAACCAAACGCCGCGATCAAGGCATGCGACCATTGGGCATCACGAGCCCGCTTGAAAAACTCGACATCTTTAGGATTCGATCCCGGCCAGCCGCCTTCGATGAATGTTACACCCAGCTCGTCCAATCTGTGAGCTATACGCAGTTTATCGGAACACGAAAGGGAAATATCGTTGCGCTGGGTGCCATCTCGAAGCGTTGTATCGTATATCTGTACCATCATATTTCATCCATTATCCTGAAACTCTAATCATGGTTTGCCAAATGCATTTTCAACCATTCAAGGCAATGATCAATAAGGGGCAGCTTCTTGCTCGAACTTGCTGATTTGCCGATCAAATGAGAGGATGTATCCAAGCTCATCAGTGCCATTTAACAGGCAGGCCTTTGAAAAACTGTCGATTGGGAAAAACACACTCTGTCCAGTCGGAAACATGACGGACTGTGAGGCAAGATCAATGTTTAATTCTAAAGAAGGTACTTCTGCTAGATAATCCTGCAAGGTCTGGTAGGCTGCACTGTCAATGACTACCGGCAACAAGCCATTCTTGAAAGAATTATTCTTAAAAATATCCGCAAATGAGGTGGAGATAACCGCCCGGAAGCCAAAGCCAGTCAGAGCCCAGGGTGCATGCTCGCGTGACGAGCCGCAGCCAAAATTATCACCTGCTACCAATATGCTGGCGCCCTGGCTTTCTGGTTGGTTTAAAACAAAATCCGGTTTTGGGGAGCCATCTGGCAGATAGCGCCAATCAGCAAACAAATTGGCGCCCATGCCTGATTTGTCGGTAGCTTTTAAGAAACGAGCCGGGATGATCTGGTCCGTATCGATATTGTTTAACGGCAAATTGACAACCCGAGAGGTTATTTTTGTAAATTTTGTTGGCATGCTATTTCTCAATCCTCCAGACCGGTTTTATTTAGGAAGTAACGTGCATCCGTTATCTTGCCGGTCAGGGCGCAGGCCGCTGCGGTAAGCGGGCTTGCCAGAAAAGTTCGCCCGCCTTTACCCTGGCGTCCCTCAAAATTGCGATTGCTGGTGCTGACCGCATATTGGCCAGGTTGAAGCTGATCGCCGTTCATGGCAATACACATACTACAGCCAGGTTCCCGCCATTCTGCGCCAGCTTCTGTAAAGATGCGGTCCAGACCTTCTGCTTCCGCCTGACGCTTTACCATCTGAGAACCGGGTACTACCAACACTCTCAGCCCGGGCGCAACTTTATGCCCATCCATCACCTTAGCGGCTACCCTTAAGTCGCTGATGCGTGAGTTCGTGCAGCTTCCAATAAAGACTACATCCAGAGGGTGTCCCTGCAGATTTTTACCGGGCTCAAGGCCCATATAGCTGAGCGCTTTTTGCAGAGCAGCCTTCTGTTCGGCATCTTGTAACACGGCGGGATCTGGAACCAAGCCGGTGACCGGCATGCCCATGCCTGGATTAGTGCCAAAGGTGAGCATCGGTTCCAGGCCGGCTGCATCGATCAGGATGCTTTTATCGTAAACAGCCCCATCATCAGAAGGCAATGTGCGCCAATAGGCCAGGGCAGCTTCCCATGCTTTACCTTGCGGGGCGAACTGGCGCCCCTGTATATATTGATAGGTAATCTCATCCGGGGCGACCATACCTGCCCGGGCGCCGGCTTCAATCGACATATTGCAGAGGGTCATTCGTTGTTCCATGCTGAGAGAACGGATGGCAGAACCTGTATATTCCAGAACGTAGCCCTGACCCCCACTCACACCAATCCTGGCAATGATTGCCAGGATAATATCTTTGGCGGAGACCCCGGCAGCCAATTTCCCTTCCACACGCACCTCGAACGTTTTGGGCTGGTTTTGCAACAGGCATTGGGATGCCAGCACATGCTCCACTTCACTGGTGCCAATCCCAAAAGCCAGTGCACCAAATGCCCCATGGGTAGCAGTGTGGCTATCACCGCACACGATGGTCATACCCGGCTGGGTAAAACCCAATTCAGGCCCGATCACGTGCACAATGCCCTGTTGTGGGCTGTCAATGCCAAAACAGCGGATGCCAAACTGGCAACAATTCTCTTCCAACTGGTGGATTTGTTTGCGCGAAAGCTCGTCCGCAAAAACCATGCGACCTTGCGGTTCATCTTTTTTTGCAGACATGGTAGGTATGCCATGATCTACGGTAGCCAGAGTCTTATCAGGACGCCTGACCTTGAGCTGGCGCTCGCGCAAGCCCTGAAATGCCTGGGGCGAGGTCACTTCATGGACCAGGTGCAGATCAATATAAAGCACAGCCGGTGCACCCTCTTCCTGGGTAACAACGTGTTTATTCCAAATTTTCTGAAAGAGTGTTTGGGGTGATTTCATGAGTTCTGAGTGGGTCGCTTTCTAATTATTATGCTGCATCCAGATCGACCGGTTTGATACTGGCGGTGTTGATCGAGATGTGCATCCAATCAATGGAAAAACCAGTTTGTGGCTTCTCCATTTCATTGGCTTTCTGGCCCGTTTCCATCAAAGATAGATCCCAACCGGTTGGGTAAGTGCGTGGCTCTGGAAAAGATTCCGGAGAAGCTGGATTCATCTTGATCCTGCGTCCGCCAAAATAGGCTCCTGAGCTCGAGTTATCCGTGCTTTCGGCCCGGTAGTTGGCAGATTTTAGTTCGGATAAATCCCACCCGGCTATAGATGAACTTGATTCTCGATAAGGGTCAGGCTCTAAATCAAAGTTTGATCCTGAGGTCATACTGGATGATGTAGTCATAACATTCTCCTTTATATAGCTTATGCAACTATGCGATGAGTTGATGCAGTTTCGACCGGGCCATATTGTCCGGACGCCACCAGCAATTTATTCAGAGCAGACAAATAAGCCTTGGCGCTGGCGACAATAATGTCGGTATCGGCGCCATAACCACCAAACGTGCGGGATTGTTCGATCTCCTTCTGGGCATCGAAGGTTTGATCGCCATCACTTCTCTCAATACGCACAGTCACCTCGCCCAAAGCATCGATCCCTTCGGTGACGGCGTGAATAACAAACTCCAGTAAAGAATTCGGCGCCTGGATAATCGTATCCATGGCCTTATAAGCAGCATCCACCGGTCCGGTTCCAACCGCCGCCTGGACATGCAGATTCCCTTCCGGATCACGCAAGCGCACGGTGGCAGTTGGCATCCCCATCGTGCCACAGGCCACCTGCAAACCATCCAGGGTGAATATTTCACGGGGTTGGTACATTTCTTCGGATACGAGCGCTTCGAGGTCCGCATCTGCAATGACCTTCTTTTTATCTGCCAGAACTTTGAAGCGTTCAAAAATCTTGTCTAGGCCGTCTTCATCGATAGCATAGCCTAACTCGGCCAGGCGGATCTTGAGCCCGTGACGGCCGGAATGCTTCCCCATCACCAGTTTGCTTTGCGACAAACCAACGGTTTCCGGGAGCATGATTTCATAAGTGAGCTGGTTCTTGAGCATGCCATCCTGGTGAATGCCGGCCTCATGCGCAAAGGCATTGGCTCCCACGATGGCCTTATTGGGTTGGACAACAATCCCGGTGTAATTGCTGACGAGTTTGCTGACCCGCATGATCTGAGTCGTGTCAATACCGGTATCCAGGTTAAATACCATGCGACGAGTGTGAAGCGCCATCACTACTTCTTCAAGCGATGTGTTTCCGGCCCGCTCACCGATTCCGTTTATGGTCACTTCTGCCTGCCTGGCGCCGGCCAGGATACCGGCCAGGGTATTGGCAGTAGCCATTCCTAAATCATTGTGACAATGTACCGAAACGATACATTTTTCAATCCCCGGGGTATACTTGATAATGCTCTTAATCAGGCCGCCAAATTCATCGGGGGTCAAGTAGCCAACCGTATCCGGTATATTGAGGGTGGTTGCGCCTGATTGAATAGCCGCTTCCAGCACCTGGTAGACAAACTCAGGATCACTTCTGCCGGCGTCTTCAGGGCTGTACTCCACATCCTCGCACAGACTGCGAGCATGCGACACCATTTCTCGGACGCGCTCAATCACCTGCTGGCGGGTCATCTTGAGCTTATACTGTAAATGAATATCTGAAGTAGCCAGAAAAGTATGAATGCGTGGATGGCTAGCCTGACGAACTCCTTCCCAGGCCAGGTCAATATCTTTCCGGGCAGCGCGCGCCAGGCCACAAATAATCGGTATCTTTCCACCATCGCTTGTGTTACCCACCTCAACCGCTATCCGGCGAACCGCTTCCAGATCATCCGGTGAGGCAGCCGGAAAACCGGCTTCGATGACATCCACACCCAACTTGGACAGCGAGCGCGCTACTTCCATTTTTTCGGTGGAAGTCATGGTAGCGCCAGGCGATTGCTCTCCATCTCGCAGGGTTGTGTCAAAGATTCGTATGTAGTTTTCCATCGGAACCACCTTATAAAAGTTATCCATTTATCAGAGCTATTGATTTTTCCAATTCTCGGGCCGCAGAGAGCGGACGGCCGCCCCCGCTCGCCACATTTCCGAATCATGCATTTCTTTTAATTCGGCATCCAGTCTTTCTTTATAATCGGGCGCGCTGTTTGCTTTCAGTACCACAGTAGTTTCTTCGCCTGATACCACGCGCTTATACAGGTTGTCGAAGACCGGTTCCACTGCTTTTCGGAATTCATGACGCCAATCCAAGGCGCCGCGTTGAGCTGTAGTGCTGCAATTGGCATACATCCAATCCATACCGTTCTTGCCCACCAGTCGTATCAGGCTCTGTGTCAGCTCCTCAACAGTTTCGTTAAAGGCTTCGCTGGGAGTGTGGCCATGTTTTCGCAGCTCAGCATATTGGGCTTCCATGATGCCGGCCAATGCACCCATCAAAACCCCACGCTCGCCGGTAAGATCGCTGTAGACCTCATTTTGAAAGGTTGTGGGGAATAAATAACCCGAACCAACTGCAATCCCCAGAGCCAGGGTGCGCTCGAGAGCCCTTCCGGTAGAGTCCTGGTACACGGCAAAGCTACTGTTGATCCCGCTGCCATCCAGGAAGTTGGCCCGAACGCTGGTACCAGAACCCTTCGGCGCAACCATGATTACATCCACGTAATCTGGCGGTACCACACCCGTCTGGTCGCTATAAACAATTGAAAAACCATGCGAAAAATACAGGGCATCGCCTTTGTTCAAACAATTCTTAATGGTAGGCCAGCTCATCATCTGACCGGCATCCGAAACCAGATATTGGATGACTGTGCCACGCCTGGCTGCTTCAGCTAGCGGGAATAAGCTCTTTCCGGGCACCCAGCCATCCTTAACCGCCTTCTTCCAATTTTGATGACCTTCTATCTGGCCTACAATCACATTAATTCCGTTATCCCGCAGATTAAGGCTTTGAGCAGGGCCTTGAACGCCGTATCCCAATACTGCCACGACTTCATTGCTTAAAACCTGACGAGCTTTATCCAATGAAAATTCATCTCGGGTTACAACGTCCTCTTCAGTATCTCCAAATAAAATCTTTGCCATGAACTGCTCCTCTTCAGCGAAATGATGATGAATTCTGTAAATTAATCGGCGATACTACTGCCGACGCTTAAGCTGGTATCTGGCAACGCCTGGGGGCCGCGCGCCATGGCGACGACACCTGTGCGCACCATTTCGATGATGCCATAAGGACGAAGGACTTCTACAAAGCTGTCAATTTTTTCTTCATCACCGGTGATTTCGATAATCAGTGAATCGTTGGCAACATCTACAATACGAGCCCGGAACACCTCAACTAATTGCATGATTTCGATCCGGTTGACCGAGTCAGCGCTGACCTTGACTAATGCCAGGTCGCGGCTGACAGCGGTTGTGCGTCCAAGGTCGTCTACCTGGATTACATTAACCAGTTTGTATAGATTGGCAACTACCCGTTCTGCACTGATCTCGTCGCTGTTGACCACGATGGTCATGCGCGATATACCGGGTTTTTCCGTATGCCCAACCGTGAGCGACTCGATATTGAAAGCTCGTCTACGGAAAAGCGACGCAACACGGTTCAAAACCCCCGGCTTATCTTCGACAAGTGCTATTAGCGTATGCTGCATATTCCCTCCAGATAGCCAGCAAATTAACTACAACTCGACATTGGCATCCAAATCGATCGCTTGTGGTTCTTCTACCGGAATTGGCCGTCGGATCATGGCATGTAAATCTGCGCCGGTTGGCACCATTGGATAGACCGATTCCTCTTTTTCAACACGGAAGTCGATGACAACGGATTGATCGATCTCTTGCGCCCGGCGAATGGCCGATTCGATCTCGCTTCGTTGAGTGACGCGAATGCCAGTCAGACCATGGGCTTCCGCAATCTTACAAAAATCAGGACTGACTATGGGTGTAGCCGAATAACGGCGATCGTAGAAGAATTCCTGCCACTGGCGTACCATGCCCAGGTAGCCATTGTTGATAATCGCCACATTGACTTTGATGCCTTCCTGGACGGCAGTGGATAACTCGGCCTGGGTCATCTGAAAACCGCCGTCTCCAACGGTGGCCCAAACTTCTGCCTCCGGATGGGCATATTTTGCACCGATGGCAGCCGGCAGACCAAAACCCATTGTTCCCAACCCACCGGATGAAATCATGGTATAGGGCTTATCCCGTTTGAAATACTGGGCCGCCCACATCTGGTTCTGACCCACATCCGTAACAACCAACGCATTATTTCCAGCATATCTCCACAAATCGTTGATAACGTGAGCTGCATACAGATGTCCATTATCAGGCAAGTTTTGGATTTCACGCAGCTCCGTTTCCTGTTTCATTTCTTCAATGGTATCGACCCATTCAGGGTGATCACAGGCTTCGAGGTGCGGTAGAATCTGGTCTAAAGTTTCGCGAACATCTCCGATCAAGGCCAGATCCACCTTGACGTTTTTATTGACTTCCGAACGATCAATTTCAAAATGGATCTTTTTGGCATTGGGAGCGTAAGTTTTCAGGTTTCCGGTCACTCGGTCATCAAAACGCATTCCCAGCGCCAGAATTAGATCAGCCTGTTGAATGGCCTGGTTGGCGCAGGCTGTGCCATGCATACCCATCATGCCCAGGTTCAATGGGTGACTGGCCGGGAAAGAACCAATTCCCAAAAGCGTCATAGCAACCGGGATATTGGCTTTTTCGGCAAGCTCGGATAACTCTCGCATCGCCCCACTCAGTAGTACCCCCCGACCCGCCAGTATAACCGGGCGGCGAGCCGAATGGATCATTTCAATGGCACGCTGAATATCTTTGGAAACAGGCCGTAAATCAGGCCGGTAAGCGACCATCTTCACTGGCGCATCTGAATAGGTCCAATCAACGCTGGCTGATTGAGCGTCTTTGGCGATATCGACCAGCACTGGACCGGGCCGTCCCGTACGAGCAATGTAAAATGCCTCCCGGATCACAGAGCTGATTTCCCTGGCGTCTGTGACCAGGTAATTGTGCTTGGTGATCGGCAGGGTGATACCGGTCACGTCGATCTCTTGAAAGGCATCGTAACCAATTAATTTACTATTGACTTGCCCGGTAATAAAGACCACGGGTGATGAATCCAACATGGCGGTCGCGATACCGGTTACCAGATTGGTTGCCCCGGGTCCTGAAGTGGCAATTGCTACCCCAACCC
>DATFYI010000106.1:0-17508 GCA_035315125.1 Anaerolineaceae bacterium | reverse complement strand
AAAGGAAAGGAGCCAGCTAGTCATCTGGTCGGCAAGCGGATTTTGTCTATTGTTGGCTTTTTTGGCCTGGCGAGCGCCTGTCGACAGTTTAGTTCAATTAGGACCGATTTCATTCACAATATCGTCAACACTGACTTTTTTGGGGAGGAGTTTCATTCTGGCGTCGAGCAACAGCGCCTTCTTGATTTTGATTTATCTGATTGGCGCTTTCTGGTTGTTCGGCTCTATTGCGGCAGGCGTGCCCAATACTTTTGTCCCACTTGGACTGGCGCTGATTTCATTATTGGTCGCAGCATTAGCAGTACAACCATTCTTATATGCTGCTCTTCTAATTGAAATGGCTGTGCTCCTTAGCATCCCGATGCTGGTACCGCCTGGTAAAACGGCTGGACAAGGCGTTATCCGCTATCTGATTTTTCAGACCCTGGCGCTTCCCTTTATTCTATTAGCGGGATGGGCGGCAGCGGGTGTTGAAGCAAACCCAACCGACCAAAGGCTGCTTATTCAGGCAGTTGTGTTATTAGGCTTAGGTTTTGCGCTTTGGTTGGCGGTTTTTCCATTTTACACTTGGGTACCCCTTTTAGCTGGAGAAGCTCATCCATATGTTGCTGGATTTGTGCTCAGTCTGTTGCCCACTGTGGTTATTTTGTTAATGCTTGATTTTCTAAACGCATTTACCTGGCTAAGAGTTTACCCTTTGGTCCCTGAAGTATTGCAATTGGTAGGATCATTAATGGTCATCACCGGTGGGTTGTGGTCAGCCTTTCAACGAGATTTATCCCGTTTATTCGGATATGCTGTTATTATGGAGAGTGGATTTTCATTGTTGGCTATCAGCCTGGGGAATCAGGCAGGCCTGCAGGTTCTGACAGCATCTTTTTTACCGCGTTTGCTGGCTTTGGGTTTGTGGGCTTTGTCATTATCCATCATTGGCAAACAAGGTTTTGTAGATTTCGATTCACTTGCAGGATTGCTCCATCGCATGCCATTTACGGCCGTGGGCTTTTTGCTGGCATATTTCTCATTGGGGGGCTTGCCCCTGTTGGCAGGATTTCCAATGCGTGAGATTTTACTCGAAGGTGTGGCTCAACATAATATCACGGTTGCGTTTTGGACATTAATTGGTAATCTTGGTTTCCTGGCCTGTGGTTTTAGAATCCTGGCAGTGCTTGTGAAAAGTAATGAAAAGACCTGGAAAATACAGGAAAAGTGGACGCAAATTGTTTTGCTTATTGGAGGCGGAATGGCCCTATTTCTGGTCGGAATTTACCCAAGGATCATTCTTAGTGGTGCACTAAATTTGTTGAGAGCATTCGCACATCTTGTATAATTCTTGAATAGATTTAAGAGGATGAGGCAATGGACCTGGATCAGATTGTAAAACGATTAGAATGGTTGGACGATGAGCGTCGGAAAGATAAAAATACGATCTCTGCTTTGGAAGAACGCATCGTTCATCTTGAGGGAAATCTTCCGGCACTTTCCCAACAAATAAAAGAATTGAGTGGTGAAGTTGCCAGAACTACGGCAATGTTGGCACGATTTGACCAGGTTGAGGGAACTCTCGCTCAGATGCGCGTCGACTTCAGTCGTTCTTTAGATAGTATTGAAAAAACAAGGCTGGACCACGACCGGGAGGTTGAAAAGACACATCGTGGTGAAGTTGAGGCAATGAATAAATCCATTGCAGATGTGCGCAAAGGCCTGGAGCCCATTCCAGATATCAAAAAGAATTTGCAAGTACACACGGATGAAGAGTTTCGACTTGGAAGGTTGATTGAAGAGACGAAACAAAAAATAGAAGATACAAAACACAATGATGAGGAATATCGCCGGGTTCAACACATTTTGGAGGAAGGAAACCGCCAGAATGCTAAACGCCTGACGGATATACAGGGAGAGGTGGCCGCTCTACGTAAGCGGATGGATGAACAACGTGGCAAAGCAGAGTTATCTCTAGAAAGTATCCGTAAAATGGAGATCCGCATCGGCGAATTTCAGGCGGCTGAAGCCGAGCGACGCCAGATCCAATCAGGATTTATCGATAAGATAACCTTACAACAGGTAGAAAGGGACCGTATCTGGAAAGATTGGCAAACCCGCTTTGATGATTTTACAAGAGATGCTGTAAATCTGGATGCTCAATTACAAACTTTAGAGGCTACCAACCGGGCAGTAAAACGGTCACAAGAAGCATTTGATGATATTACACAAAAGTTTGAGCGAAGAGTGAACGAGATAACTGAAATGCAGCGTTTGGTTGAAGAACGTTTCCGGCAGGAATGGGTTGCCTTTAAATCAGATGACCAGAAACGTTGGGCCAATTATACTTTGGCGCAGGAAGAACAACAGCGGGAAAGTGTTCGCTTGATAGAAAAAATTAATGAACGTATCGTTTTGGTGGAAGATTTATCACAGGAAGTTCATGATCTGATCAGTCAATCAACTGAAGAGACCCAAAAAAGGCTACAAGGTTTACTGTCATTGTCACATCAATGGATGGAAGAATACGAACGAACCTTTGGCAGACCTCGATAAACAGGAAATAAAGGTATGCGGGTAATTGGCACTGCCGGCCATGTGGATCATGGTAAGTCGACTTTAGTGGCTGCGCTTACCGGAACTCATCCTGATCGCCTGAAAGAAGAGCAGGCGCGTCAGATGACGATCGAGTTAGGATTTGCCTGGTTCACCCTCCCTAATGGCGAAGAAGTTGGGATTGTCGATGTTCCAGGACATCGCGATTTTATCGAAAATATGCTGGCAGGTGCAGGTGGAATTGATGCGGCTATGTTCGTTATTGCGGCCGATGAAGGGATCATGCCGCAAACTCGTGAACACCTGGCAATTTTAGATTTATTACAGGTACAAAGTGGGGTCGTAGCATTAACGAAAATTGACCTGGTGGATGATCCGGATTGGTTGGAGATGGTTGAATTGGATATTCATCAGGTTCTACAAGGCACAACCTTGGAAAATGCTGGAATTATTCGTGTCTCTGCCAGGAGTGGGGCAGGTCTGTCTGAATTAAAACAGGCACTTGAGGTTTGTCTGGCTGAGCATCCTGCACGTCCAAATCTGGGCCGGCCGCGTTTGCCGATTGACCGAGTTTTTACAATAGCCGGTTTTGGGACAGTTGTTACCGGTACGTTGGCTGACGGTCAATTCAAACTTGGAGAGGACGTTGAAATATTACCGGAAGGTATACATGGCCGGATTCGGAGCCTACAAAATCATAAACGTAAAGAAGAATCCGCAATTCAGGGCAGCCGTACTGCTGTAAATATAGTCGGAGTAGAAGTCGACCAAATTAAAAGGGGAGATGTGGTTGTTCACCCGGGTGATTATCAATCGACCCGTTTGATCGATGCGCATTTTCATTTGTTAAAAGATGCCAGTTCAGCTCTCCAGCATAGTGCAGATGTGAAATTGTTTCTGGGTGCGGCAGAAATATCGGCCAGGGTGCGTTTGTTAGGTTATGATGAGTTGTCTCCTGACCAATCAGGCTGGATCCAGCTTGATCTGCGTCAGCCAGTCGTCGCTGTGCGGGGTGACCGGTATGTTTTACGGCGGCCATCCCCGGGTGAGACTTTGGGGGGTGGTATGATTGTAGATCCGCACCCCAAAAAAAGACATAAACGCTTCTCAAATCAGGTTATTGCCGAATTGGAGATGTTAAGACGCGGTTCCCCCTCCGAAGTCTTGCTACAAGCAGCTATTGTAAATGGGTTTAGCACACTCAATCAAATTTCCGATAAGGCTGGACTACAGCCGGAAAAGGCGTTGGCAGGTCTGCAAGAACTGGTAGAAAGGGGGCAACTTCTTTTGTTGGAGAAAGGGCAGATATCTCCAAAAAATGATCTATATGCAGTCTCGGCTATGCAGTGGAAAATCGAGACGGAAAAGTTGTTAACAGAGATTGGACATTTTCATCAAAATTATCCGCTCAGGAAGGGCATGCCGCGCGAAGAATTGAAAAGCCGCTTGAAGATGGCAACACGTCTTTTCAATGCATCCCTGGGTAAATGGAAGGAGGAAGGGTTACTGTCTGAAATCGGCGCGTTTATATCTCGTTCGAATTACCAGGTAAGATTCGCATCTCAACAGCAGTCTATTATTTCAGATCTTTGGAAGAAATTTGAAACCGCTCCATTTTCACCACCTTCGGTAAAAGAATGTCTGGCAGCAATAGGCGAAGAAATTTATAACGCTCTAATCGACAAAGCAGAATTAGTACAGATCTCTTCTGAAGTCGTCTACAGGCGTAAAGATTATGATTATTTGGTAAATTCCTTACAGGAGAATTTTGGCAATCAGCCGGAATTCACAGTCGCTCAATTCCGAGATAAATACCAGACGAGCCGCAAGTATGCGTTGGCGTTTCTGGAACATCTGGACAAGATTGGGATCACTATAAGAGATGGAGATATACGTAGATTGAAAAAAAGTGCTTAAAATGGTTGACAGGCTAGATTAGAGCCTTTATAATTGCATCTGCTTTGCCCCGGGAGCAAGAACTGGGGCGTTTGTTTGTATCCCCCAGCTTCCCCGTAACTGGGCGTATGAAATCGAACGCGTAGATTACGGCGAAGTGAAGATTGGAGAGAGAGATGAAATATGCAATTATTGAAAGCGGCGGCAAGCAATATACGGCCGTCGAAGGAGATACTATTGAGGTAGATCTCCTAAACATTGAAGCTGGCCAACAGATTACTTTGAACGATGTACTTCTGCTGGTTGACGGCGATAAGGTATCTGTTGGAACTCCCAATGTAAAGGGAGCCCAGGTCACAGCCACGGTTTTGGGCATCGAAAAAGGTCCTAAAGTTGTAATATTCAAGTATCGCCCAAAGAAACGTATCCGTGTGAAGACCGGTCATCGCCAACAATACACTCAACTAAAAGTTGATTCAATTGTGATGGAGTAGGTCATGGCTCATAAAAAAGGTGGTGGTTCCGTTCGAAACGGTCGTGACAGTAATGCACAACGACTGGGTGTAAAACGCTTTGCGGGTCAAACTGTGCTTTCTGGAAATATTATCGTCCGGCAACGCGGTACTCGTATTAAACCGGGATTGAATGTTAAAGTTGGTACAGATGACACCCTTTTCGCCGTGGCAGAAGGAGTTGTTTCTTTCGAGACTCTCCCTAATGGCCAAAAACGCGTAAGTGTCATCCCAGCAAAAGCGGAGTAATATTAGGCTTCTTGCACCGTCTACCCGTTTATGAGGTTGACGGATGCAGGGGCAAAGAAAGGATGGTTGTATCCTATGAAAAAGGGTATTCACCCAACGTTTTATACAGATGCGCAGGTAATTTGCGCCTGTGGCAATACCTGGACAACTGGCTCAACAAAAAAGGTGATTCACACTGAGGTTTGCTCAAAATGTCACCCGTTCTTTACTGGTCAACAGCAGCGTTTGATTGACATTGAAGGCCAGGTTGATCGCTTCTATAAGAAGTTACAGGCTCGCCAGAGTTACGTTGATCAGAAGAAGGCACGTGAGACTGCCAAAGTTTCGCCAGAACGCCCAATTGCAGAGTTAGGGCTTGGAACTCGACCGACTGAGGCATTGGTAAAAGCTGGTCTTACAAATGTAGGCCAGGTTCTAGACAAACTTGCTGAAGGAGAATCTGCTTTATTGGCGGTTGATGGCTTCGGAAGGAAATCTTTAATCGATTTGAAGAAACGTCTGCGCCAAATGGGCTATGATTTGCCCTCTGCCGCACAGGAAATAGCAGTATAAGTGGAATTTTGATAGTTCTTGTCCCCCGTTTGCTTAGAGAGTGAACGGGGGACAATTGTTTAAGCAGAAATGTAATGTGTTTCATGAGAAAAGTCTTTCACATATTCGATTCGCTCAAGTTAGGGTAGAATCGAAGAATTCCTTTGCGGGAGGGAATCATGAATCATCATACTGGATCGGTGGAAGTGGTTTGCGGGTCAATGTTTAGTGGAAAAACCGAAGAGCTTATCCGTCGTTTACGTCGGGCTGTTATTGCGCGACAAAAAGTTCAAGTTTTCAAACCCGCCATCGACGTTCGTTATAATACAGAAAAAGTCACTTCCCATGCAGGTATGGCATTTGAAGCAATACCTGTGCAAAAGGCCGCGCAAATTAAGATGATATTAGAGCCAGATACAACGGTTGTGGGGATCGATGAGGCACAATTTTTTGATGCGGAGATCGTTCCTTTGGTAAAATCTCTGGCTGAGCGTGACATCCGAGTGATTGTGGCTGGCCTGGAGCTGGATTTTCGCGGGGAACCCTTCGGCAGTATGCCAATCCTGATGGCGGAAGCTGAGAGTGTTGAAAAGTTGCAAGCAATTTGTATGGTATGTGGCGAGCCGGCTTGCCGGACTCAACGTCTGGTAAACGGAGCGCCTGCTCGTTATGATGATCCGATTGTGATCGTGGGCGCGGCTGAGATGTATGAAGCACGCTGTCGCAAACATCACCAAGTGCCGCACGAATAGGAATTATGTAATTTCCGAGGAGCCAGCGATGCAAGATTATCATGAATTCCTTAGTGAGATCCTTATTACTGATGAAGCGCTGCAGCAAAGAATCTCTGAATTGGGGGCAGAAATCAGCCGCGATTATGAAGGGAAACGCCTGCTGCTGATTTGTATCCTGAGGGGAGGAGTGATGTTTCTTGTTGATTTGATGCGCCATATCAGCATACCTCATTCGGTCGAGTTCATGGCTGTCTCCTCGTATGGCTCCGGAAAACGCGAATCCAGCGGACAGGTTCGCATTACACTCGATCTGCTTAACAATATTTCTGACCAGCATGTACTCTTGGTTGAGGATATCATTGATAGCGGACATACGATCGAGTATGTATTGAAAATGCTTTATATACGCAATCCTCAAAGTCTGAATGTATGTGTATTATTAGATAAAGCTGAACGGCGTGAAGTATTCGTCCCGATCAAATATCGCGGGTTTATTATTCCAAATAAATTTGTATTTGGTTATGGTTTGGATATTGATGAGTATTATCGCAATTTACCATTTATCGGTGTGGTCAATCTTGATAATTATCGCGGTCCTGATGGGTTCGGCTAAATAAAATGATAGGCGCTTCTTTTCTGCCTTTTCCAGAGATTTTCAACCAACTCCGTGATATCTTGCGTGCTAGCGGACCGGTCTATCTGGTAGGCGGGGCGGTTAGGGACATTTTGCTCGGTCGTCCAACCCATGATTTGGATTTTGTGCTATATGGGGATGTGAGATTTGTTGCAAAAAATGTCGCAGATACCCTTTCTGCGTCTTTATATGTGCTGGATAATGAACGTAATACTTACCGGGTGATTAATTATCAAAATGACGGCAGCCGGCTTTTATTGGACTTTGCGGCCTTACGTGCGGGTGACCTGGAGCATGATTTACGCGGTCGGGATTTTACAATTAATGCCATAGCGCTGGATCCATTTTCCCCTGACACTCTGATTGATCCATTAGATGGTGAGCTGGATCTGAAAAGACACAGATTAAAAGCCTGTTCCTCCTACAGTTTTATCGATGATCCTGCCCGAATATTACGCGGTGTACGACTTGCAATGGACCTCAAGTTTGAAATTCAACCTGCAACTTTTGCGGAGATGAAAAAATCGGCTGGTTCCCTGAATAGTGTGGCAGCCGAGCGGAAGCGCGATGAGTTATTTAAGATGCTGGATGGGAACAATTTAGATGTTGCAATGCGGATGCTTGATCAATTAGGAGCTTTGCCTGCAACTTTACCAGAACTGGCTGAATTGAAGGGAGTTGCGCAATCTCCACCGCATATATTCGATGTTTGGGAGCATACATTATCGGTCATACCGGAATTGAATTGTTTATTTTCGATCATTGTGGATGGAAATCAGGCAGAGGACTATATCTCAAATCCAATCTGGAATTTGGCTCAACAAAAATTAGGTCAGTTTCAGAATCGATTTAAAGAGCATTTTTCAAACTGGTTAAACCCGGAGCGTTCGCGATTTTCTCTGCTGGCATTATCGGCACTTTATCACGATATAGCAAAACCAGCTACAAGTAGTTTGGATACGAATGGCCGGATCCGCTTTTTCGAGCACGAGATGATTGGTGCAAGGATAGCAGCATTTCGTGGTCGCGAATTAGCCCTAAGCCAGATTGAAATTGAATACCTGGTAACAACAGTCCGCCATCATATGCGTCCACATTTTTTGGAGAATGCGACCAATGGTATAACCCGACGGGCCATTTACCATTTCTTTAAAGATACCGGTGAAGTTGGTGTGGATATCTGTCTATTATCACTGGCGGATGTGCTGGCTACCTATGGCCCGGCTATTTCCGAGGAGCATTGGATCTTCAAATTGGAGATTTGTCAAACGTTGTTGTCAGCCTGGTGGGATAAACCGGGTGATTTGGTCAGGCCCGTGCGTTTATTGACTGGTGATGATTTACAATCATATTTTGGTCTAAAACCTGGCCGTTTGATTGGTGAGCTATTAGAGGCTCTGCGTGAGGCTCAGGCTTGTGGAGAAATAACGAACCATTCTGCAGCCATTAAATTCGTACAATCCTGGTTGGAGACAGATGGTACAATGTCTGTGAAAGGATAACATGATGGAACTCAACCCGGTTCAGCTTTATTTTGAAGAACATGGACAAGGTTTCCCGGTTGTGTTGTTGCACGGATTTCCGCTCGATCATACTATTTGGGAGCCAGTGCTTTCAGCTATAAAAGAACATGCACGGATTATCCTGCCCGATTTGCGCGGTAATGGTCAATCACCAGTAACGGATGGCGTTTATAGTATGCGATTAATGGCGGCTGACGTGGCTGCTCTTTTAGACAAACTAGAAATCGATCGAGCGATTGTGGCCGGTCATTCGATGGGTGGCTATGTCAGTCTGGCATTTGCATATGCATATCCAAACCGGGTGGCCGGGTTAGGGTTAATTTCAACCCAGGCGGCGGCAGATAGCCCTGAAAAGCGGCAAGATCGCCTGAATCTGGCGGATGAGATTGGGCGAAAAGGGGTCAGACATCTGGCTGAAGTAATGTCTGCTCGATTGACGACCCGGCCCGAGTTGATCTCTCCATTGCGTACACTCATTTTAAAAATGAATCCAAAAGGTGCGATTGGTGATCTAAAAGGAATGGCCGAACGCTCAGATATGACTGAATTCCTACCATCTATTACCGTGCCCTCGTTGGTCCTGGCGGGAGCAGAGGATATCATTTTGCCAATCGAGCGTTCACGTACGATGGCAAAAATGCTCGGGCGCGCCTGGCTGGTAGAGATTCCATCTGCCGGACACGTTCCTATGATGGAATACCCTCAACCAGTAGCAGAAGCAATAGACCAGCTTATCGAAGGGGTAAGCGGTTACACACCAATGGAATAAGTTTGGCGGACAGGCATTTTAATTGGAACTGCCACCCGATGCTCCAAGATTACAAAGAGCAGCGTTGCCTTGAATAGTACAACCGGACAGATTTCCCTGAGAAATTAAATTTGACAGCGCGCCTAAATCGTTCGGAGTAGCAGCAATCAATACGAGAGTATTGCGATCCGATGAAGAAGAAAATAAAACAATACCGATCCCTTGAGTCGAAAATTCTCCAAAATCCGGTAATTTTATTGTTCCCATCTCAGTTAAGACGCCTCCACCAGCTTGATTCTGATTGGCAGGAGCTGTTTGTGAGGGGAGATGCACATTCGCGCTGATTGGAGTTGCTAAAACTGTCGGGACAGTGGTATTTTGCATTGGGTTTGTTCCAGCGGTATAGATCAGATTAAATGGGGATATATACGGCTTCAGGTTTTGACCGAATGGGAAAGTCCCCAATACAAGCAAATCGTCACCCGCTATGGGTTGATCTGTAATCTGTACCGTTTGATTCTGGGCGGCAATTGCTTTTTGGAGCTGGCTGATGGTCGATATTAAATTGCTATCTTTCTGGATCCCCTCTGTAGCCAGGATTGTCACCGGACGTTTAAATAGATATGGAAAATCTGCCAAAATTAGAGATTTATTGTTCCCAACCAGGAAATTTGCCACGTTCTGGATGAATTGACTATTATCCGCTACCTGGTTATACGGGATGGTCAGAAATGTAAGATTCCCTAGCGCCAGAACCTGATTATGATCGGCGATACCCGCAACAGCAAGCCCACCTCCCTGGTCAGTTAAGGAACTCAGGGTTGATTGATCACCCTGGATTAGAGCAGTTTGACTGGTGATAAGCGAATGGGCACTATAAAAAACGAGCTGTGATACATTTTTCGTCAACGAGTTTGGAGCAAAATGTTTAAAGATTACATTTCTGAAATTACTTTCGTTTGATGCGAGATTATAGACATAATCATCATCAAATGATATTCCATAGGGCGCCAACAGTAAATTAGCCACATCTACGCCGTTAATATTTACCTGTCCGACAGAAGTTGTAGAACCGGTTGTTCCTGATGACGATGATAAATCGTTCCGTGTTGGATCCGTTATTACCAACAAATGCCCTCCTTGCTTGATAAATTGAGAAACAGCATCCAGTTCGGGAGGGGTAAAAGGCTGGAGGGGCGCAATTACAATCAAAGAATCCGTGTGTTTAAGAATACTTGCGAGAGTTGACGAGCCAACGAACGTATCTATATGCGCCCCATCATTTTCTATTGCATGAGTTAAAGGGGCTATTTCAGACAATGAAAAGAGGTTGTTATGAGCCATGTCGATTAGAACAGAAGAATTAACCGGTGTGTTTGTAGCTTGCATGTCAGGAGTCGAAAGAGCAGGCTGTGACGCATTCATGCTGGCGTAATCGGGTGTAGCAACCGGCGTGGTTCTTTGATAAGAGCCCTGGTAAAACCATAGTGTCCGGACTAACAGCGGCAAAACCAATAAAACTGCAGCAATTAATAGACGGGATCGTTTCATGGGTTATTCCCCGTCTCAGGGATGTATAACAAAAAAATTCCAGGATCTTTCGGATAGGCAGTATTGATACCATTTGCAGTTTGCATAAAGAAGGCTGGCTGACCAGAGGAGGTCGTACCCGTCTTATTTTGAAGATCCAATAATTGATAATGTGATATTTTAGCCATGCTGGCAGCTTTATCGAATGCCTGACTTTGAGTACCCAGTTCATCAATCAAACCATAGTGAAGGGCTTCATTTCCGGTGTAAATTTGTCCACGCAAAATGGTTTCTTCTGTTATTTTAAGAGCTTTACCTCTTCCAAGCTCAACCGCCTTGATGAATCCTTGCTTAAGTGTATCCATTTCTCGCACAAACTGATCACGCGGTGATGACCACAACTTATAAGGTCCAGTTGAATAGACCTCTCCAAGAACAGAAGGCTGGGGCGGTAATTCCCCAATCACACCCACATTGCCTACCTCCGAGCTGGGTTTAGCGAAGATGTAGTCGGTGCCTACGGCAATATAATAGGCTCCACTGGCAGCCATATCTTCAACAACGGAAACTACCGGTTTAGTTTCACGCAGTCGGCTTAACTCCATGTAGACAGATTCAGTATCTGTGACCGTACCGCCAGGGCTGTTTAAAACCAGAACGACCGCCTTTATTTGAGGATTCTGGCGAGCGTATATGATCTCCTGGATCATATCTTGTGCTGTATTACTTTGGATGGCATCATTGAGATAAATGACGCCGACAATAGGTCGGGGAATAAGTAAAGAAAGCAAAATGCCGGCTATCAAAGGCAGTAGAATAAACCAGAAAACATTCCCCGATCCCCACTTTTGCGAGGCGGAGGATTGGATCATCTGCTAATCCTTTCTTTGAGCAGCTTTCACACTTTTTTGATTTTACTACAGATTAGCAACGATTGGCTTTCCCCCATTACTTAAAGAACTCATCATGTTCTGGTCTGACCGATGATTTCTTCTGATTAATTTTGTTAAATGAGCAATCAGCACACTACTGGTAACAGGTTTAATAAGATAATCATCTGCGCCGGCATCCAAGGCGGCTGCAACCATACCTGGGCTGTCCAGCGCTGATAAGATCAAAATTGGTACTGAGCTAAAATCACGGACAGATTTGCATACCTGCCAACCGTCCATTTCGGGCATCATTAAGTCCAAAATGATAATATCGATATCTGTTGATCTTGCTAATGCGATCCCTTCAATACCAGTATTAGCAGTATAGACATTTGAAGAAACTGCCAAAAGCAGTATCTTAAGCAAATCAGTCATAGCAGGATCATCGTCAATTACTAATACCTTCATTTTGGCTGCCTCCATTGTATGTTTATTCTAGCTTATTTAATTAAAAATAGACGTAAATTTTCCTTGCAAACTGTTTACAAAAGAAATTATTTGAGTAACAAAGTAAATTGTGCTTTTTGGTATCGATTTTTAGCCTTTGTGGTAAAATTTCTTATTTGGTGCGAATTTAATTATTTGTCCGGAAAATACGGGCAATTATAATTTTTGCTCAGGAGGAAAGTAAAGTGGTCAAGAAATGGGTTTATTTATTTAACCAAATTGACGAAGCTGAGGCTTACGTCGGCGGTTCCTGGGATAATGTCCGGGGATTGTTAGGTGGCAAAGGGGCTAATCTGGCCGAAATGACACGTATCGGCGTTCCGGTTCCACCCGGATTCACGGTTACAACCGAAGCCTGCAATGCTTATTTGGCTGGGGGCGAAAAATTCCCTGAGGGCATGTGGGATCAAATGATGGATGCTCTCAAGGTAGTGGAGAAACAGGCTGGTAAGAAATTCGGTGATGCTTCAAATCCATTGCTGGTTTCCTGCCGTTCCGGTGCAAAATTCTCTATGCCCGGCATGATGGATACTGTCTTGAACATCGGCTTGAATGATGAGACAGCCCAGGGAATGATTAAGCTGACCAATAATGAGCGCTTTGTCAATGACTCATACCGACGGCTGATCCAGATGTTCGGCTCAGTGGTGTTGGGTATGCCGGACGAATCTTTTGAATCTGTGATGGATTCCTATAAAGCGGAAAAAGGGCTTAAATCGGATACTGATATGTCAGCGGAAGCCTTGAAAGTGCTGATTGTAAAATTCAAAGAGACTGTCCGAAAGGTTAAGGGGTTTGATTTTCCTCAGGATCCATTGGAGCAAATGCGGCTGGCTACTGAAGCCGTCTTTAAATCCTGGAATGGTAAAAGAGCTATTGACTATCGCCGCAAAGCTGGGATTTCGGATGATTTGGGGACGGCGGTCAGTATTGTGACGATGGTTTTTGGCAATATGGGCTGGGATTCCGGTACCGGTGTTGCATTTACCCGCAACCCATCCACCGGGGAAAGCAAGATGTTTGGCGAGTACTTGCTGAATGCCCAGGGTGAGGACGTCGTAGCAGGTATTCGTAATACTGAAAAGATCGAAAACCTCTCTAAGACACTTCCAGAAGCCTACAACCAGTTCATGGATATCACCAATAAACTTGAACTGCATTATAAAGATATGCAGGATGTCGAGTTCACAATCGAGCGCGGCAAGTTGTGGATGCTCCAGACCCGCAATGGTAAACGGACTGCCGCCGCCGAGGTCAAGATTGCCGTCGATATGGCAAATGAAAATCTAATCACTCGCGAAGAGGCAGTGGCTCGTGTAACCCCCGAGCAAGTAGATAACTTACTTCACCCGCAGTTCAATGACAAGACGATCGAAGCTGCCCGCAGCCAGGGACGCTTCTTTGCAAAAGGTGTGAATGCATCCCCGGGTGCGGCAGTTGGTCAGGTCTATTTTGACGCCAACACTGCTGAGAAGATGGGTAAGGAAGAAAAACAGGATGTGATTATGGTGCGTCCGTTTACCAAGCCCGATGATGTGCATGGAATGTTGGCTGCCAAGGGTATTTTGACCAGTGAGGGTGGCGCAACCTCGCATGCAGCGGTGGTTGCCCGCCAGTTTGGTGTACCGTGTGTGGTCGGTGCATCGGACATCCGGATTGACCTTGAAAACCGCCTGATGGTTTGCAAGGGCCAGACCGTAAAAGAGGGTGAATGGATTTCTGTGAATGGTGGCAGCGGAGAGGTTTTCACCGGAAAACTGGAATTAACGGCCGTTTCACTGGAAGAACAAACTGACCTCTTAACCCTGCTTAACTGGGCGGATGAGATTTCCCGCTTACAGGTTTGGGCCAACGCAGATTATCCGAAAGATGCCCGCCGGGCGCGTGCTTACGGCGCCAAAGGTATCGGTCTATGCCGGACCGAGCACATGTTCTTCGAGCAAACCCGGTTGCCTATCGTTCAGCGCATGATTCTGGCCGAAACACACGAAGAACGTCAAGAGGCATTGGATGAGCTGCTGCCTTATCAGCGCTCTGATTTTGATGGCTTGTTTGAAGCAATGAACGGCTATCCGGTTATTATCCGTTTAATTGACCCCCCTTTGCACGAATTTATGCCCGACGAAGAAAAACTGTTCGAAGAGGTTATCGAAATGCGAGTGAAGGGCGAGACCAAAGGCCTGGCTGAAAAAGAAAAACTTTTAGCCAGTATTCGCGCCATGCACGAGAGTAACCCGATGATGGGTTTACGTGGTGTTCGCCTGAGCATTTATATGCCTGAGATCGTTGAGATGCAGGTACGAGCCATCTTCGAAGCTGCCAGTGACTGTACAAAACGGGGTATCGTAGTCAAACCCGAGGTGATGATCCCCTTGACCGGTACGGTGAATGAACTGAAATGGATCCAACCCAGGTTAGTGCGGATTGCCAAACAGGTGATGGAAGAAAAAGGTTTGAATTTCTCTTACAAGTTTGGAACAATGATCGAAATCCCGCGCGCCGCAGTAACGGCTGGCGAAATCGCCGAATTGGCCGAGTTCTTCTCATTCGGCACCAATGACCTGACGCAAATGACTTTCGGTTACAGCCGTGATGACGCAGAACGTACCTTCTTACCTAAATATGTAGCAGAAGGTATTTTGGAGAAGAACCCGTTCCAAACCCTCGATCGTGAAGGCGTTGGCCGATTGATGCAAATGGCAGTAGAAGAAGGCCGCCAGACCCGGCCTGGCCTGGAAGTTGGCATTTGCGGTGAGCATGGCGGCGATCCGAACTCGATCGAGTTCTGCCACTTGCTTGGCAATAATTACGTAAGCTGCTCGCCGTTCCGTGTGCCGGTTGCCCGCCTGGCTGCTGCACATGCAGCCTTGAAACATGGCAAAGGGATGAAGGTCGATCTCTAAACCAATCTCTAAACAGAATTATTAATGATATGGTCTGTATGGCAAAATTTTGCCATACAGACCCTTTTATTATTTGATCTGCACAAAATTTTTTTACTACCGGCCTATCTTTTGGCAACGGCTTCGTATAGTTTGTGAAAATATGAATCCATTTACGTTACACAGGAACTTTAGAATACTCTCATCCTTTTCTGTTACAATATGGAATAATATTATAATAAATATTAACAATTAATTTATGATTTCAGAACTTGTTAGTGATGTCTCTAAAAAGGGAGGATTTGCTTCTATGGAGAAGCAAGAATACTTAAATCTGTATTTCCAAATGGTCGTTATACGGCATATGGAAGAAAATGCAGCAGAACTTTACCAGGCGGGTAAAATTGGCGGTTTTTTGCATTTATATATCGGAGAAGAAGCCGTCAGCACTGGCCTGGTTTCGGCGCGTAAGCCAGAAGACCGTGTAATAACTGCCTATCGGGATCATGGCGTAGCGATCAACTGCGGTATACCGACAAAGTTCATCTTTGCTGAATTGTTAGGCAAGGCAACCGGCGTGTCCAGAGGGCGTGGTGGTTCGATGCATTTGGCGGATGTGAGCAAGAATTTTTGGGGTGGCCATGCTATTGTTGGCGCACACTTACCCATTGCGGCAGGGTTGGCGCTTGGGGACCAATATCAAAAACACAATGCTGTAACCATTTGTATGTTCGGCGATGGAGCTACAAACATTGGTTTCTTCCACGAAGCGCTTAATCTGTCCAAGGTTTGGAATCTACCGGTTCTATGGGTTTGTGAAAACAATCAATATGGTATGGGAACAGCGGTTGATCGAGCCTCGGCTGTACCTGAGATTCAACAAAAGGCCGCCGGTTATGGTATGAAAAGTGAACGCGTGGATGGCATGAACGTCATGGATGTTCGTAAAACTGGACTGAGGTTATTGGAAGAAATCCGCGCAGGCAGCGGTCCCCAGTTCTTAGAAGCGGTTACATATCGATTTCGTGGCCATTCGATGGGCGATCCAGAAAGGTATCGCAATCCTGACGAGATCCATAAGTGGCAGGTAGAGGATCCGGTCGGAATCTACCGGCGTTTTCTAATCGACAATGATATAGCGAGCGAGACAGAACTGGATGAGCAGGACAACCACTCTCTAAAAGAAATCCAGGAGGCAATTCAGTTTGCTGAGGCCAGCCCTGATCCTGCCCCGGAAGAACTTTATCAGAACGTTTACTTTGAAGGATAATTGGGAGTTTGCAATGGCTCGGATAACAATGCGTGAAGCAATATCCAAAGCTCTGTGGGAAGAAATGGAGCGTGATCCCAATGTATTTATTATGGGCGAAGAAGTTGGCGTATGGGGCGGGTCTTACGCTGTGACACGCGGCTTCTTTGACCATTTTGGTGGTGAGAGAGTACGCGACACACCCATATCTGAAGCGGCAATCGTCGGCGCTGCAATCGGTGCGGCTTTGACCGGTTTACGTCCTGTAGCTGAACTGATGACGATCAATTTTGCTTTTGTCGCCATGGATCATATCGTCAATGAAGCTGCAAAATTGCATTACATGTTTGCAGGCAATTTTGTTATACCCATGGTCATCCGGACGGTCAGTGGCGGAGGACGCCAGTTGGCTGCTACTCATTCCCAGACACCCGATGTGATTTTTGCACACTTTCCCGGTCTTAAAGTAGTTTCCCCAAGCAATCCTGCTGACGCAAAGGGGTTGTTAAAATCCGCCATCCGGTCGAATGATCCCGTTTTATTTATTGAACATGCTACCCTCTACCAACTGCGCGGTGAAGTCCCTGATGGAGACTACGTTGTGCCAATCGGCAAATCGAGTGTGGCACGCCCAGGTAAGGATGTAACCATAGTCGCTTATAGTAAGACAGTCGATACTTCATTGAAGGCAGCCGAGGAACTTGCAAAAGATGGAATTGAGGCAGAGGTGATCGATCTGCGCACCTTACGACCCTTAGATACCGATCCGATAATCGAGTCTTTTAAAAAGACAAATCGTTGTGTGGTGGTAGAAGAAGGCTGGGGCACCTACGGTATCGGTTCAGAAATCTCATCCAGGATCTACGAGCAGGCTTTTGATTATGTGGATGCTCCTATCAAAAGAGTACACCAAGCGGATGTGCCTTTACCTTATAATCGAGATCTTGAACAACTGGCTTTACCCCAGGTAGAAACCGTGGTTGCAGCGGTAAAGGAGGTGCTGTAATGGCGGATACAGTAACCATGCCGAAGCTCGGTTTTGACATGGCAGAAGGTACATTGGTACGTTGGGTAAAGAGCCCAGGCGAGCCTATCAACAAAGG
>DATFYI010000105.1:0-5275 GCA_035315125.1 Anaerolineaceae bacterium | reverse complement strand
ATTTCTTTGATGAGAATGTGCCGATCGAAGAGACCCTCACCGCTTTTAACGACCTCATTCGGCAAGGTAAAGTGCGCTATATTGGCTGCTCAAACTATCCATCCTGGCGGTTGATGCAGGCGCTGTGGGTATCAGATAAGCTGGGGCTGGCCCGCTACACCAGCCTGCAGCCACATTACAACCTGGTCCATCGTTCTGAATTCGAGAGTGAGCTGGCGATGGTTTGCCGTACCTATGGTTTAGGGGTTCTCCCATACAGCCCATTGGAAACCGGTTTCCTGACCGGAAAGTACCATAAGGATGCAACGGATGCCGGCAGCCAACGCAATGTCGCACGCATTTTTAACGAAAAGAACTGGGCTACATTGGAAGAACTCGAAAAAATAGCTCAGGAAACCGGCGCTTCGGTCTCTCAGATCGCAATGGCCTGGTTGCTCAACCAGCCGATCATCACCAGTCCAATCATCGGACCGCGCAATCTGGAACAACTAAAGGACAACCTGGGAGCATTGGATGTGCACCTTTCTCCCGAGCAAATCGCCCGACTGAACCAGATCAGCGCCTGAACCAATCAAATGAAATCCATCTCCTCAATATTTGTTCTCACGGGTATCTCTATCCTATTGGCATCTTGCCAAACGCCGGCGGCTGTTCAGAATAGACAAACTGGCGCTCCAACAATTCCGACGGCTGCACACACAGATACCCCCATAACCCCGACCATAACCAGCACCTCTACGCCTGTCACCCCAACCAGCAGTCCCACGCTGGCGGAAACGGGGACGAACACACCCAGCCCCACGCCGCAAGCGGTTGGACCAGATCAATTTCCGGTCGGGGTCAATCCATTGACCGGTTTGGCGGTGGCCCACCCGGAAAATCTATCCCTGCCCCCGGCATTAGTATCGATCACCAATTTTCCAATCACTTCCCGCCCGCAGGCCGGGCTATCCTTCAGCCCCTTTGTCTTTGAAATGTATATTGGAGAAGGAGCCAGCCGGTTCCTGGCGGTTTTTTATGGGGATTATCCAGGAGATCCACTTGGAAACAACAATGTAGATGTTGGTCCAATCCGCTCCGGACGACGCCCGTACGAAAGCCTGCGCAAGCTGTTCCGCGGCTTTCTGGTATTTGCATCGGCGTCCCCGCGCGTCTATCCCTATTTGAGTGAATTCAACGTGGTCTATGGAAATGATCAGGATGTCAACCAAGCGTTAATGAAATCTTCGCAAATCCAGCAAATTGCTACATCCAGCCAGAGCCGGCTTGGAAAACCATCTTTAATAGGATTGAAGTTTGATAACCAGCCTCCAGCAGGCGGTAAAAGTGGAAAAATGATCTGGGTACCGTACAACAAGCTAGACCAGGTCATATGGCGCTACGATTCTGGCAGTTCAGCTTATCTGCGCTATGAAGATAACGCCGATGGCAAGACCTTTACCCAAATGACCGACCGAATCAATGGAAAACCATTGACCTATCAAAACGTGGTGATTCAATTTGTCAAAGATC
Source organism: Anaerolineaceae bacterium (assembly GCA_035315125.1). Lineage (GTDB taxonomy): Bacteria > Chloroflexota > Anaerolineae > Anaerolineales > Anaerolineaceae > DATFYI01. Next base: position 3,763 of record DATFYI010000105.1, on the reverse strand, counting down.
ACCGTTACGATGAAACTCTTTTTGATTTTGATCTATTGTACATCACGAAGATGCCGGCTCTTCTATTCCGGGATGGGCAAGTCTCCCCGATCTTTTGGACAACCAGCAGCAGCACCTACGAGCGTACAACCGGCCTGATGCGGCCAATCCGATTTATGGATGCTCAGGGCAATCCCTTCCCGCTTAAACCGGGGCAGACCTGGGTAGAGATGGTTCCACAATTTACTCCGACGTATGAAACGGTCGATAGCCAGATTTATTCTGAGCTTGACAAGCAACGGCAACCGGGCTCTGGAAATTGGGCCATCCGGTTTTACGTACCGGCCCTTGAAAAATGACCCGACCTGACAGAATCGTATGGTATAGAAACGCACAAATCAATTACAATACAAATAGGTTTGCTTTATTGATAGATTATTGGTATATCTATAAAAAACCCGCTGGCTGGTGAATTATCATACCGGCCAGTTGGTGCGCCCAGGCCAACCCTGCATTGGTTTTTGAATTACATCGCGACACCATTCCCAACCCAGGTGGGGTTTTAAATAGATAATTTCAAAGGTGGACTATGATCAAACGAACATTTGTCTCGCTCTTAATTCTTTCCTTTCTGATTGGAGGTTGCACCGCTGCACCACAAGTTACCGTTAATTCAGATAAAATGCTGGCCTCCGGTATAACCGTCAATCAGTTGATTCCTAAAGAGAGCCCCAACCAAAATTCTCCCCTACCTGCTTCAAGCTCCCCATCAACCTCATCCGGCTCTATAACAAATGATAGCCAACCTGTAGTTCAGCCGCTGGCAAACAGTCCCAGCCAGCCAATAGCAGTTGGACCAGACCAGTACCCCAGCAACATCAACCCTCTGACCGGTCTGCCCGTTTCGGATCCATCCACCTTGCAATTGCCACCCGCCCTGGTTTCCGTAACCAACTTTCCGGTATCAGCGCGACCACAGGCGGGTTTATCCTTCAGTCCAATCGTGTTTGAGCTGTATATTGGTGAAGGTATGTCCCGTTTCCTGGCGATGTTCTACGGCGACTTTCCTCAAAAGACGCCTGCCCTGGCTGGCCAGCCAGAAACGGGCCTGACCTCGGCCGATGCGGATATCGGCCCGATCCGCTCAGGACGTCTGCCCTACGAAAGCATCCGTAAACTATACAACGGATTTTTGGTAATGGCCTCAGCCTGGAAAGGCGTAGCGGCAAACCTGAATTCGTTCTCAGACATTTTTGGCTCGGATAACAGCAATATTAACTCCGCCATGATCAACGTAACCCAATTGAGCAGCATTGCCCAATCCAACCAAAAACGGCTGGGCGACACAGCTCTGAACGGGAACGAATTCGATCCCCAGCAGGTAAGCGGCGGCAAAACAGCCAATAGTGTCTGGATGATGTGGTCTATGGCAGACCAGGTCTTCTGGCGCTACGACCCGACCAGTGGGGCTTATTTACGCTGGCAGGATAACGCAGATGGTAAAACCTACACTCAGGCTACCGATCGTTTGACTGGCAAGCCGCTGGCGTTTGATAATGTGGTGTTTTTGTTTGCAAATCACCGGGAATGCACCGACACTGCCTTCCAGGTGGATCTGATGTATATCAATAAAATGAAGGCCGAAATATTCCGAGATGGTAAAATGTATGATGCCTATTGGACGACCGCCAGCGGTCAATATGAAGTACAAACTGGCAAACTACGTCCGATCCGATTTATCGATGCCGATGGAAATCCATTCCCTCTGAAACCCGGGCAGACCTGGGTAGAGATCGTTCCAACCGGAACGCCTTATTGGGAAACAGTAGATTCATCCAACTATCTCGATCTGCTCAACCAAAAACAACCGGGATCAGGCAATTGGGCTTTCCGTTTCTTTGCATCTCAAATGGTGATGGATCAGAAAGTTTGTGACCAGATCCGCAACCAGTAAATATTAGCCAATCTAACTTTCTACTTGTCCCATTTTTCCGGCGAAATAACCCGCCGGAAATCGTTTAAGCGCCAGCGTCAGTTTGCACAACCTGAGATTGCAAGCGTTGGTAGGCCGCAGTGGAAACATAGACGCGAATCTGCTCGATGCGCTTGATGATCATGGGATGGGTCGAAAGCGTTTCCGAAAGGATGCTGCTTAGGGATTCATCCTGGCGCTCGATCATTTGCAAGGCTTGCTGTAGTTCGGCCGGACTGCCAATATTCCCAGCCACCAGTTTGACCAGGGCGGAGATGGCTTTCTCAGGCTTGCCGCAGGCTAACAGCCCAGCCCGATCAGCGGAATATTCGCAGGCCCGGTTCCAACTGCGAAATGCCAGTGTCAATAATAGCGCCGATCCGATCGAAACAGGTACGCCGGCCATGCCACCCAGCAGTGTATTTAACCAGACGTGTCCAAGCGCTACATGACCCATTTCATGCCCGATTACAAAACGCAGCTCGTCTTCGTCCATGACGTCTAACATGGCGCTGTAAACTACAATTACTTCGGGGCTGGACAAACCAAAGGTATAAGCATTTAGCTGGCGGCTGGGGGATACGATCACCTGTAATTGGCCTGGGCGTAAACGCCTCTGACAGTCTTGCACCAGAGCAGCCAGGCGGGGCGTCTTTTGTGGACTGACCAGCACTCCTTGCTGAAGCAAAGCACGCTGGCGTGAGGCATTCATATTGTAGGCCAATATAATCATTACCAATATTAAGAGAGGAATCAGACAGCCACTGATACCCCCGGTAATCAAAGCCAATATCAGAACCAGTAGGACGGTTCCAAATAAAATTAATTGTTCAGAAGGGTAACGATATGTAGTCATAGGCATGCCTTATAGTATAGTACGTTTCGTTCCACTCTTTTCCTACCTGCTTTGCAAGTTGGAAGGCTTAACGGTAAAATCGTTGTAGCGTTTGGATAAATTCGGTTTAGATTGAACCAAGAGAAGTGGGATGGGATTATGTATGATGTCATTATTGCCGGTGCAGGGCCCGCCGGAGCCAGCGCAGCTTATTTTCTAGGCCAGGCCGGTCGAAAAGTGCTGGTATTGGAAAAAGAAGTTTTGCCACGTTATAAAGCCTGTGGAGGCGGGGTCTCCCTGCGCTTCTTGCAAAGCCAGTTCCCTTTTTCATTTGACGAGGTCATTGAGCAGCGAGTTTGCTCGATGAGTTATATCTATAATCACCGAACCGTCACTATCCCCTGCCAGGATGGTGGCCTGGTAATGGTCATGCGTGCGCGCCTGGATGCGTTCATCCTTTCAAAAGCCGCAGTTGAAGTGAAGGAAAACAGCCCCATACGAAAAGTGGTAGAGAGCGGCGACCATGTGCAGGTTGAGACCGTCCAGGGCGAAGTTTATGAAGCCAGATATTTGATCGGAGCGGATGGGGCAAATTCAGTGACAGCGCATACGGTCGGTAAAGAAAAAAGCCGGGATGCTTTCCCAGCGATCGAGGCCGAAGTAACGGCTGCAGCGGAGGTGCTGGCGCGCTTTGCCGGAAACCCGACTTTTATTTTCAAACAAATCAAATGGGGCTATCTGTGGGTTTTTCCAAAAGCCGATCATCTCTCTGTGGGTATTGCGGCAATAAACCCGGGGCGCGGCGTGCTGCAAACAACACTTAAGCGGGTGATGAATTCCTACGGTATCTCGCTGGAAAATGTCCCGTTGCGTGGCCATTTAGTCCCCTATTCACCTATCAATGCCCGCATTTCAACGTCCCACATCTTATTGGCGGGCGATGCGGCCGGGTTGGTTGATCCACTCTCTGGCGAGGG
>DATFYI010000104.1:0-4926 GCA_035315125.1 Anaerolineaceae bacterium | reverse complement strand
CCCGGATTGCAACCTTGATAGATTTTTGTTCACCTTCCCAATTATATATTATTTTTAAAATAGGACGGTCGCTGGCGGCGGATTTTTGGGGAAGGAAATGAACGGAGTGACAAGAATTGACCCGATCTTCCCTCAAGCCACCCGCTTATGATACGGATAGGCTGCTTCCGGCCGTCAGACTTTCGCTGAAAACCTTAAGCCCAGGCTGGAAAGCAGCCCACAAGATCACCAGCAAAGTCAGAATCCCAGCCAGCACAAACAACAGGGTTAAGTTCCATTTACAGACAGCGCCTGAGATGGCCTGGGAGATGGGCACCAACCCGGTACTGGAGAACATCAACAAACCCATCATGCGCCCGAGCATCTCTTTGGGAGTGCGTGTTTGCATCCAGGTGAACAAAATGATCGCAATATAACCATTTCCCAATCCCAGCATTAGTAACAGACCGAAATCCAGCCAGGTATAAGGGATAAAACCCAATGAACCAATAACGATACCAAAGGCCGAGATCAAAAGGATCATGATCATTTTCATTGCTGCCCCATTCGGGCGAGGTAAAGAACCGGCGATCAGATAACCGGCCAGGTTGCCACCTGCATAAGCCGACATAAGCATTCCAAATGCCACGGCACCTTCGGGTAAACGTTGGTCGGCCAGCACCGGAATGCCAACCAGTAGAGGACCAATCAGCAGGAAATTGACCGCCATAAGTAGTAGAAACATCAGCCGTAGGGCCTGATCGTCCCATAGATATTTTATAGCAGTCAAAATGGAGGCCCAGACACTTTCTTTTGCAGAGGAATCTCCGGATGATGGTTGGCGTTGGCCGGTATGAATTAACCACAAGCACAGCGCTGAAACCGCAAAACTCAGTGCATCCATAGCAAAGGCCAGGCCGATCCCCAGGAATGAGCTGGAGTATCCCCCAATCAAGATGCCGGCTACCGTCGGCCCGACGAAGCCGGCCAATTGAGTGACGCCCATCATGATCGAATTTCCTGCCTGTAAATCTCGCTCTTCCACCAGCATCGGTACGATACTGTTTTCGGCCGGGATGGCGAAGCCGGCCACCAGGCCGAAACCCAGGCTGAAAGCATACAACATCCACATGTGGACGGCGCCAGTGAAGACCACGCCGGCCATCAAGCCGGTTAATATCAAGCGGGTAAAATCCGAAATCAACATGACCAGCCGTGGCGAGAGACGATCGGTGATAGCGCCGCCCAAAAGCATAAATACCGCCCGCGGCAGGCCCTCTAGCGCCAGGACAAGACCCAGAGCCAGCGGGTCGCCGGTCAATTTCAACACCAACCAGGGTGTGGCAATTAAGGCAAATTGATCGCCCAACAAAGAAGTGGCCGAGCCGCTGAACAAAAGTCGGAAGTCGCGCAAAGACATCACGCGGGCCAACGGATTTTTCGTAGAAACCGAACTCATGATTTGACACACCTTTCAGAATAATTAAAGCAATCCTTTTGTCAGATCCTATTTTACACTGACAACGGAAAGCTGAAAGGGTAATGCAATAAACCGGTTTGTCTATCCGATTTGATCAGTTCATTGATCCTGTACATATATGAACAGGATCAATCAATTAAATAGTCCGATTGTTAATAATACCGCCACCTGGAAAATCACTTTCGCGAGAGTGTAATCCGTTCAATTCGTGCCCCCAATCTTTTGCCTGCCCCCACCTCTCAGGGTTGGGTGCGGTCACGCCACCAATCGCTGACTACCATGGCGGCGGCCTGCAGCAGATCGAGGCTGCGTCCGACCATCGGAACCTCCAGCTCGCGCTTATCACACACTGTACTCAGGTTGGCATTGTCGACATGCTTTTTCAGCTCGTTTAACTTTTGAAGCTGCTCTGCTGGCGTATGGCAGGTCAGTATAATTTGATCGATTTCGCCGATCAGCCGGATGGCCTTGGCGATACGCTGGTCGGTTGCTTCCACCACGGCAGGTTCGATTACCCCGTATTCACCCTTGATCAAGTTTAAACGCCGCCCGGCCTCATAGGTTGAAGCCACAATTTTGTCCCGGTTCATCCAGTTGGTCTCATAGTTGAGCACATATTTCCAACTGGGGGCCAGCAGGGCCTGGCGATGCTCTTCCAATGTACGGCAAAACAAGTGATAACCGTGTTTCTCCGGCTGCTCAAAGGCCTGACTGCCGGGGTCCAGGAAAGGCGCCAGCGGAGAAATAAAAGGGATAACGCGCTTCTCACCGCTTGATGCATAGCGGGCCAGCATTCGGCGGCAGTAGTCAACCGTGCCCATGACCGATTCGTAGGTCTGGTATTTCAGCCCAACCATAAAAAACAGATCCAATCGCTGGCAACCCGCATCCAGGGCGTAATTAATCGTATTTTCAATATCTTCATTGGAATATGGGCGTCCAAAAGCCCGGCGCACCTGTTGATCGTGCGATTCCATCGATATCTCCAGGGTAAAGTTTGGCAGCGCCCTGGATACCTTACTGAAAAATTCAGGGGTGGCCGCGTCAAACAGCTCAATCATGACCGGTTTTTTATAACCGGCCACCGCATCCAAAAAGCGCTCGGTGTAATCACCGCCGGGTTGGCGGATGTCCCCCAGGATAAAGACCGGGCCGTGGCTGAACTCACCGATGCGGCGGATATCCTGAGCCAGTTTTTCGGGGGAACGGTAGGCTGGCTTCTGGCGATTATGAATATCACGAAAAGCACAGGCAGAACCTCCGCAGGTGACGCAGTTGTATCTGCAACCCCTCACGGTGAGTGCCGCCGTGATGGGATAGTTCATCCAATTGCGGAAAGGTTTATAGCTGGCCAGGTCGCGATAACGAACCACCGCCCGCAGAACGTGAGTGTAATCCAACAAAAGATCGTCCAGATCGGCCGGGCTGTAGCTCATTGGATTCGTATGCACCTGACCACCGTCATCCTTCCAAACCAGGTTTGGAATGGTCTCGAGGGCGCGATAATCCGCTGAGAGACCGGATGGGCGCGTTTTACCGCCTGAACGGATATATTGGACCAGGGCAAGCAGCGGCGCTTCAGTCGAATCGCCACGCAGGATAAAATCAACCGACGGATAACGGATCAACTCTTGATAAAAATAACTGGACGAAAAGCCGCCAAAAATGACCGGCCGGTTGGGATGGAGGCGTTTGACAATACCAGCCACTTCAATGGAACCATGCGCATGCGGAAGCCAATGCAGGTCAATGCCAAAGGCGGAGGCATCGCTACGGCGAATGGTCTCCTCGACATTAAAAGCGGGGTCCTCCAACATACGCACAGCCAGGTTCAAGATGCGCGTGCGCAGACCGTGGCGTTCGAGATATTCCGCCATGGTGGTAAAACCAATCGGATACATCTCAAATACGGGGGTTGAGGGAACCAGATCACTGACCGGTCCATAAAGGATGGATTTATTCCGAAAGTCATAGACGCTCGGAGCATGTAATAACATCAGGTCAAGATTTGCCATAAACGACTTTAATGGTTGCTGCTGCAGGATAGACTTGAATTCGAAAGCCAGGCAGCAAATATAGAAAAATTGTGCTCCAAATTTAACTTAATTTCATAATCAGGTTAGTATAACATGAAGCCATGTCATTAATCCGGTGGTATTTATCCAATAATAAGCATACCTTTGTCCTGTTTGTGGTAATATAGGAAAGAAAAAAGGGGAAAGGATTTGTTATTAAGGATCATAATCACTCGTCAGAAAAAGGTGTAACCCGGAGGATCTTCGAGGATGCGGCGCTGGTTTATTGTCATATTAATGCTATTACCGCTTTTCATTATCAGACCTGTACAGGCGCAAAGCAGCACCGAGATCAATAGCCTGGAGGTGGACCTATGGCCTGAATACGACCACCCGGACGTGCTGGTTATTTACCACCTGACCCTGGCTCCCCAAACGACTCTACCTGCCAGGCTGAGTTTGCGCATTCCCAAAGGAGTGGCCAAGCCATCCAATCTTGCCATGAAAGATGTGGACGGCTCATTATATAACATCGAAGCCTACACGATTACCCCGGCTGGTGCATGGCAGACCATTAATTTTTCCAGCCCTTCGCTGGAAGTCCAACTTGAATATTACGATCCATCCATAAATCGTAGCACAGCGGAGCGTAGTTACGTATATACCTGGCCGGGTGACTACGCCGTTAATGATCTGACATTTCAGGTGCAGCAACCCATCGATTCAACGAATATGCAAATCAGGCCCGATATGGGCAACGGGCGGGTTAGCTCTGATGGTTTGACCTATTACAATAATGTGGTCGGCCAGATAATGGCCGGCTCTCAGTTCACCGTGCAGATCAATTACATTAAAACTAATGATAAACTCAGCTTTACGCCTTCTACGGTCGGGCCAATCGATCCAATCACCCAGCAGAGCGCCGGGCGCACTTCATTCATGGATGTGCTGCCGTGGATACTGGGCGTATTGGGCATTTTCTTAATCGGCGGGGGTTTATTCTGGTACTGGCAGGCAGGACGCAGTTCGCCAATGCCGGAGCGTCGCCGGCAAAACCGGTTCACGGCAGTAAACGCCAGGTTTCAGACTTGGTCGAGGCCAAGCGAGACATCTGCGGCTACAACTCCGGCTGGCCAGGCAAAACAAATTTACTGTCACCAATGCGGCAAGGCGGCCATGAACGGTGATATTTTCTGCCGATCGTGCGGAACACGCTTGCGACGCGAATAAATATGGCTGAACGAACGGTTTTTAACCGAAATATTAGAGAGTCTCTGCGGCTGGATCGAAGTTTCCTAAAGGATATCTTTTTTATCTTTCTGGGAGCGCTGGTACAGGCGCTGGCAATGCGGATGTTCCTCATCCCGGCCTTATTGGTTAGCGGCGGCGTCAGCGGATTGGCCCAGATCATTAATTATTATACGAACTGGCCGATCGGCGTGATGGTTATAA
>DATFYI010000103.1:0-14204 GCA_035315125.1 Anaerolineaceae bacterium | reverse complement strand
CAGGATTTCAAGGATGAAGCCAAACCGGCCATTGCCCTGGCCAAAAAACACGATTTACTCTTGGCAGGCGGTTGGGGAATCGGGGTGGATAGTTTAGCCTGGTTGTACGGGCTGAAAAATATGATGTTCGCCTCTTATGATAAACCTCAATTTCTGAAGGATGTTCTTGAAATCATTGCGAAATGGAACCAAACCCGCATGCAGGTCCTTTTAGAGGCAGGGATTGATCTTTATATCAAACGCGCCTGGTATGAAAACTGTGATTTTTGGTCTCCAAAAACCTATCGAAAATTTGTTGAGCCCATATTGCGGAAAGAGGTCGAGCTAGCCCATCAGATGGGCGCTAAGTTTGGCTATATCGTTAGTTCAAACTGCATGCCTTTATTGGAAACTTATACAAATACTGGGGTAGACACCTTGATTGGAGTGGATCCGCGCGGCTGGGATATGGCCACTGCAAAACAAAAGATATGCAACCGGGTTTGCCTTTGGGGCGGGGTCAACGGACACCTGACGATGGAAATGGAAGGCCCGCAGGAAGTCCAGGCGGAAACAGAAACTGCCTTCAGAGTGTTAGCCCCTGGAGGCGGATTTATCCTTTCTCCAGTGGATAACGTGCGTGAGTGGACGCCTACATCCGAACGGAATACGATTGCATTAATCGAAATTTGGAAAAAATCACGTGGTATCAATTATGCCCCCCAGAATCGAAGCTAAACTAATGGACAAAGAACTGCTTGACTGAATTTCCATCCCTTAGATCATATTTATTCATACGATATTTTATTGTATTAGGCTGATCGGAGAGTAATCTGACGAAAGGAGCTTTAATGGAGAAAGATGATTTCTTCAAAAATTACAAATCTTATATTTGCTTCCAACCGACTAATTATTTCAAGACAACTTTGTTCGAAAATGAGCACATTCTGCTGGGATTAAACTGTCTTGAGCCCGGGCAAATAACCGATAAACATGCACATGAAGTACAGCTCAGGTTCTATATGGTGCTGGAAGGGACAGGACATATCAGGGTAGGCGATATGGAAACAGAGGCTGGCCCGGGGACTATCATCTGGATACCGGCAGGTCATACCCATACAGTAGTCAATACCGGCTCGAACAATCTAATAATGCTGGTTGGCATGGCCCCTGCCCAAGCTGAGTGATTTGTAAAATCCAGCAAATTTCTGGCAACTATTTAAATTTCCCTACTGTTTATTTTTACCAATACAATTTACACATTCTCAAGATAGTGGTAACATTTATCAGATAAATACTCATTAATTGAATATACAAATATTGATTATGGCATGCCAAATCATCATTGAAAGTGAATTTTAGAATTTTGCCAACTCAAAAGGTACTTATGCTCCCGATGACAAAAGAACTTATTGTAGCAAACAAAACTCGTCGAAATCCTAATAACAACTGGTTGAACCAATCCTGGAAGTTGCTGGCCTTACCAATGTTGTTATTTATCATTTTGCCACTAGCATCACTTTTTACCCGCACATCCCTGGCTGAGCTTTGGAGCACCCTCAACCAACAACAGGTGCTTCAGGCTGTAAGTTTGAGTATCGTTACATCGCTGATAACCACACTCGTTAGCCTACTTTTCGGAACTCCTGTCGCATATCTTTTATCACAGCCACGGTTTCGTTTTTACCGTGTGGTGGATACACTGATTGACCTGCCTTATATCTTGCCGCCCGCAGTCGCCGGAATTGCTTTATTGATGGCTTTTGGACGGCGCGGTCTATTCGGCGGTTTATTGGCGGATGCAGGTCTCAGCATCCCATTTACGACACTGGCAGTCATCATGGCACAAACATTTGTCGCTTCACCATTTTATATCAAATCTGCCGCCATCGGTTTTTCCGGGATCGATACTGAGTTATTGCAGGCTGCTGAACTTGACGGCGCCAATCGCTGGCAAACTTTCCGCTTTATTATCATTCCGCTAGCGTGGATGGCTCTGGTAAGCGGCAGTGTCATGACAATGGCACGCGCCCTGGGAGAGTTTGGCGCCACGATCATCTTTGCTGGTAATTTTCCAGGGCGGACGCAAACCATGCCGCTGGCAATCTACATCGGTTTTGAGCTTGACCTGAACGTTGCCCTGACGCTCTCGATAATTTTGATTTGCTTCTCTTTTCTCACATTAATTTTTGTAAAGGGCATATTACATCGTCAGGTAGACCGTAACATTTTATCCCTTTCAGATTAATCCTTAACATCGTTCGAAATTGCCAACCAGATCAATCCAGGCTGGCATTTTAAAATAATCATCTTTAGGAGGATAATAAAATGCGTTCAAAAGTTTTATCTTTCGTGCTTCTGTTGGCCCTGTTGGCAGGCGCAGCCTGCACCCCACAGGCAACAGCCGTCCCCACTACATCGCCAACGGCTCCTCTGGCCGCAACTCAGGCACCTGCTCCAACGGTCGCGCCAACCGCGGTTCCGCCGACCGCAACGGTCGCAGCGACCCAGGCAGCCAGTCCCACCCAGGCAGCCGCTGCCGGTACAACTCTGACGGTCCTGGCTGCCGCTTCGTTAACCGCTCCCTTCCAGGATCTTGGCAAGGAATTTGAAACCGCTCACCCTGGCGTAAATGTTGCATTCAACTTTGCCGGTTCGCAGGCGCTTGCCCAGCAACTTGACCAGGGCGCCCCGGCCGATGTATTTGCCAGTGCCAGTACATCCTACATGACTGCCGCGGAAAAATCAAACCGGGTCGATCCATCTACCGCCCAGATCTTCGCTTACAATCGGCTGGTCGTCATTTACCCGATTGCCAATCCAGCCGGCATCAAAACTCTGCAAGACCTGGCCAAACCGGGCCTCAAGTTGGATTTAGAGGCTTCGACCGTGCCCGCCGGTCAATACAGCCTGACCTTCCTGGACAAGGCCTCCGCAGATGCCACTTTCAGCCCATCCTATAAGGCTAATGTCCTTAAAAATGTCGTCTCGTATGAGGACAATGTCAAATCGGTCCTGACCAAAGTCTCTTTAGGCGAGGCAGATGCCGGAATCGTTTACGTCAGCGACGATACGGGTGATGTCACATCTAAACTCGGTAAGCTGGATATCCCGGATTCCCTGAATACAATTGCCACCTACCCCATTGCACCTATCTCAGACAGCAAGAATCCCGACCTTGCCAAAGCGTTTGTAGCTTTGGTCATGTCTGCCGATGGACAGGCTGCACTGGCGAAGTACAGCTTCATTCCAGCTGTAAAGTAATCTGAATTAGGTTTTTTTATCCTTCATGATCCCGGTACATTTTATTGTACCGGGATCAACTTTTTCTAACGCGTTTTTTTAAGATCAGAGAGAGAATGCTTCAAAATACTATTTTCTTGGAAGATAGTGAATTACTCCGTAATATAAATTTGCAGTTATAATTTACACGATATTGAAAAAAAACATCCTGAAATAAAATCTAATAAATTTTGGATAATTCTCGAATAGTCATTTTATTTGAACATTGAAACAAAAATGTTCTCGATGGATATTTGTGTGATTTTTCTTAATCCAAAAAAAGATTTGGGTCAATGCTATGGATCTGAAAAAAATAAGGCAAGATTTTCCTATTCTGCAAGAAAACTTGGGCAATAAACCGATTGTTTATTTGGATAACGCCTGTCAAAGCCTGCGACCCAGGCCGGTCATCGAGGCAATCAATCGTTATTATTTAAAATCTTCGGCATGCAGCGGTCGCAGCATGCACAAATTAGCCGCTGAAGTAACTCGTGAGGTCGATCAGTCTCGCAGCGCTATAGCGAAATTTCTGAATGCTGCCAAAAAAGACGAGATTGTTTTTACCAGAAACACAACCGAAGGGATCAATCTGGTCGCCAATTCTTTGTGCCTGGAAAAAGGGGATGTTGTTCTGATTTCTGATAAGGAACACAATTCGAACCTGATCCCCTGGCAAACGATGGCTAAAAAGAAGGGCATCACATTGAAGATTGTTCCATCAAAGGAAGATAATACTTTCGATCTTCAGGCCTATGACGAGCTGCTCGAGAAAAATGTAAAGTTGGTATCCTTTGGGCAAACTTCAAACCTTGACGGTGTCAGCATCCCGGTAGATGAAATCATTAAGCGGGCTCATCGCAATGGCTCGTTAGTGCTGCTGGATGCTGCACAAACTGCCCCACACCAAAAAATCAATGTCAAGGGCCTGGATGTTGATTTCGTTGCATTTTCCGGTCACAAAATGCTTGGACCATCCGGCATGGGAGTCCTTTACAGCAAATACAATCTGCTCGAACAAATGGAACCATTTCTGGTAGGTGGAGATACCGTCCTTTCCTCAACTTATGACACTTGCCAGTTTCTGCCGCCGCCGGAGAAATTTGAAGCGGGTCTGCAAGATTATGCTGGCATTATCGGTATGGGTGCGGCTATTAAGTATCTAGAAGGAATCGGTTTTGATGCAATTCAATCGCAAGAGCGCCTGCTAAATGAAATCATCACAGCAGAGATCAAAGATATGCCCAAATTAAGGATCCTCGGTCCGCAGGATTCGAAACAAAGGGGTGGAATTATCTCCTTTTATATTGAGGGAATCGATTCTCACAGAATCGCGTTGATGTTAGACCAGATGGCGAACATTATGGTACGATCTGGTCAACACTGCGTCCATTCCTGGTTTAACGCTCACCAGATTAAGGGGTCGGTACGGGTTTCTTTGTATTTTTACAACACACAGGAAGAAGCACTCCTATTTATTAATAACTTAAAGAAAATTGGAAAGGTACTTTAACACGGATGTTCTGCATTGTTGCTTTTGTAGTTTTAGCGATATTAGGAATTTTTAGCGCCACAAACCGGCAACTCGCCAAAGAAGCGCTGGATTGCGTTTCAAGAAGGGTTACACTGCGACCTTGCAATACCGGTTTTGACGAAAAAATGAAAGCGAAAATCCTGGGGAATGTTATCACACGTTCTGAGACAGCCGCTCGTCTGCTTAACAACAACTTTGAGCTGTTGTCCTGGATCTTTTTTGTGATGATGCTAGGCAGCAGCATTTGGTCAGTAAGAGGCCTTTATTTATTCTATACCACTGGAAGTTGTAATGGGCTGAACCAGGATGCTTTTTGCGTGTTTGATCCGAGCGGAGCCAATAACCAGATATCCAATATTAATAAACCCTGTCCAGTCCAGCAGAAAACAGCCAGTAATTTAACCTTGAATGGCATCGATCTGAGCACTTTCCCGGTGAAAAACACGGATTCCAAAGATAAGATTGTTTTTATCGGTTGTTATTTGTGTGATTACACCCGCAAAGCTTATCCACTCATCGAGCAGCTTGTTTCGAAGTTCAACGTCAATTTCACCTTTGCGGATTATCCAACGAAAGAAAGCTCAGATTATCTCTCCAGGGTGGACTATTGCGTCTACCATGAAAATCCAGATACCTTCTGGAAATTAAATGACCGCCTTTTTGCAGCAGATAAATCGGATTTGTCCAACACAGACGAAGTCAATCAATTAATGGGTGGACTCGGCCTGGATGTTGGCAAAATGGACACATGCATCGCTGATCCTCAAACTGAAGCTGCAGTCCAGAGCCAGTTCACTCAGATAGTAAAAACAAACTTTTATGGAACACCCACCATTTTTATCAATGGCGTTCCTTTAGTTGGCCCCAAACCTTACCGGGTTTATGCAATCATGCTAAGAGGTCTGTGGTACTGGTAAAAATATCAGGAATAAATCAATATGCCAGAGCTGCCTGAAATTGCCACTCGCGCCCATCAGATGAACGCAGAGCTTTCCGGCAAACGCATCACCCATATCGAAGTATTTCAATCAAAATGTCTGAATATTTCCCCCACTGAGTTCATTGAACGTCTTGTGGGTGCAAAAATCGGACAGGTTACTTATCACGGCAAATGGCTGTTTGTATCCACAAGTCAAGGCTGGCTGTTACTCAATTTAGGCATGGGCGGTGAGGTATTGCTGGTAAACCGAACGTCCCTTCCTGAAAAATATCGCCTCATTTTTGATTTTGATGATGGCAGTTGCATGACGGTTAATTTCTGGTGGTTTGGGTATGCTCATTACGTTCCAACCGACCAACTTCCAAGTCATGCAATGACTGCCAAACTGGGTGCAAATGCTCTGGACCTGGATGGAGCAGCCTTAAAAAAGCTGTTCAAAGGTCAGCATACCCGTTTAAAGGCTCTTATGCTGGATCAGTCCAAGATTGCAGGCATTGGTAATGCGTACATCCATGATATCCTCTTTCTGGCACGTCTCCACCCATTGCGCACAATCGACTCTTTGAAAGAGGACGAAATCGAAAAACTCGCCAAAGGCATTCAGGATGGCTTGCGGCCCAGTCTGGAAAAAGGCGGCGCATTTTATGAGGTCGATTTATTTGGACACAAAGGTGGTTTCACTATGGATGACATTCTGATCGGCTATAAAGAAAATCGGCCCTGCCCGGTTTGTTTAACTTCGATCCAAAAGATCAAAACTGGCAGCACCAGCAGTTTTATTTGTCCGAGCTGCCAGCGGTTTGAATCAGTAGTTTAACTTTTCAACCCTAGAACGCGCTTTGCATTTGAAAAATAGATTTTTTCAAGAACATCATCCGGTAAATACATACCGTAGATATACCATCTGCCTTGAAGCGGAATTTCAGTCGTGCTGTAATTAATGTATTCGTCGTCTGTCTCAAGGAAGCGATAATAAATCCGGTAATAATTAATATCCGGTCCAAAATCTGAACCGAATAAGATGCGGTCGGCATATTTGAGGAAAAATTTACGAGCGGTATAAGGCTGGCGGCCTAACTCGCTGATACGAGCGGCGATATCAACATACAAGTTTGGACAACGCTCCAACCAATTTGCTACCCAGCCCAGATTCTCAGAGTAGCAGCCCACATGAGCAGCAATAAACGTCGTATTGGAATGAAGCTGAACCAGATTTGCGAGACTATTTATCAAAGACTCAAATGAAGGATAAGGGGGACTTGGAAAATACCAATCCGGGTGAATTTGCAATTCCTCCCAACGTTCGTTCCTGTTATCCAAAGGATTAAAGAAAGCCGCCGGGTCTGCTACATGAATCAAAACCGGGAGATTTAGCTCAGCCGAGGTTTCCCAGATAGGATCCAATCTATTGTCATCTATACGCACCAACTCGCCATGCTGATCACGGACATTCAGGCCAAATGGCTTCCATATCTTCAATCCCTCTGCGCCCCGTTTTGCCTGAATACGCAGTCGATTTGCGGCCCACTCACCAAAATGGTCTCCATGTTCAGGCCAGGCTGCCCATTCGACGCCTCCAAATATGCGGAATCGATCTGGGGCGACAGTTTTAAAAAGATCGAGGTGCCGGTTTAAGACCTCTTCTCCCCAACCTCCGTCCAGATCAACATACGTCACGATCCGGGCCCGGTCAAGCACATCTATTAGCTCTCCGACGGGTTTTTTATCCCAACCTCCACCAAAAGGTTCTGCCAGGTGGTTATGTGCATCAATTACTGGAAAACGAGGCTCATCAACCCTGGTGGACTTAACGACCAGCATTGAATGCGGCTTGTAATCGGTCAACAACACTGGGTCTCTCCTCGATGTATATTGAGATTTTTAATAAATGGAATGGTGAATGCCTTTTGCATCAATGCTGGCTTTGATCTCTTCATTCGTCAATCCATCTGCCAGTTCATGGTTGATTAAGTTTAGATATTCATAATGTGCGCCAGATTCAATGGCTTCGATCAGGTCAACAGCATTCAAGACCGAATTTGGATCTCGAGCGATGACACCGTGTTTTGACCAGATCACCAGACGATGATATTGGAATAATTTTATGCTGGATTTTATTAAGCCATGCGAACCCAGCACCAGAAATGGCAACACACCAATACCATCGGCAAAATCAAAGGCCAAATCTGTATGCCAGCGTAGAAGGTGTTTGTTTAGATAATTTTGATCCTGGTATTTCGGGATATCACTCAGATAAGTTATATAATGCGGTCTGACCTGCACTATGGCGTGGTATTTAGTTTCGTTTCCTTGCATCTGGCTTTGATGGATCGAGACATACGAACTGAAATCCCCACTTAATCGAGAAAAAGCCCTCGCCGGTGAAGTGTATAGAATTCCCGTCCGCCCGTCCTCTTGTATTTTGACAAGACCCAGGTTTTGCTCTGGGTGTTTTTGTATATCCCGTAATCTTCGACCAAAACCACTTAACAGGATCGAGCCATTAACCAGATCAGGAGCTGGGTCAGCCAGTTGGACAAATTCTTCTTGGGTAAATAGATTACCTGGATTTACTGTATATCCCAAAAAAACTGAAATAGTTCCAGAAGTGCCTTCACAGGCGTTCAATTCTGCTAAACGACAGCCAGCTTCCCCCACATCTTCTATAACCTGTTCCAATTGAGGGTCTACCTTATCATTGCCCATAGTGTTGTTCTCTCCATGCTGGTTATTCATATGAGTGTTTGTCCATTCCCCTTATTTCAAAGATTTTACCACTCATTTCTTTCTTAAAACGGATGATGGTGCCCAATAGCACTAAATCATGATTCTCTGGCTAGGTTAAAGTTAGAATTAACGCGACTATTGGCAGTACACATTCAATCATTTTATAGCAAACCAGACTATCTGTTTAAAATTTGAGTTATAATTCACAAGCTTTTCTCAATTACCCTTGACAATTCAACTGGTTAAGTTGAGAATTCAACAAGCTAATTAGTAAGTACGCTCAGCAAAGATGAACAATCTTAGAAACCGAGGATGTCTGATATGAAAAAATCAGCCTGGTTAAATGTTTTTTTGTTGGCTCCAATCATAATCTTATCTGCATGCACACCTGCGGCGCCAGCCACCCCAACTACCGAGCCGAATGCAATTTATACGGAAGCTGCTGCAACAGTTGTCTATCAGCTAACCCGCGCCGCCGCCTTGGTTCCTTCTCCAACAGATACGGTGGAACCCACGTCTGTAACAGGTCAAATGACTGATACACCGACCCCCCCAGCTTTTCCAACACTGGCTGGTCCTTCAACTTCCGATCAAACCACTTTAACCGCGCCTTCATCCTCTGAACAACCAACAACGGCATCCAATTTTGGCGGTATCCCAACGCTCGACTTATCCGCCCCATCTTATCAAACACCTACCTCATCTTCATCCGGCCAATCAGTTGGGGATGCTGCTTTATGGCAATATCAGAATCAATCAGATGGCGTCACATTTACTCCAAATGAGCAATTCTATATGGCCTGGGGCATAAAGAATAATGGATCGTTTACCTGGACCAAAAGCTATACCTTCAGATGGATTGGGGGAGCTCAGATGGGTGGAGTAACCAGAGTTAACTTCGATAAAGCTGTTAATCCCGGCGAAAAGATTGAATTTGACCTGCCTTTAGAAGCGCCTTCAAAACCAGGGAAGTACATCACGTATTGGGCTGTCTTCAATCAGAGTGGTTTGGAAGTTCCCAAAGAGGTTTATTTGGCGTTCAATGTTTCACAATAATTGATATGGTTTGATAATAAAAAGGTCTGCTTTAGGGCAGACCTTTTCTCATTAACAGCTTGTTTTTATATAATCTACAGAAACTTAGTTGACAATAATGGTAAACAGTCTGATCAAGGTTCTTGGGCAGCAATCACGACCCAGCGCTGATTAGAGCCTGTCTGGTACAGGATCACCGCAAGAGAGGGTTGTGTATCTGAAAGTACGCTCACATCGCCCACCGGGACCTGTTTAATTTCGCTCACTTTATATAGAAATGTTTGCTTGTTGCTAAAAAACAGACGGATTTCATCCCCTAATTGAAAAGAACGAATCACTGCCTCAGTTTGCCTGCTCCAGGGCAGCGCAACTACCCTACGAACCTGGGTACCATTCAACCATTCTGCACTTTTTGGGACCCAAAGTCCTTGAACTAACGTACTGCTATTTAAGCTGAAGATCCAACCACCGGTTAGCTCAATGCCAATCGGATAAATTCCATTCGGCTCTGACTGCTGCACCGATACGACTGGTTGAGGTGTGGCCACCTGGGGCGATATTCTATGCATAACATAGACTGCCCCTATACCGACCAGCGCAACCAATACAAGACCTGCCAGAATGATCATACCGATCTGGAGACGGGTACGCCGGGCCCACCAGGATTTTGACTTTTCCATTCCTTCTTCGGTGAAATCCGGCATCGGGCCAATGGTGGACGTCCCTTCTTGTTCAGCCTCTTCACCCAACAGCATGGACCGCATCGCTTGTTGTTTTTGGTCTTCAAAAATGCTGTCGTACAAACGGGTTGATTCGTTCAAATCTTGAATGGCTTCTGAAGAAGGCTCAGGCAGACCCGCCCGATCGGATTGTGGTCGTGTTTTTTCCTCAATCCAGCCACCCGATTCATCTTGCTCATTTTGTGACCTGAATGGACCCAGTAAATCATCAACCTCTTGATCGGATATTAATGCAGTTTCTAGACCTGAGGGCGTTTGATCCAAAGTCGGTCCCAAGTTGTATTCTGGTGCCTGTATATTCTCAGGCACTTCAGAAACACTTTCTTCGCCTGGAATTTCCAAAAATGCTGATGCCTTTTTAGGTATTGTATTTTCAGCAGCTTGCTTTGTTTGTAGTGCTTGTTCGCTGCGTTCTTCCTCTACTAAAAGCCTCTCCCAAATATCAGATTTTTCAGGGGGAGTCTCTACTTCTGGTGCAGAAGATGGCGTTGAAAGATCATCATCCGTATCAATGGCATCACGTAACTCACCCAACCAGGGCGAATCCTTGGTTAAAAATGGAGAAATCGCTTCCTGCGATTGATCGATAGCTGCATTTATTTCAGAAGCTGAAATGTCAGGTTCATCAGAATTAAATGCAGGTGTTTGCGTAGCTGGCTCAACTGGCTCAACTCCCAGGGTCAGTTGGGTTAGACTTCCATCAATAAACGGAGAAGGCTCTGCGGACCGAACTTGATCGTTAGATGGTGTGTCTTCGTAGGCGCTCCAAATAGTTTGGTCTTCTTCTTCAGCCGCCTGAGTCTCGCTGATCTGATCGGGCACCGGCGTCGTGGGAATTTCTGTGAGCCGAGTCTCAACCGCCGGAACTTCTGGAATAATATTTGGTTTGTTTGTCTGTACTTCGATACCAGCTTGAGGTTGAATTTGATCAAGCTCAGGTACAGAGATCGTAAGGCTATCCGGCAAAGCTGTATTCAGACGGTCAAGTATTTGCCGCTCAGGTATGCCCTCCGCCTGTTGATCTCCCCCCGATTTCGCTGGACGCTTTAGAATATTGGTCACGCGACGCCATAGAGATTGGCTTTGTCCAGGTTTAGAGGCCTTCTGTTCAGCTTGATCTTCTACGGAGACCTGTTCAGACGGTTTTGAAAATTGACCTGATTCAAAAGGGGCTGGTTCCAAACCGCCCAATAAGCTTTCTTCAGGTGTGAGATTTTGAGCTTGTACTGCATGACCGGCTCCAACGATGCTAACTGTTTCAGTGCCAGCATCTTCTTCCTGAGGTGGTTTGTTTTCAACAAAGGCTTGTTCAGACTCTGTTTTTATAACCTGGTTCTCAGCCAACGAATAGTCGTCCTCAAGTGGTTCTCTTCCACCAGTCACTGGCGCCTCTAAATTATTTCCAGCCAACGCAGAAAGGCTATGCGCATCCGGTTCTTCCCGTAATTTATCCAGGTCTCTACTGCTAAGTTCAGCAGTTTTACCAGAATCTATAATGGCCGCAAGCGACTCGCTAACATTCTTTTGTGAATTGCCCTGCTCATCAGAAATAGCCCACTGGGGCATCTCAAATTCAACTTCGATGGGATTAGATGATTTATCGATATCGGATAAGTATTCAGCTGGCAAAGTTTCAGCAGCAGTTGTTGCATCGTCGGTTGGGGAAATAAGGCTTTCGTCTGAATTACCGGTCTTGCGAGTGAGCGCACTATTCAATCTTCGAATAAAACCAGGCATTTTCAGTTTTCTAGTTCGTTCAGCTCTATCTGTTTTCTCCTCTTCAACTAAAGACTGACGAAAATCAGAGAAAAGTGCTTCCCCCGTGTCAGACTCCTCCAATTTTGACATTTTTAGCGCTGATACCCCTGATGTCTGTATTTCTGGTGTTGTTGTTTCGGCCGGGCTGGGTGCTAAATTCTTTAACAAATCGGATGTTTCTTCGGCCGGTATAGCTACAGGCTTCTGATTGGGCTGACCAGGGGTAACATTTTGGGATGGCTCTATTTCGGAAGAAGCAGTCAGGTCGGGTTGGGTGCGTTGACCGTGTACCCAATCAGAGGTTCCAGCCTCCTGACTCGAACTGGTTTCCGATGCGGATGTGCTTTTTGTTTTGGCTTGCAGATGACGAAGCCAACCTGTTACGCCGGTATGCCCACCCATCGCGGGCGTGCCTTTTGATTGGGCGCGCCGCTGACTAAGCCAATTTGTCACTCCAGTATGCCCTCCCATAGAGGTATGTTCACCAGGAGAAACGGGCGGTTGCTGCGGAAGCTTGTTTAATAAATCCGGTTTTGTTTGGTCCTGCGTAGGCGCCTTATTATCCGGTTCAATTGTTGAAATATCTTTCAACAATTCCGGTGGCTCAATATTTCCTTGCACAGCAGATTGATCCGAGAAAGTTTTCTGATCTGGAATACTTGTTTCAGCAGAAATCTGACCTGTCTGGTTATCGCTCGAGCTGGACGGTGGGCTACCTGCTTGATTCTTCGTTATATCTGGATCTTCAGACATAAAACTTGCCTTTCCTTTAAGGTAACGCAGGAGGTAAAACAGGTTGAGTCAGGCGGATGGTGACCGGAATTTCTCCATTGGCCGGGATAGATGCTTGATAATAATAAAAAAGGGATTTGATGGAGACCGTCAATTGTGCACCAATTTGGTGATTGCTGAGGTCAAGCGTAGCCACCCCATTTGAAATTACCTGGGTTAGGCTTGGGCTATCCGTAAAGCTAATCTCCGCAGTTAATCCATTCAACATTTCATCCGGTTCAGGCTTACCATTATTATTTTTATCCAGATAGACTAGAATCCGCAGCGTTGCCTTAGACATCAATGGCTTGGGCAATGGAATTGGAGTTTGGGTGGCCATAACGGCAACTTCCAACGACTCGCTTACTTGCTGTTCAGAGACTATCGAAGTAAATCCCATTAAGTCCTGCCAGAAATTATCGACATAATCCTTGGCGCCATTACACAACAAATGTGAAGAGACGTGTGGCCAATCAAACACTTCCTGGTTCTCCTGGGTCGTTGCGACAGCATCAGCCAGGCATTGGTAACCGCTGTGGTAGGACACCAGCGTGTAATGCCACATATCATCGTAGGAAACCGGTCTATAGGACTGGTTTTCGATGATATATTGGGTTTGTTTGCAATTTGCCCGCAGAGTTTGGGCCAGCATGGGGATGGCCTGTTGAGCGTTGGCAAGGTTTATCCCACCCGGACAATTTGCACAGGATGAATTGACCAGGTTCATCAAAGCTCCCTTGAGCTGTGATTGAATATCTGGCGGTAAAGCGGCATACCCTCCCGCGCAATTATAGATTGCGCTGTTGCAGACCTGGCTGAACAACTCAGGATCCCAACGTAAAGCGGTATCCAGACCAAGATAATTGAGTTGTCCAAGACCGAATTCATAGAGTGTGTTCGTTCCGGTGGCAGGCCAGAATTGGGTTTCTTCTTTGATCAAGGTTTTAATTAATCGAGCAGGAATACCAGTGCTGCGGGCAGAAAGCCAGATAACCGGATCGAATTGATTTTGCCATTGGGTGGCCGTGATCCGCGCCGAATCCATCCCGCACCCATTTGGAGATCCATATGAGTATAAGCCACCACCGGGGCAGTTGGGTGCCTTTACAATGCCTATACTAAGCAATTTACCTGTCAAAATATCCAGTGATTGAGAAGTATTGAGTTCTTGAGGTAGATATGGTAAGGCAGCCCAGGATGTTGTTCTGGGTTGGGGAAGCCCCCACATGGATGAACAGGAATCTGCATTTGCAATTGGGGGGTTTTCAATAGTGACCGTGACTGTGTATGCTCCAGATTTTCCACTCACACGCACAGTGGCATTGACATGCTTGCTTTGATCGCCTAAACTGGAGAGCGCCCAAAACTCAATTTCAGAATCGCTCAATATCGACACTTTACATTGGTCAGTAGCACAGTTAAAGTTTACGTTTGAATTGAT
>DATFYI010000102.1:0-2782 GCA_035315125.1 Anaerolineaceae bacterium | reverse complement strand
CCAAAACCGGGTTCGGAATTCCCGGTTCATTTCATATAAGCTGGGAAGTGGATAACCTGGATGCAACCCTGGAACGCTTCAAGCAGGCTAATATTCCCATCGTCGCCAGTCCTGCTATTGTTGAGAGCGGTTTATGGGATGATGCCCGGGGAGTGTTTTTTCTGGGGCCAGATGATATTCTTACTGAATTAGTGGAGATCAAGCATCAGCCCAATGGAACAGGAAGGTTGTTACGTCTACATCATGCCACCTTAACCATTACCAGCATTGAAAAAGCGCTCGCGATTTTTTGCGAAAAGTTGGCCTTTAAGTTGGATCTGATCGTTTCTTCCTCAGGCGCTTACGAATCCAATTTTATTCACCTTGCCGATCCAGCCATGAGAAAAGCGTATTTATCTTTACCCAATACAAATTTCAAATTGGAATTGCTTGAATACCGTACCGCCGCTGGCCCAACCGCCGATATGGCAGCCAACAATCTGGCAAGTGGTCACGTGTGTTTTCATGTAGACGACATCCTATCTACTTATCATGAGCTGAGATCAGCCGGGGTAGAATTTGTTGGCACACCCACACAGGTTACCGCCGGCGTAAATAAAGGTGCATATGCAACTTATTTTAAGGGCATAGACGATATCCGTTTTGAGCTCTTTCAAAAACCGTCCGTAACCTGAGACGGGGTTTAACATTTCGATTTTCAATAGCAATTCTCGATAGGAGAAATATATGCCAACCCGTATTCAATTCTTTGGTGTTGCTGGTTACCAGATCATTACTGGAAGCGGTAAACATGTGCTCATCGACCCATTTTTGGATGGAAATGTTGATTCGCCGGTAAAAATCGCCGATCTGGAACAGGTCGATTTGCTGCTCATCACCCATAATGCCTCTGACCATCTCGGGAATGCCCCCGACATCATCCGCAAATTCAATTGCCCGGTGATTTGCGCCAAGGACGTGATCCACAACCTGACCCGCAATTACGGCATTGATCCTGATCTATTCCGGGTAACCATTTGGGGGATGGTTGTCAAGGAGGCCGGTGTGCGCGTTCGTCCGGTAGAAAGCCATCACTGGTCATTCGGCGTATCCAAGAGCGGCGAGCTGATCTCCGGGCCGGCCATGGGTTTCATTGTCGAAGCAGATCCGGATGTGCGCATTTATCATCCTGGGGATACGGCCCTGACTTACGACATGCGCTTGTGGGGAGAGCTTTATAAACCCACAGTTGGATTAATGCACGTGACTCTGCCGGTCGGACCCAGCGTCTCGTTGCCGCATATGGATTGCTATCAATGCGGAGAATTGACACCTTACGAAGCTGCGCTGGCAAGCCAGTGGTTGGGTCTTCAGCACGTGGTGGTCAGCCATTATATGGACCCCAACTGCAAAGATGTCCAGGATTTCTTGCAAATAATGAAAGCGTCTGACCGTGGCGATGGCACCAGTCCGAAAGTAAGCGTCATTGAACCCGGTGGCTGGCTGGATCTGTCGTAAAAGCATAAGCCGGATCAGGTGAGGAGCACGCCTGTTTCGCTGCTCTCCTTTCTATTCTGGTCTCCCCTATTCAGAGCCAAATGAGAGCAGGTTAGAGTTAAGTAATGGGCAGCGGATTCGCTGCCCATTACGGTTAGTGATCAAGCAATCAGGATCGGCCCTACTGGCCGCCAGCAACAGCATTCCACAAGGAAATATCATCCGAGCTCATGGCTTCCATTTTCACACCCGCGTTACTGGCAGGCACCTGGTACAGCGCCACGATGGCGATTTTACCATCCGCAGGCGGTGTGAACCCATGATAATCTCCCGGGAAAACGTGGATCAAGGTCTCATTTTGGAGTTCAACCGAATGTTTGGAAAAACAGAAAGCAGGCTGGCTGCCGCTTGCGGTGATCACCAGCATGCATTCTTCCTGGTCGGTATGCACATGTTGAGGCATGCTGCCGTATGCCTGGTCGTAGATACAAAAAGAAGCCATGAAAAACGGCCGGTCGATTGGGCAGCCATCCCCCGCTGCATTATAGGTGATGCGCCCCTCTTTACGGATGACTTTCAGCACCTCGATGGGCGCCAGGACAGGCTCTCCCTGCTGGGCAGCTTCAAGCATAGCTGGATCGAGTTTGATAGGCTGGGTTAGCAGAACAGAAAGCGTGCTTTTCCGAGGATTCAACGTTGCCTCATATCCGGCTGGTAGGTAAAACCAGGTCCAACGTTGCAGTGTACCGGCCCCCCCGGCCCATTCTAGTGAGGCAGCCCCACCCTTGAGAACGACACCCAGGCTGGGAGAAGTTGGGTGGCCAAGTAACAGCGGTTCACATGCCAATTTGATTTCCGTGTGGAAATTCAGGCTCTTAATTAGCCCTGTGGCACCGGTGAGACAACCTTTTGACAACCCACTTATCTTCCGCAGATGAACTCCTTGTTGGTTAAATTCCATATAGTAACCCTTTTATAACAATGTTTAATGTGTGTTTGAAATACTAAAAAATAAAGAATGAACCAAGTATAATGGAGACCCTTTGCTTGTGTAAGTACAAAAGATGATTTTCAATTAAGGATGTTGAAAAAAGCTCAAAAGATGAAGCAGATAGTTAATTTTGACTGGTTCAACCCACAAGAGTCTGTCCCAAAGCTGATAGGGTTTGAAAAAAGAGCAAGCTGAGAGTAAGATCAATTTGCGAAAATTAGCCTTACTCGAGAGCTTGCCATGTCTATTGTCACGCTACAATTACCCGAAGTCAAGGATAGTCAGCCGGAACGGCCAAAACAATGTCCGTATTGC
>DATFYI010000101.1:0-6520 GCA_035315125.1 Anaerolineaceae bacterium | reverse complement strand
TCCCAACCGACTGCAGTATTCTGGGCAGTACCGGCAAATTGAGTCTGATACAATAAAAATCGCGAGTTTTTGCAACGGTAAAACAGCCCTGCGGGCGTTTCCTCTGCAGGCCGAAGACCCAGCTTTTCCGCATAGAATTTTCTGGCTCGCTCCAAATCGGATGCTGGGACCGTAGCAGATACTTCAAAATCAGATAGCATATCGCACCTCCACCACTAGATTTTTTATAAGCTGGCCGCTGATATCGATAAAGTGACGCAGCTTGAATGTGCAGCCATTCGAAAGAGTTGGAATAATCTACCCCGAAGAATAGTTTATTGCCCGGTACCAAAATTATATAGGGTTTATAAACAGAATACATTAATATTTACTAAGAAGAGTGAATAACTCTAATTATAAATTGCAATTATCAGCCAGGATTGCGCCTCCTGTACCCCTCTCCGGGGTTATATCATTTGCAATTATTTTAATTAGTCAATTACAGGATTGATAACAGGCAAAGTGAGTGAAAATATTTACTAATCGGGCCCGAGATGATAAGATATAGTGTGCATTCAAGATGGAGCTCGTAACGTTATTGGTACAATCGAAATTAAATCTATATTTGGAAACATTTAAATTCAAGCCTGGACCGGGTACTTTCAAGCGGGACGGATACGGTCCTCTCCAGATTAAATCCCAAGGAGTCAGATAAATTGTTGCAAAAAGCCTGGTACCGGCTGGGGCGTTATATTGTCAGTTTATTTGCCAGGGGCGGCTTGGAGCTAAGCATCGATTGGAAAGCGCCAATCCCGGCAGGAGCTGTTATCCTGGCAGCCAACCACCCCTGCACATTCGATCCCGGTTTTTTGACCACGCTAACGCCCAATCAGATCAGTGTTCTGATTCGCGAAAGTGTATTTAAAATCCCCATTTTTGGTCGCTCGTTGCGGTTGTGCGGTCACATCCCGGTGATTTATGGAAACGGTCAGCAGGCCCTGGACGAAGCCGAAAAGCTGCTGAAACAGGGCAAGACAATTGCGATCTTTCCGGAAGGTAGAATCAGCCCTTTGGAAGGGGGCTTCAACAAACCTCACAGCGGGCTGGCGCGGCTGGCTTTGAAAAGCGGCGCACCGGTCATCCCAGTCGGGATTCATCTGGACCAAAAGCAAATTTACAGGGTGGAGACCAACGAACGAACCGATGATGACATCGAAATCGGGGCTTTCTATTTCCACGGCCCGTATGCCATCACGGTCGGAAAAGCTATGACGTTTACAGGCGACGTGAATGACCGCCAGTTGGTGGCGCAGGTCTCCGAACAGGTTATGCGGCGCATCATCCTGCTTTCCAGAGAAAGCGCTCTGCGAGTCCAAACAAATCGCAGATTAAACTGGTTGAAAGTGAGTCGCTGGTGGTTATGGTCGCCGGTCCGTCTGATCCATTATTGGTATGCTTTTGAAGGTGTGAAAATCGATTAACCCACAAGCGCACAGAACTCAATCACAGTGCGCCAGCCACTTCTCCAAAACTTGCGTGATCGGCAGCTCGTTCACAAAAAGCGCTGCCAGATCGGCATGATGACCGCCGTGCACCACAAAAAGCTCGACCTGGCTGGAGTGGCTTTCCCCCAGCCGATTTGCAAAGGCGCGCGTGTTAGCCATATCCACCAGTGGATCACGATCACCGTGGATTAACAAAGCCGGCACTTTTTCATCCCCTTTAATAAACTGAATCGGATCCGCCGCCTTCCAATCCACCCCATCACCCATTAAATCAAGGATCATGTTCAGCAGCTCTGGTTGATTGCAATCGGCAAAACTGAGCGGCCCGCTGATCGAATAAAAGCCCGCGATCAATTTTCCCTGCAGGGCGGACATTCTAGCTGCATGATAACGGTCATAGACCAGTAATGCAGCCAACTGGGCCCCGGCCGACTGCCCACCTACAATGAGTTGCTCTACGTTAATGCCGTTATCACCCAGCGCCAGTAAACCGGCCTTAAGCCCGCTGTAGACATCATCCATTTGAGTAGGAAATTTATTATTTGGCGCCAGCCGGTAGCCGCCTAACAGGGTGGGATAGCCCAGTCCGGCGAAGAAATGACCGACAAAACGGTACAGCAGCGGGTTACCCGAATACCAACCGCCGCCATGTAAAAACAACACGGCTGAACGGCGGCGCAACTCCGGCAATGTAGGCCAAACCAGCAACATAACCTGCTGAAAATCCGGGCCAAAGGAAATCTTTTCCTCGGCCAGATCCGGCTTCGGCAAACTTTTCGCCACCAATTTACCAATGGTTGGCAGTAAGGCAACTCGCTCTTCAACAACCCATGAATTTATCATAAGCACCTGAGCTGATAATACACTTCATTCCACCTGAGCTCTTTTTTAAACTCACTCAAATCCGCCTGACGATCGATCTGCAAGAACTCCAGTCCAGCCATTTCCGCAAAATCTGCCAGATGTTGGCTAGTTACGGCCTGGCTGAAGCCAGTATGGTGCGCCCCACCGGCCAGTATCCAGGCAGCGGCGGCAATCTTCAAGTTTGGGCGGGGAATCCACATGGCCCTGGCAACCGGCAGTTTTGGCAAAGGTGCATCCGGCGGGATCACATCGACCTCGTTCACCAGCATGCGGAAGCGGTTACCCATATCCAACAGCGTGGCGTTGACCGCCGGTCCGCTGCGTGCAGTAAACACCAGGCGCGGCGGATCGGCCTTTCCGCCGATCGATAGTGGGTGGATCTCTAAAGTGGGCTTATTATCGGCAATGCTGGGGCAGACTTCCAGCATATGAGCGCCCAAAACCTTCATATCCTTCCCGGAAAAGTCATAAGTGTAATCTTCCATAAAAGAGGTCCCACCGGGTAAACCAGCGCCCATCACTTTCATAGCCCGCACCAGGGCGGCGGTCTTCCAATCACCCTCGGCGCCGAAACCATAACCATCCGCCATCAAACGCTGTACGGCAATTCCAGGCAGTTGCGAAAGACCGTGCAGATCTTCAAAGGTGGTGGTAAATGCCGTGAAACCACCCGCTTCGAGAAATGCCCGCATCCCCAACTCGATCCGGGCGGCCTCAAGCAGCGATTGGCGCTGGCTGCCGCCCGGGCGGAGTTCTTCCGCCACCCTATACTGTTCATCATATTCAGCCGCCAGCCGTTTCACATCGGCCTCGCTGACCTGTTTTACACAATTGACCAGCTCGCCTACGCCATAACCGTTGACTGAATAACCTAGGCGGATCTGGGCTTCAACCTTATCGCCTTCGGTGACCGCCACTTCGCGCATATTGTCGCCGAAACGAGCCACCCTTGCACCCTGGGCATCGTGCCAGGCGCAGGCGGCGCGTGCCCAGATGCCAATCTCGGACTGCACCTCTTCATCCTGCCAGAAACCTACCACCACCTTTCGGTTTAACCGCATGCGGCTGCCAATAAAGCCAAACTCACGGTCGCCGTGGGCCGACTGGTTGAGATTCATAAAGTCCATATCGATCCCGGACCAGGGGATTTCGCGATTGTACTGGGTGTGCAGATGCAGAAAAGGCTTATGAAGAATACTCAGGCCAGATATCCACATCTTGGCCGGAGAAAATGTGTGCATCCAGGCGATCACCCCCACGCAGTTTTTGGCGGTATTGGCCTCTACCATCACGTTATAAATGGCCTCCGGTCTGGTTACCACAGGCTTGAAAACCACCTTGACCGGGATGCTGGGAGATTGCGACAGTCCCAGCGCAATTTCTCTGGAATGCTCGGCCACCTTTCTCAAAACGTCTTCGCCATACAAAGACTGGCTGCCGGTGATTAGCCAGATCTCAAAATGATTAAGGTCAATCATGGAATGGGTCTCCTTTACCAAAAACCCGATATTTTTACGTTTTTGAATCAATAATTGCTTTAAACAAGCAGAGTGATTATAGCATGGCAGAGATATTGCAACACGCGCAAATATCAAAACCCAAAGGGCCTGGGATATGGCCGGGTAAAGATAGGGGATATCGCCAACAAGAAGAAAAATTAGTTGCTGGAAGGGCCAAAAATCATTCTCTAATTTTCAGTTTTTGCAATAAAACGCGCCAGAGAAAAAGCGGATTCCCCAAAATATAGCGTTTCCACAACCTGCGCGGCTCGATGATCAGCCTGCCTAACCATTCCAGTCCGTTATCGGTCATCCAGCGCGGCGCGCGGACCACATCACCGGCCAGGCAATCAAAAAAAGCTCCGACAGGAATTACCACGCTGGCATGCAGCTGACCCCAGTTATCCAAAATCCATTTTTCCTGAGCCGGCATGCCAAACCCTACCACCAGGATATCCGCATGGCAACCATTAATGCTGGCCAACACTTCCTGGTTTTCACTACTCAACGGCTCTTTATTAAAAAAGCCGTGATGGACACCCGCAATCTTCAGCCGAGGATGACCCTCTTTCAAAACGGCCGCGGCTTTTTCAATGACATCCTGCCGTGTGCCCAGAAAGAATATAGAGATTTCATTCTCGGCGCACATACCAGCCAGGCGGCCAAACCAGTCGGGCGGCGTATAGCGCTGCAGTTCTTTGCCATGCAGAAATTTGGCAGCCCACTTGACCCCAAAACCATCGCAAAAAACAACCTGTGATTGATTAATAAAATCCTTGAACCAGCCCTGCTTATACGCAAGATTGACAGCATGGACATTTACATAGGTTAGAATGGCTTTTCTTTGACCTTGAACCGTTGACAACACGTACCGGATCAGCTCATCCAGACTGATCAGATCAACTCGAACGCCGAGAACGCAGGTGCTCTCAAAATTTTCCTCAATCAAGGTCTGCCTCCCTTTTTCCAAGGCATAAACAGCTAATTGATTAATTTTCCGATTGCGATTTGATAGAGTCGTTCGGTTTCATCTATCATCTGTGAAACGGAATAATCTGTGGTGGCGGTCTGAAACCCATTTTCTCCTAGCTGAACCCGTAGGTCCGAATCTCTTAACAATCGTATAATTGCATCACTAAGTGCAAAGGAGTTACCTGGCTGTACCAACAGACCCGTTTTCTCTGACTGGATAATTTCTGGCAGACCTCCCAACTGGCTTGCGATAACCGGTTTCCTATGGGACAAGGCCTCAAGAGCTACTATCCCGAAACCTTCATTAATCGACGGAATCACCATTAAATCCATCATATCGATAATATCATCCACATCATCTCGCCAGCCCAGGAATTTTACAGAATGACCCAGGCACTTCCTTTCAACCAGGCTCTCTAGATTCTGCTTTTCCGGACCATCACCTATAAAAACGAATTGGATATTGGGACAATTTATTAAAATATTTGGAACTGCCTCTAATAGGTATCGTTGTCCTTTCTCTAGGCTTAACCTTCCGACACACCCGATCAAAAAAGAAACAGAGTCAAGACCAAGCTCATGCCTTAATAAACTTTTCTGATAAATCGTCAGTGGATTGGAAGACGTAACCCCCATTCGAATAATATTAATTCTATCTGGTGAAATTTGATATTGGAAAATGATATGGTCTTTAATTGCCTGACTGACGGCAATAATGTGTTTCCCTAACCCCAAAGCAGTCATCCCAGACCGGTCGAGCTTGAATTCATGCATTGTCGATATCAACGGAACTCCCGTATATAACGAGGATATCTTCCCGACGATGGAAGTAAAGCGGTGATGAGAATTGATAATTTGGATTCTTTCTTTTTTAATTATGTGAATAATTTGAATAACAGATGAAGTGAGATTTTTTATCGTTGAAGGCGATAATGGAATATTCTTGTAAATAACGCATGTTTGAAATTCTCTTTTGTGAAAATCACCATTCAGACAAGCGAGGATAATCCTGTGATTTCTACGGCTTAACCCTTCAGATAAGGTGCCGATATAATTCGATGCTCCACCAGGTTCGAAAAACGGTCGTAGATGAAGGATTTTCATTTAACAACCTGGGCCGAATACGATACTTTTTTTCGCAATTTACTAAGATTAAAAAAGATGTCTTTCCCTAGGCACATCAGTAGCCAATTTTGATAAGCGTCTATCCGGCCGGGCTGCATCCTGATGGCATTAGCAAAACAAGATCGTGCTTCCTTCATTTTGCCTAACCCTGCATAGTGCCTGCCTTGCATTATCGATAATTCCGCCTGCTCTTTTCGCTCATTCGATCCTGATAATTGAGCTTTTAGGGCAGCCTGTTTGATTCTGGCGCGATTTTGCCACGAAGGCCAATTTTCTATTGATTTCTGATATTGATCAATCGCAAAGAGGTACCAACCATGGTGGTGAAGCATCATATCTCCAAACCATTCATACCCCCAGGAGATTGTTTTTGGATCGGATACGGGTCTGTTTATTTCCGGGAATATTTTCTTAATACCCAACTGATGGAAAACCTGATCATACATTTTTTGTTCATCTGCTTTTTGGGCAATTAAATTGCTCGAGTCCTGATTTGGATGCCATCTCCACTTAATCAGGGGTTCATTCAGTGCTCCTAATGATGTTGTAGAGGCCAGACGGAACCAAAACTCAATA
>DATFYI010000100.1:0-5921 GCA_035315125.1 Anaerolineaceae bacterium | reverse complement strand
CCGGTTCGCAGGTGATTGTGGTCGGGCGATATAAAGCGGGTGGTACAGCGAATATGGTTATTCACGGAAATGTCAATAACGAGCCGCAAGATCTTAACTATCCGCAACAGACCTTCACGGCAGATAGCCGCACCAGCACGGATTCGCTGTCCAGTTTGCCACGACTGTGGGCGACAAGGAAGATCGGCTACCTGCTCAACCAGGTACGTTTGCAGGGACCTGATAAAGAGACCATCAGTCAGATCGTCCACTTGAGCATCCTTTATGGAATCGTTACACCTTATACTTCTTACCTGGTGACGGAGCCAATGCCGCTGGGGGCCGATAACCAGTCGCGACTGGCCCAAGGCACTTACAATGACATGATGAGCGCGCCTGCTGCGCCTGTTTCGGGCCAGGCGGCGGTCAATAAAGCAGCTGGTGAGGGGGCTCTCTCACAAGCACAGGTGCCGGCCCCAGTTCAGGACAACAACACACAAAGTATTAAGACGGTGGACGCCCGCACCTTTGTACTGAGCGGCAGCGTCTGGACAGATACTGCTTACGATCCAAACAAAATGCAAACACTCAAGGTAGCATTTTTGTCGACGGATTACTTCAAATTGGCTGAAAGCCGTCCGGATGTGGCTGCTGCGTTGGCGCTTGGCCAGCAGGTGATCGTTGTGGTGGACGGGCAGGTCTACGAGGTTCTGCCTCAGGGCAGCAATACTCAGCCCTTGAAAGTACCAACCGTAATTCCTGAAACTCTGACCAATACGCCGCAGGTTTCCCGATCGGTGCTTGATACAGCAACCCCCGCTCCAAAACCATCACCGGTGATCCTTTCCAGTCAGACGGTTGCAAATGCGGCTGCTTCTACCTTGACTCCGATATATATTGGGATTGCTGTTGTCGTATTGCTGGTGGCCATCTTTCTGAAGAAATTGCTCTAATTCACGTCTTGAAATAAATACATAGCCTGCTGATGGGGAGCAACCATAAGCAGGCTATTCCAATAAAAGGAGAATGCAGTTAAACAATACCAATTTGACCTAAAAATTCAATGAAGGCGAATTAAGAATCTCATAAGAATGGTTGAATTACTTTTAGGAAATCAGCGCCGTTTGGATTTGTTCTAATGTAATTGAACCCTGGCGTAAAATATGCGAATCCTTTTGTGTGCAATCTACCACAGTTGATGGGATTCCCCCAGGGGTTTTACCGCCATCCAGCAGCAACTCAATCCGTCCATCTAGCTGGGCTAATACTTCTTCGGCTGTTGTAGTATTTGTCCCACCCGATAGGTTGGCTGAGGTAGTGGCTAACGGACCGGTTTTTTGCAATAATGCCAGAGCGAAAGCGTGGTCAGGCATTCGCAGACCGATGCCTGGAGTGGACGAGAGAGTATCTGGTAAGCTTTCTAGCATGGGAACGATCAGCGTCAGGGCGCCAGGCCAGAAACGCCGGGCAAGTCGTTGGGCAGAATCTGTAACTTCTCTGGCGATCAGTGGGATTTGGTCCAGGGTCCCGATTAATACAGGGATAGCCTTATTCGCCTCGCGTATTTTGGCTTCATAGAGTCTTTCAATTGCTGCTGGATCGAATGGATTGGCTGCAACACCATAAACAGTGTCGGTCGGGAATGCAATCAATCCTCCTTTATGTAAAATTGCTATTGCTCGGATTATCGCATCCGAATGTTCAGTGGGTAGTATTTCGGTTTTCATGGGTTTCTATTTTTAATAAACGCGGTAAACCGGATAAGTCCGGCAAAACACTGATGACAGCCCGGGGATAAACTTGGCTGGCGAGCGAGGATGCTTGTTGGCCCTGTTCAAATTCAATTTCCAGCAGTATGCAGCCAGGGGTCGCCAGGCGCGCCGGAGATTGAAGTAGTAAGGTTTTGATCAATTGCAACCCGTCCCGGCCTCCAGCAAATGCCAGGCGAGGTTCGTATTCGGCTACTTTCAAGCTGGCCAATTTATTGTCGGGGATATAAGGTAAATTGGCGGCAATCAGGTCGAAAGGGCCTGAAAGGGAATTCAAAAGGTCAGTTTGAATGAATTGCAGTTTTGGATGGGTCAACAGCCTGTCCATATTCACCTGGGCGACTTGCAATGCTTTGAAGGAGATATCTGTTGCGATCAGATTGACTTGGGAGAGGGCAGAGGCCAGGCTGATGGCGATACAGCCCGAACCGGTGCCAACGTCGATAACGCGCCGGCTGTTTGGATGAGCTCGCAACCAGCCGAGCGCCGTTTCTACCAGAAGTTCAGTCTCCGGGCGTGGAATCAGAACATCCTGGTTAACACAAAAATCATGCCCAAAGAACTCCCAATGTCCCAAAAGATAAGGAAGTGGCTCGCCGTATGTCAGGCGATCCAATAGTTGATCGAGACGATCAAGACTCCCTGGGTCCAGAATGAATTCTGGATGGCTGGCTACCCAGGTACGATAGCGACCTAAGACATGCGAAACCAACAATTCGGCTTCCAGGGTGGGAGTTTCACTACGATCGCCCAACCGCATCCTGGCTGACTTTAGCCAGTCGCCAAGCTCAATCTTCACTCTCATCGATGCCAGTCATTGCCAATCGTTCGGTCTCGTGCTGGAGAGAAAGCTCATCGATAAATTCGTCAATATTTCCATCCATCACACCGGCCAGGTTGAAGGATGATAAATTAATACGGTGATCGGTGACCCGTGATTGAGGGTAATTATAGGTGCGGATTTTTTCAGAGCGTTCTCCGCTGCCAGCTTGCGAACGCCGGGTGGCTTCAAGCTCTTCTTGACGCTTTGTTTCTTCGATTTCGTATAGTCTTGCGCGCAAGATGCTCATCGCTCTAAAACGATTCTGCAATTGTGAGCGTTCGTCCTGACATGCCACCACGATCCCGGTTGGAATATGGGTGATGCGGATGGCTGTCGAATTTTTCTGCACATTTTGGCCGCCTGCGCCAGCAGAACGGTAAATATCAACCTTTAAATCTGACTCGGGGATCTGGATATCCACGTCTTCGACTTCTGCCAGGACAACCACGGTAGCAGTGGATGTGTGGATACGTCCGGATGATTCGGTTGCCGGTACGCGTTGGACGCGATGAACGCCCGATTCATATTTCATGCGAGAATATGCACCTTTCCCTTTGATCATAAAGATAATTTCTTTATAGCCACCGATGCCGGTTTCATTTTGGGAAAGGATTTCGACAGACCAATTCCTGCGCTCAGCATAACGGGAATACATACGGAAAAGATCCGATGCAA
Organism: Anaerolineaceae bacterium; assembly: GCA_035315125.1. Taxonomy (GTDB): domain Bacteria; phylum Chloroflexota; class Anaerolineae; order Anaerolineales; family Anaerolineaceae; genus DATFYI01. The sequence goes on along the minus strand of DATFYI010000100.1, from coordinate 2,675 downwards.
ACAGTGCCGCTTCATCACCGCCGGTTCCAGCCCGGATTTCTACAATGACGTTGCGGTCGTCGCGTTTGTCCTTTGGTACCAACAGACCCTTGATTTCTTTCTCAAGATTTTCGGTTGATGGCTGAAGTTCAGCCAGCTCTGCCAGAGCGAGCTGGCGCAATTCTTCGTCAGGGCTATCTTGTAAAGCGTGCGCCTCAGCGATGCTTTGCATAGATTGCCGGTACAAACGGGCTTTTTCGACAATTAATTCAAGATCCGAACGCTCTTTAGCCAGCTCGGCCACTTTCTGATAATCGTCAGCGTTTTGTTCTAATAAACGATTGAGTTCTTCGTAGCGTGCTTCAATTTGTGCAAGTTTTTCTAGCATATAACCGGAAGATTCCTGTCATTTTATGATAATAATGATTAATTTGTGACCTTCAGACAAGAATTATACCAGCCCTTGGAAAGCTTTGGGATGATGGCATGTTATCCATAAACAGGTTTATATTATATTGTGTAAAACATAACAATCGAATATACTAGGTGGAAACCAGACAAATATTAGGAACTTCGTTAATTAATCATATAACGCGGGGAGGGAATTGCATGAATCCAACAACTTTATCGCAGATCCAATTCGCGGCAACCTCGATATATCACTTCTTTTTTGTGCCCCTCACTTTAGGGTTGTCGGTCCTGGTGGCTATTTTCGAAACGATCTATGTCAGAACCGGGCATGATACCTACAAGCAGATGGCTAAATTTTGGGGAAAACTATTTTTAATCAACTTTGCAATGGGGGTTGTGACCGGCATAGTCCAGGAATTCCAGTTTGGGATGAACTGGTCAGCCTATTCCCGTTTTGTTGGGGATATATTTGGCGTGCCTTTAGCAATCGAAGCATTGCTGGCATTCTTTCTTGAGTCAACTTTCCTGGGGTTGTGGATCTTCGGTTGGGATAAACTTTCAAATGGATTGCACCTCACCACAATCTGGTTGGTCGCAATTGGCTCCAACCTATCGGCATTATGGATCTTGATAGCAAATTCATTCATGCAGGAGCCGGTAGGATATGCCATTCAGAATGGTCGAGCAGTTATGACCGATTTTGGGGCGCTCCTAGGCAATCCCAATGTATGGGTACAATTTCCGCATACTGTGCTATCCGGATTTACCACCGGAGCATTTTTTGTGATGGGGATCAGCGCTTACCACATTTTGTGTAAAAAGCAGCCCGACATCTTTCAGCGTTCTTTCCAGATATCGGCGATTGTAGGGGTAATCTCGATTATCCTGGTTATCCTGGGAGGTCACAGCCAGGCTCAACATATGGTCCAATCCCAACCGATGAAAATGGCAGCATCTGAAGCTTTATGGGATAGCCAGGATCCGGCTTCCATGTCACTGATCACGATCGGAGATGAGCCTGGACTGAAAGATGTATTTTCCATCCGTATACCCCGTTTGTTGAGTTTGTTGGCATACAATCGACTGTCGGGTAAGGTAATGGGTATTAAAGAATTGCAGGCTCAATATCAAAGCACTTATGGGCCTGGCAACTATATTCCACCGGTGGCAGTGAGTTATTGGACATTTCGCCTGATGGTTGGGGCGGGTTTTTTGATGTTTTTTATTGTTGCATTTTCACTTTTGCAAATCATGCTCCATAAACCACTGGAACGATTCAAACTGTTTAAATACTTCCCGCTGGTGATTGGCTTGCCATATCTGGCAAATACTTGTGGCTGGCTAATGACAGAGCTTGGCCGCCAGCCCTGGGTAGTGTATGGATTGATGAAAACAAGCGACGCAGTTTCGCCGGTTATTTCCACCGGTATGGTGCTGATTTCTTTGATCGGGTTCGTGCTAATTTATGGTTTATTAATGGTAGCCGATGTTTATTTGTTGGTGAAATACGCCAAAGCTGGCGCAGAGATTGAAGGCGGGCAACCTACCAATGAACAGGCTTATTGGGATTAAGAGGAGAAATTACCATGGACCTGAATACGCTCTGGTTTATTTTGATCGCTATTCTTTACATCGGTTATTTCATTCTGGAAGGATTTGATTTTGGGGTTGGCATTTTACTGCCCTGGTTAGGAAAGAATGATATCCAGCGTCGAGTGATCATTAATACGATCGGACCGCATTGGGATGGCAATGAAGTCTGGCTTATTACCGCTGGCGGAGCTACTTTTGCGGCCTTTCCGATCTGGTACGCCACATTATTCAGCGGATTTTATATGCCGTTATTTCTGATGTTGCTGGCTTTGATTGTGCGCGGGGTTGCTTTTGAATTTCGCAGCAAAGATGATAACCCCCGCTGGCGCAGCTTATGGGACTGGGCTATTTTTGGCGGGAGTTTATTACCTTCCATCTTATGGGGTGTAGCTTTTGCAAATATTGTGAGGGGAGTTCCAATCGATTCTGGATTGAATTATGTGGGTGGTTTCTGGAATTTACTCAATCCCTATGCTTTGTTGGGTGGATTGGTAACACTTTCAGGTTTTGTACTGCAAGGATCTGTCTTTTTGGCATTGAAAACCAGTGGCGAGATTTCTGAAAACGCTCGCCGTACCGCAATGCGTTTCTGGCTTCCAACCCTGGTAATCTTAGTAGCTTTTACAGTTGCCAGTTACTTTGCTACGGATATTCTCAGCAAGCTTGGCGTGAACCCGGGGCCAATCCCGATT
>DATFYI010000099.1:0-9803 GCA_035315125.1 Anaerolineaceae bacterium | reverse complement strand
ACGGTGTTGCAGGCGGAGTGGCAGCAGCAAAGGGATCGGCTGGTGTTTGAGATCTGCGCAAACGCATTTCTTTACCACATGGTGAGGAGAGTGGTTTTCTTGCAGGTCTTAGCCGGTCAAAACCGACTGGATCTGAAGGATTTGTTGCAGGCTGTTCTAGAAACAATGCCGCAGTCGCCAGGATTGGCGCCTCCACAGGGCTTGGTGCTGTGGGCGGTGCGATATGAACCAAAATGGCAAGATATCCGTAAATTGAAAGAAGGCTCCAGAAATGGACCGCCTGAATAGCTGAGAAATCATGAGTAAAGTTAGTGGAGATGATGACCGTGGACAAGACTTACGTCCTTAAAGGGAAGCCGGAAACCCAATGGCTGCTGGTAGATGCCGGTGACCAGGTATTGGGGCGTCTGGCTACTCAAATAGCCAGATATCTTACCGGCAAACACAAGCCAACCTACACCCCTGGTGTGGGAATGGGTGACTTTGTGGTAGTTATCAATGCCAGCCAAATGCGCCTGACAAACAAGCGCATGGATGAAAAAATGTACTATCATCATTCGGGATACCCCGGTGGATTAAAGGCAAACACCCTGCGCGATTTGATGAGAACCAGACCTGATCGTGCTATCCGCGCAGCTGTGTGGGGCATGCTCCCGCACAACAAAATGGGTCGCCAATTGATCAAGAGACTCAAGATATACAGCGGTAGTGAGCACCCCCATACTGCTCAAAATCCGCAACCAGTAGTTTAAAGAGGAGCAGAGGCATTATGTCCGTTACTTATTTTGAGGGCATTGGTCGCCGAAAAGAGAGCAGCGCACGTGTGCGTGTTATGAATGGTTCGGGACAATTCATTGTAAATGAAAAACCCATCGAGGCCTATTTTACTCGCCTGGGAGATCAAGAGTCTATTATGGGCCCTCTGCAAAGCGCCGGGTTCGAACGCAGCAGCTATGACGTTACCGTCAAAGTAAATGGCGGTGGGGTAACCGGTCAGACAGAGGCCGTTCGTTTGGGCCTGGCCCGGGCGTTGGTCAAAATCAATTCAGACCTGACATCTGTGCTGCGCAAAGCAGGTTTCCTGACTCGCGATCCACGCATCAAGGAACGCAAGAAACCAGGTCTAAAACGCGCTCGCAAAGCTCCAACCTATACCAAGCGCTAGTATTTTTCGTTTTCAAACTTAATCGATGAAATCCTAATCAAGTGTGTTTAGCGGAGAATTTTCCGCTGAACGCACTTGTGTATTTAATTCGGTCCCAACACATTTCTTTCGTACGAGAGAGAAACCGGTTTCATCATCATATTCAATCACCTTAAAATCCAGGCGTTCGTAGAAAGACTCTGCCCGAGGATTCGAGGAATGGACGCTCAATTCGATGGCGTCTATCTGCCCCTGATATCTTGCCTCGAGCAATTCCAGTGCTCGTCGGCCAAATCCCCGGCTTTGATATTCGGGCTGGATAATGATCCCATATACATAGAGAATGCGGTCGGTTTTTTCCACCCAACACATACCCACGAGCTGTTGTCCATCGCAAATCCGGTAGGCCGTACCTTTGGATCGAAAATATAGACCGAACTGATCCCAGGTCAATTGAATCCAATCAAACTTTATCTCCAAACAAGAGCTATTTTGATGGCAAATCAAGTTTAGAAGTTCATCGTAATGCTGTTCAGTTGTGGCTATCCCTAAGGTCAGCATAATTACACCCATAGGTAGGCAAACAAAAAAAACCTACGCCAATGCAGGGTCATTTATGCTGACGGTTATTGAAATGTTCCTGTGAAGTGAAAAGCTGCCAAACCGTTATTTGCCAAAAGGGCTTTGTGGCAAAAACCGGCTTATTTGACAAACAGCCCCAATAATATCAGGTGTGCTTCAAGGTATCTAACAATTAACGTAGCACGATTCGATTGAAAATACAATTAGCATATTTGAGTACAGTGAAATATAAAAGCACCGACAGGTCTATTTTTGGGTACAATTGAGGAATTCAAAGTGGAACAATATTGGACTATATTTATTTGCGCTAATCTGACGTCAATGAAAAATATTTTATAAAAATCTATCCCCAAAAAGGTGAATATGAACCGCTCTATTTTTAATGGAATTACGATCCTGGGCCTTGGCCCGGGCAATCCTGATTTATTGACGCGCCAGGCCTGGGATTGGCTGAACCAGATTCCTGAGGTTTACCTGCGCACGCGCCAGCATCCAACTATAGCGGGTTTTCCAAGCAACCTGGAGATCCATTCTTTTGACGAGTATTACCAAAACTCCGAGGCATTTGAAACGGTTTACCGGAAAATTGTCGAAAAAATATTGGAATTGGGCAGGAGACCGGAAGGTGTGACCTATGCGGTGCCGGGACATCCCTACGTGGCAGAAGCCACCGGCCCGGAGATTGTCAAACGTGCAAAAGAGCAAGACATCCCGGTAAAAGTGATCGAAGGAATCAGTTTTCTGGAGCTGACCTGTTCAGCGCTGGAACTGGATCCATTCCCATATTTAAGTTTGGTGGATGCCCTGGAACTTGGAAGCCTGCATCACCCACTTTTTCCGCCCAGTTTGCCGGTGCTGGTGGCGCAAATCTATTCAAAAGAAACTGCCTCGGAAGTAAAGCTAACTTTGATGACTGAATATCCTGATGAGCACCCGGTACGGATGGTCCATGCAGCAGGTACGGCTGAGCAAGTTGTCGAGAATGTAGCCCTGTACGAAATTGATCGCAGCCCACATCTGGGGTTGTTAACAGCGTTATACGTACCCCCTCTGGGCGATGACACTTCATTAGAGGCATTTCAGGAAGTTGTGGCGGCCTTGCGCGCCCCGGATGGCTGCCCATGGGATCGTGAACAAACTCATCTGTCCTTGCGCACCAGTTTGCTGCAAGAAACCTATGAAACCCTGGCGGCTATGGACGCCGAAGATGCACGCGGAATGCAAGAGGAATTTGGCGACCTGCTGATGCAAATTGTGCTGAATGCACAGATTGCCAGTGAAGATGGCGAATTCAATATGGCGGATGTCGTTCAGGGGATTAACCGTAAAATTGTTCGCCGCCACCCTCACGTTTTTGGAGAAGCAAAGGTAAAGGGAGTTCAAGGGGTGCTACAGAACTGGGAAAAATTGAAAGCGGCCGAACGAAAAGAGAACGGCCAGGCGGAAGTCAGGGGCATTCTGGATGGCGTCCCAACCGTATTTCCATCGCTGGCCCAGGCGCAAGAATATCAAGAAAGAGCTGCCCGGGTGGGGTTCGACTGGGCTGAGGTTAAGCCGGTGATTGCAAAGGTGGTGGAAGAACTGGAGGAAGTGCAAACGGCCGAAACACCAGAACAGCAGGCGGCAGAGTTAGGTGATTTGTTATTCTCGACGGTAAACCTGGCGCGCTGGTACAAAGTAGATGCAGAGGCGGCTTTGCGGGAAACCAACCAGCGCTTCCGCAAGCGCTTTGCTTATATCGAAAAACGTGCACGTGAATCGGGCAGGAATTTGTCTGAGATGACCCTGGCGGAGATGGACGTGTTTTGGGATGAAGCTAAACGGATGGAATAGGGCCGAGTTGAAGATCTTATAGCTGGCTGAACCATAGCCCGGATATTTTGTGAGGAGTAGAAGAAGTAAATACCACACGCATATTTACATTTTTGATTCGCTCGAAATTAACGACGTAAATTACGATGATGTAATTATTTTGGGTTGTTACTTGAGCGACTTTATGCAGTTGGTAAGCACCCTCATTTGTATTGATTTTTTGCAGCATAGCATTGAAACTGCTTTCGGTCATGGCTTTACGCATGGCATCGTCAAAATCTTTTGAAAAGTCCGCATAGCTGCCAGTGGTGATACCGTTGATCAGGTTATCAGTCATTGGATCGGCATATGCCAGAACTGCATCACGTTGACTGCCAGTAAGTACCCCGCTACTGGTGCAGCTTGAGAGAAACAGAATCAATAACACTGCCAGACAGATAATTTTCTTTGCCATTGGATGATTGAGACTCCCGTATTGAAATAATCAAAATTGAATCTTTTTGAAGAAGCCAGATCAACCTCCATTGTAAATGTGTCTGATTTTCATGTAAAGAATTTGAAGTATCCCTGAAATCCCAAATTCAGTATAATAAAAATAATGAAAAAGAAAAACACAATCAGGTTATGGCTGGCAATGATCGTGCTGGCATTATCCATGGGTTTGATCCTGTGGGCCTCCTGGCCTGCCAGCCGGCAGAGCCAGAGCCTGCCTTTACCAACGATTGAAGCGCCTCTGCCAAGCCCGACGGTTTTATTGAACAGCACAGGATGGATTTGATGGGTCAAAATCTTTCATGCGGTCAAATACAATTGCGCATAGCCAGCTTTTTTACCTGCATAACGGGCATCTTGTTCATCGGCCTGATGCTGGTAGGTTGTGCGTCCACCGAGAGGCCGGCTGCGCTACCGCCTACTCCTATCATCCTAAAAACATCCGAAATTGAGTTTCCAACAGCCTGGGCTACTTCCATACCTTTTGAAAGGACTCCTACGGTTTACTCGGAGAAATTTCCGACACCAGTTCCGGAGCAAGCTTCTTTGCAGGAGAAACGTCTGCTTTCAATTGAATGGCCCAGTTCTATCCGGGTGGGGGATTCCGATATTATCCGTCTGATGTTGGAAGTGGATATGCAGGGTCAGATAACCCCCACGGTAGAAGTAAGCGGTCATAAAATCCTAGGTCGGAAGATTTCAATTCCTGATCTATATGACGCCGATAATATTTTCGCCGAAGCAAGGCTTGATATGGCCGGAATGCAAGTCAGCCCAGATGGAGCGGTACGGCAGACCATGTTGCCCGGCCAGACATTGATTTTTTATTGGAGTATCAGTCCCAACCAGGCTGGTACTTACCGGGGGACTTTGTGGGTTTATCTAGATCTGGTTCCAAAGAGCGGCGGAGAGATGGATCAGCGGACTTTGCTCGCTTATCGTATCGATATCCAATCGAATACAGTGCTTGGCTTATCGGCGACGACTGCCCGCTGGTTTGGAGCAGGTGGAGCAGTTTTCAGTTCTATTTTGGGATTTCCATTTTTAGAGAAAATACTAGAAAGGCTTTGGAAGCGTCTTCACAAAGAAAAGTGAGATAAAAAGAGCTTTTTTGTGATAAAATGTGTTTGCTATTTTTGGCAGTTTCCTCTCTTAGATATTAATAATCTAAATTGTCATTAAATTAAAAGGAGCATCAATGCTGAGTGATTGGCTGTATATTGCTATATTTATGGGCGTATCAGCTTTTTTACCGGCGGTGGCGATCGGCATGGCCGGATTGTTGTCTCCCCACAAGCCTGATCCGATTAAAAATTCTACCTATGAATGCGGCATTGAAACCGTTGGTGATAGTCGGGTACAGTTTAAGGTCCAATATTATGTGTTTGGTCTGGTCTTCCTCGTTTTTGATGTAGAGACCGTTTTTCTATATCCTTGGGCAGTTGCTTATAACAAGTTGGCATTGTGGGGTGTGGCTGAAGCAGTATTGTTTGTAATTATCCTATTGGGCGGCCTGATCTATGCCTGGCGTAAAGGCGCTTTAGAGTGGGTTTAGGATTGTCCTGGTTTGGAGGAAGTCCATGGGTTTCTTGCATTTTTTGAGTGATCCAATTACTTTCCTGGCGAACTGGCTGCAAGGTTTGCTGTTAGGGGTTGGTATTCCGGCGGGAATTGTTCAATTTATTCTATTTGTGATTGGGGCAGGGGCGTTGGCAACTGCCGCGATGATGTTTGTGATCTTCCTGATCTGGCTGGAGCGCAAAGCTATTGCTCGCCTGCAGGACAGGCTAGGACCCAACCGGGTTGGTCCGTGGGGAATATTTCAAACCATACCGGATATGATCAAAATCTTTACCAAAGAATTCATCACTCCAACCGGGGCAGATATCATCCCGTATAACCTGGCTCCAATACTGGCGGTTGCCGGTGTGTTGATGGTGTGGTCGGTCATCCCCCTGGCAATCAGCGTGGTAGGGATGAATCTGAATGTCGGTGTTTTGTACATTATTGCAGTAGGTTCTTTGGGCGAACTGGGCATCATTATGGCCGGGTTTGGCTCGAATAACAAGTTTGCTTTGTTGGGCGGTTTTCGGGCAGTGGCATTATTGGTTTCATATGAAGTGCCTATGGTGATTTCCTTACTGGTACCTGTTATGCTGGCGGGCTCGATGGGGATGACTGATATCGCCCAGGCGCAAAATGTCTGGTATATTTGGCTGACCCCAGCAGCAGCGTTGATCTTTTTAATTACTTCGATTGCTGAAAACGGTCGCGCCCCTTTTGACCTGACGGAAGCAGATTCGGAAATTGTGGCCGGGTTTAACATCGAATATTCCGGCCTGAAATTTGGCATGTTCTATGTAGCTGACTTCCTGCACTCATTTACGATTGCGATGGTTTTTTCGGTGTTGTTCCTGGGTGGATGGCGCGGCCCCGGAGCAGAACAGATCCCGATTCTGGGGTTTATCTATCTCATGATCAAAGCCGGCCTGATCGAGTTCTTGATTATCTGGATCCGCGGCTCGCTACCCCGTTTTCGGATTGATCAAATGATGGATGTCAATTGGAAAGTGTTAACCCCTCTATCTCTTTCTATCGTTGTTGTTACAGCAGTCCTGGATAAATTGATACCGGTCGAACAAACAGTGTTTCGAATTTTTGCATTCCTGGTTGTCAATTTAGCGGTTTTATTAATAACCGGTTGGCTGATTGAGGTATTTAAAACACGCCGGCCCCGTCCTGTGGTTTCCAAGACACAACGTCCGGTGGCTCGCCCCGAAAATGTTGCAGCCAATTCCAACTCTGGAGATTGAGGATGACAGTTTTGCAAATTATTTTTCTGCTGGCAGCAGCCATCACTTTGGGTTCAGCAGTCATGGTTGTCAGCTCACGACGTATGATGCACGTGGCACTCTGGCTGGTGCTTACGTTGTTTGGTGTGGCAATCTTATTTGCTCTACTCGAGATCCGATTTTTTGTGGTTGTGCAGGTTTTGATTTATATTGGCGCAATTGCAATCTTGATTATCTTTGCAGTGATGTTGACACGGCACAGTTTAGAAGATGTGGGACCCCATTTTAACCGCGGCTGGTGGATTGCAATCTTAGCCTGTTTTGCCACATTCTCAGGCTTGGTGGCGGTTCTCAGTAGTTGGAGTAAATTTCAGACAATTATTCGCACTATCCCGGCCGGGGGTGAAGATATTTTAAGCCTTGGTAAGGCCTTCATAGATCCTGCTGGTTATGTAATCCCATTTGAAGTTGCATCGGTCTTATTACTGGCTGCATTGATCGGAGCTATTTTTGTCGCATCCGAGCGGAAAGAAGGAAAACGATGATCCCGTTGTCCTGGTATTTGATCTTTTCGGCGGCTCTCTTCTGCATTGGTTTGTTTGGTGTGCTGGCACGCAAGAATTCGATAGCTATTTTGGTCGGCGTTGAGTTAATGCTCAACGCCGTCAATATTAACCTGCTGGCTTTTTGGAGCTACCTGTATTCCAACAGTCAGAGCGGCCTGGTGTTTGTTGCGATTGTTTTTGCATCCGCGGCGGCTGAAGTATCCGTCGGTCTGGCTTTGATTATTTCGGCATACCGCCGGCGGAATACGGTTACGGCTAACGATTTGGATTTACTGAAAGGCTGAGATGGAATGAGGTGTTATGGCAACTGAAACTTTAATCTGGCTCATCCCGCTGCCGCCTTTGTTGGCTTTTTTCCTTATTTCAGTTTTTACTTTTCGCTGGCGAGCGGTAAGTCACTGGCTGGCTTTGCTGGCTGCTGGTCTCTCATGGGCTGCCAGCCTGGCAGTGTTTATCCGGGCAATTAATACGCCCGGATTGAGTCAACATCCTTTTGTATCTGCTATCAATTGGTTTCCGACGGGAAAGACCTGGTTTGCAATTGGCATCCAATTCGATCCGCTAAGTGTTGTAACAGTCTTTTTTGTGGCCTGGACTGTACTGATGATCTTTATATATAGCGTGGCATACCATAATTACGGTCAACAGGAAGGGGACCATGATCATCCTGGATTGCCTCCTCATGGCGCAACAGTGCGCGATAAAAAAGGCCGCGCACATCGGGTGATGTCGGTTGAACCGTTGTATACACGCTTTTTTGCATTTATCTCTCTATTTGCTTTCGGTATGTATTTGCTGGTGGTGAGTGACAATCTGCTAACCCTTTATATGGGTTGGGAGATTATGGGGCTGTGTTCCTATTTATTGATCGGTTTTTGGTTTGGCAAAGATTCGGCTCGCAAGGCTGCAATTAAGGCATTCATGACAACCCGCGTGGGGGATATGTTCATGCTGCTGGGTCTGGCAGCGCTTTATTCCCTGACTGGAACATTGAACTACCGGGCGATTTTATCCAACCCACAAGTCTTGCAGCAATTGGTAACCAGCTCCTCCCCCGTGCTGGGAATGTCGTGGGCAGGATTAATCGGACTGCTATTATTTTTCGGTACTATTGGTAAATCCGCTCAGTTCCCATTGCATGTCTGGCTACCGGATGCAATGGAAGGACCAACTCCCGTATCGGCCATGATCCATGCCGCTACAATGGTTTCGGCGGGTGTATACCTGGTGATCCGGTTTTACCCATTGATTTCAGCTGGATGGGCTCCAGGGCAACCGTTGAATTCAACTATGTCTGTAATGGGATTTATCGGTACATTCACGGCCTTATTTGCCGCCACCATTGCTTTAACCCAGCGGGACATCAAACGGGTGCTGGCTTACTCAACCATCTCGCAATTAGGTTTTATGATTGCGGCTCTGGGGGTAGGGGCTTATGTTGCGGCGGCATTCCACCTACTGACACACGCTTTTTTCAAGGCCCTGCTGTTCCTGGGCTCTGGTTCGGTGATACATGGCATGGAACACGGTGAGATGCACAGCGGTGATCAGCTCGATACGCAGGATATGTTCAACATGGGCGGGCTACGTAAGCGCATGCCGATTACTTTTTGGACGTTTCTGATCGGGGGTATGGCCTTAGCCGGCCTGCCGTTGATTACGTCCGGTTTCTGGTCAAAAGATGAAATTCTATCCGGCGCCTTGAATGGTGGACACACTCTTGTTTTTGTTGTGTTGGCGTTTACAGCACTTTTGACCGCTTTTTACACTATGCGCCAGATCACACTTACCTTCCTGGGTGAGCCGCGTACAAAGTCTGCCGAGCATGCGCACGAGTCCACCTGGACGATGACATTTCCGCTGTTAGTATTGGCTGTTTTTGCAATCGCTATTGGTTGGGTCGGCATCCCTAAGGATTTTGCGCTGTTCAGTGGTTCCGGCTGGTTTCAACAGTTTGTTGGCAGTATGCTGGCAAGTACAGTGTTGCCACCCGAATCAAGGAACCTTACACCTCTGATCACCTCATTCGTTGTCTCGTTGGGCGGATTATATCTGGGATGGCTGGTTTATAGGAAAGTGGCTGCCGGACAAGCTGACCCTTTGGAGCGTTCGCTGGGCAGAATTTATGTAGTGCTAAAAAACAAATACTATATTGATGAGCTGTACCAGATTATTTTTGTAAAACCCTCGGCCTGGATCTCAGAAACACTGACTGATCGCTGGATAGACCGCGGATTGCTGGATGGCATCCTGAATGGGATTGCCGCCTTTGGTTTATGGCTGGGCCGTCTGTTCCGGAATTCCTTTGATATACCGGTTGTAAATGGAGCCGGGGATGATTTGGCTAAAGGAACCCGTGGTTTCGGATCATTCTTGCATATCATTCAATCCGGAAAAGTACAGCAGTACATGTTA
>DATFYI010000098.1:0-14129 GCA_035315125.1 Anaerolineaceae bacterium | reverse complement strand
AATCCCCACCAATTGTTTGCCCAAAATCCAGATTCTAATGAGGCATAAACCCCAGCAATCAGATCTTTTCTAATATTATCCGGGCGTCTTCTTGAGAGCAAGCTTTAAACTCTTCGATCTCGGCTGTCGGGAAAGGCTGCCCGCAATTTGCGACGCATGCCAGAGCCACATCGGATGGATGTAAACCGGCCAGTTCAAAACACAGATCTTGTCGGCGAGTCAATCCATAATACGCCTTTACTTTATTATCCCAGGCCAGTCCGATGCTTGAAATTCCAAAGGCGTTGGCAAGCAGCGCTGCATGCAGGCGCGCCGCCAGCACCAGGCCATATTTTTTGAACGCTAAAATTAAGGCTTCTGGATTAGATGGCCGGGGAGCCAGGATGATTCTCTTCAAACCGCGTTCTCTTGCGGTTATTAATAGCTTTTCGGCGAATTCATAATCAACGGGGCTGCCGGTTGTAAATAATTCAACTGGATGGTTTGTAAGTAACAGATCACTGACCAGATCGATCCAGAGCTCCAGCCACCCCTCACTTGTAAAGCGCTGAGATCGTTCCAGATGAACATTCACCTCGTTGCGATTGATCACTCCCAGGCCGATTGTTTCGGTTCCTACCGGGTCGCTGGAGAATGGATAGACAGCCGCCGCCCAAATGGATGGGTCAAATGTTACCTTGCTTGCGATACCCGCTAAAAATCGCCCAAGTCTTTCTTGAGAAAGCGGATCTCGTAGGGTGATCTCTTCGGCTTCAGTCAGGATGGGGCGCATTAATGACGTGGCAGCTGCCGACCAGGATTTTCCCACTCCACAGGCTGTGATAGTATAAGGCAGGCCCTGCGCCTTTGCTGCCTTAACTATGCTGGCTAATTTCAAAGGGAAGCTCAGGCCATTATCCATCAACAACTGCCCTCCGCCAATAACCAGCAGGTCAGCCTGTTTCAGGGCGGGTTGCCAGGTTGACAGTCGCTTTCTGCGCTTGATCAGATCGTCCGCAAAATTAAGCGCCGGAAAAAAAGGTCGCAAAAACGGATTACTTTGCAGGAGCGCAAGCCGTTGGTTGGGTTTCAATCGGGTGGATAACGCTGCCCGACTCGCACGCCCGCTGATATCCACTGATACGATATCGACCAACGCATCCGTTTTTTTTAATAGATAGGCCAGACAGCTATGGATTGCTTGATCTCCGATATTGGAGCTGTAAATTTCCCCGGCAATTGCAATCTGCTTCAAATGCTCAATCCTTTTTCAAGGTAAATTCTGATATATCTGGCTTAACTTTTCGAGATAGGGCATCAAGCCGTATTTGCGAGCATTGGCCAAACTCTTCACAACCATCTGATCGTATAAATTTCTGTCATCCAATAATTCCTGAATTTTACTTACCAATTGCTGGATGTCCCCATTCGGAACAATTATGGTTGAATGGTCCCCATGAATTTCTTGCGCTGCCTGGCTGTCGAAAACAACCACCGGAACGCCGCAGGCTTGCGCCTCCATTTGCACCAGACCAAACGCCTCTTTTTCAGATGCGATCACCAGTATATTGATCATTCGATAGAAATCAATCATGTGGTCAACATAGCCTAGCAATAAAACCTTTTCTTGTAAGTTGAGCTTTTGAATTTCGTGGATCAGCTTGGGCTTATCTGGACCATCGCCTGCAAACAAAAACAGGGTATTATTGTCGCGCAGCTTGTCGGCGGTTTTCAAAATCATACGCCAACCTTTATACTCCACCAGTCGCCCGGCAAAGCCAATCAGTATATTGCCATTAACTTGTTGTTCATTCAAGCCGAATCGTCGCAACTCTGGCCGTTGTCCCGGAGAGAACCTTTGCAGATCAACATAATTTCTTAATAAATTCACTTTCTCGGCGGGAACTCCACAGGCAATCATGTGCTGTTGAATAAACTCAGATACCGCAATCAGGCTACCGGTTCGGCTTACTATCTTTACGAATAAAGGATAATACCAGCGAGACAAATTGATAAAATCGTGTTCGTGAAAAACCAGTTTCGGTCTTTTTTTGGCCGGTAGACACACATAAATCCAAAGCCCAAAAACCCAGCTATATTGCAGGTGACAGTGGACAATCTGGATGTTGTTTTTCTGGATAAGTCTGGGAGTTTCCAGCAATAACTTTAGCATCTGTAAAAATAAGTTATTGCCGGGTTTGATCAGGTATTTTTCATCCGGGGTTTCGATCTGGCGCTCATCCCCCCCTTTTTTATGGAGCGGCAGCAGTTTTGAATCCGGCATGCTGCAAACGATGCCTTCAACAATCCGTTGCGCGCCGCCCAGACTAAAATGATCAATGATGTGCAGACTTCTCATAGAATACTATTAAAATCGATATCTGAACGGATTGCAATCCTGTTGTGGCAGTTAAAAGGCATGACCTGACTGCCCTATACTTCGGTGTTTCAAGACATCTTATCATTTTCAAAGGGCAAATTGGTTTTGGATGTAAATCCCTCGATTGCTCTGGTAGCGCGGCTGCGCCAGGAATATTGAACTGCATCCTTACGCGCTCGCACGGCTAACCGCCGGTATTTCGACGGGTCGGCAAGGATGCCCGTCAGTGCTTCCTGCCAGGCTGGCAGGTCTTCCGGAGCTGCAAAAATGGCGTTATTTTCGTTCAACACCTCCCGGATCACAGGCAGGTCGCTGGAAACGATTATCCGCCCGGCCGCCAGGTAATCGAACATTTTCATTGGGCTGCAAATGTCGCCAGAATTGCCGCCGCTGCTACCGGCAATTACGCGCTCATACGGCATCAGCAGAATATCGGCCGCCGCCTGGTAAAGCGGCAGCCGGCTTTTTTCGATATAGCCCGTCAGGGTTATATTTTTGAACCCCTCTTGGGAAAGACGATCGCGCCAGGTCTCGATATCTTGTGGATGGCCGCCCACCCATAAAAAATTGACCTGTGTGAAACAGCGCGCCAATCCTAACAGGATATCGATTCCCCGCCCGCTATAAAAATGCCCGGTGTAGCCAGCGGTCAGTTTTGCTGGCAGACCCAATTGCTTACGAGCTTCATCCGGCTCGGGTAGGTTACTGTAAATGTCCGGATCGGTGCCATTCGGAGCGATTTGGATATCTGTCTGCTCGAAGGTAACTTGGTATTCCTTTTCCAAATTTCGGCGCAGCGCTTCTGTAATAAATAGAAACCGCTTTTTCCCCTGGGATTGGATCATTTGCCGGAATAAGTGTTTTCCAAGCCTGCCTGTGGGCTGGTCGTGAACTTCTAAAATGACCGGCAGGCGGTCGGTTTGTGCCAGTACAGCTGCCTGAACCATCCAGGTATAAACCAACTCGGCGCCCCATTTGCGCGCCTGTTGAATGGCTCGCCAGGTGAAATCGTAGCGTTTTAACAGGCGTGAGGATGCCAGCCAATGAATACCAAACGGTTCAGACAATCCATAATGATCTGCCAGATCCTGCCAGGCTGTGGAGTGTGAACCCGGTACCCAAAGTTGCACCTGCTGACCTGCTTGAACCAGTGCATGGCAGGCTTTCATCATCTGGATGCTGTTGGCGGTGTTAGACGGCACGGTTGAAGTCGCCAGGCAGGCGATTTTCATACTGCACCTCCCACCAAAGCGGCTGCTTTTTCCTCTTTGCTCAGATGCCGCAGACCGCGCCAGACAATCGGTATGACTGTGAAAGTGAAATAGCCGGAAAGCAGTGCTGCCTGCGCCAGATATCCAAGCTGTCTGACGATCAAAAACATCAAGACAGTCTTGATTGCTCCAACCACCAGCGTAACGAATAGTGGATAATTTGGATTTCCGAATGCCAGACAGAGCGGCCGGTTCCAGAAGAAAATATTCGAAATCCCGTAACCGACCAGCAGGATCATAATCGCCGGATAAGATGGCAAATATTCGCCGTGTTTCATCAGACCTAATAACCACGGCCCGACAACTACCAGCCCAGCTGCGCATGCTAGAGTCCAGGCAGTCGCAATCCAGGTCGTTCGCTGGATCAGCGAGCGCAATTGTTTCCATTCCTTTAAAGGCACAGAGCGGCTGATTTCCGGAAAGGTGGTCGTTATAAATGGCGTAATCGGCATTAAGATAACGCCCATCACTGCCTGGGCAAATTTATAGTAGCCAGCATCCAGACGGGTCAGAAAATATCCGATCCAAAGGATTTCGCTATCACGGATCAATGTATTGACCGTGGCGCTTACATTTGTGCTGGTTGCAAATATAACCATCTCGCGTCGCTTTTCCAGCAGGCTAAAAGGCGTTTTCAACCACCCTGGTCCGAGCAATTTACCAATCCAGTAAAAGGCTGTACCCATTACACCGATGCCAAAAACCAGCTTACCGGCCAGGTAAGCTATTAAGATCATATATACACCCCCATGCAAAAAGTACGCAACTACAATCAAGCTCGCCGTCAGGATACTCTGGGCCAGATTTAAGATTGCCTGTGTACGGTAATGGTTGCTGATCTGTAAAACAGAGGAAGATGTTTCAGTCATCAGATTTGCCAGTAGAGCCAGACCATAAAAATTGATCCAGGGCGTGGTACTGGGTATTTTGATAATATAAGTCGCTGCCAATGGAGAAAGGAGTAGCAAAAATAAATAAGCTAATACAGAGGTAATCGCTTCGGTGAGCCCAGCCGATTTGATGACAGCCGCGGCGCGGTCTTTTTTACCTACTGCCAGGTATTGTCCGGCGTATTTGATCACCAGTTCACCCATGCGAAAAGATAGTAAGCGGTTCACACTGGAAGCAAACACGATAATAATGCCCAGGGTAGCCCAATCTGCCGGGCCTAAAATAATTGCTGCCAGGATGCCCTGCGCTGAGGTTAACACCATACTGATACTGTTACTTGAGAACAGGTATCCAGTATTTTTGATTACAGATTGTAGCAATCTATCCTGGCGCCAGACGCCCAATATACGTTGGATAGAGGTCATAGAGTTTCTATCTGGCTGGCCCATTCGCGTTCTTCCAGGTACCAGTCAACCAATTTCCCTAACCCCTCTTCAAGTGATATGTGCGGCTGCCAATTCAATAGCTGCCTGGCTTTATCGATGTTGGCGCGGGTTGCACGCACATCAGCCATGCTCATGGGCCCATATACCAGCCTGGCCGGACGGCCAAGTTTTTGTTCCAGGATATGGATTACATCGATCAGGGCGTGCGGATGATCATTCCCCAGATTAATCACCTGGTATTGTAGTGGTTTAAGACCCAGGATGGTGCCTCGGGCGATATCATCCAGGTAGGTAAAATCACGTGACTGGTTGCCATCCCCATATATCTGCACCTGTCTACCCTCGCAAATCCATTGCGTAAAACGAAACAGGCTCATATCTGGTCGACCCGCCGGCCCGTAGACAGTAAAATAACGAAAGATCGTTATATCCAATCCGTACAGATAATGATAGGTATAGCACATCGCTTCAGCGCCTTTTTTGCTGGCGGCATAGGGCGAGAGGGGATGATTGGTATCCGATTCTTCCTGGAAGGGAACCGGGTTCTTGTCCCCATACAAACTGGAGGTCGAGGCCAGAATGAACTTGGGAGTGTTATAACGCCGGGATAGCTCTAACAAATTGAGCGTGCCGCTCGTATTTGTATCGACATACACCCAGGGGTTTTCGACGCTTGAACGCACGCCGGCGCGCGCTGCAAGATTGAAGACTGCGTGGAAAGGTCCTTGCTCGGCAAACAACTTTTCCATTATCTTCAGATCGCAAATATCCCATTGGTAGAATTTAAAATTCGGTTGGGTTTTCAGCCGCTCCAACCGCCAATGTTTCATGCGCACGTCGTAAGCATCGTTCAGATTATCAACGCCAACCACGCTATGCCCATCCGCTAATAAGAGCTCGCTGACCCGTGAAGCGATGAAACCAGCGGCTCCGGTCACCAGATAATTCGCCATTACAACCTCTCTACCTTGGCGCTTTGTTTTCCGCTTTCACCTAGAGCGTTGCGGGTGTCTACGATCATTCTGGCTGCTTCCAGAATGGCCGGGTAGTCATAACAGGAATGATTGGTAACAATTACAACACAATCCGCCTGCCTGACGGCTGCCATCAAATCGGGCACAGAGTTCAGTTTCCAATCTTCGTGGTCGAGCTGTGGAATATATGGATCATGATAAGACACTTGAGCGCCCTTTTTTATTAACAAGCCGATCACATCCAGCGCTGGGCTTTCACGCAAGTCATCGATATCCGGTTTATAGGCTGCGCCCAACACCAGAATTTGGCTGCCTTTGACCGGCAAACAGTGCTCATTCAGAGCATCCTGGACTTTGCTGATCACGAAACGAGGCATGTTTGTGTTGATTTCGGAGGCCAGCTCTATGAAACGAGCGTTATAGTTCAAAGCCCTTAATTTCCAAGACAGGTACAATGGATCGATTGGAATACAGTGACCGCCTAAACCCGGTCCCGGGCTGAATTTCATAAACCCGAATGGCTTGGTGGCCGCTGCATTGATTACGTCCCACACGTCAATCCCCAGCCGGTCGCAGATAATCGCCATCTCATTGACCAGTCCGATGTTGATCATGCGGAAGGTGTTTTCCAGCAGTTTGGCCATTTCAGCTACCTCGACCGTGCTGACCGGTACGACTGTTTCGAGCGCTTGGCAGTACCAGGCGGTTGCTACCTCACAGCAAGCCGGAGTAAACCCACCTACAACTTTAGGCGTATTGATTGTAGTCCAATCCTTGCGCCCAGGGTCCACTCGCTCTGGCGAAAAGGCTAGGAAAAGATCGACCCCGACCTTCAGACCGCTTTTTTCGATTAATTTGGGCAATACCAGCTCACGGGTTGTGCCCGGATAAGTGCTTGATTCGAGCACCACGATCATGCCCGCATGAACGTAGGGCGCCAGCGCCTCGGTTGCCGATACGATAAATGAAAGATCGGGATCGCCGGTCTTGCGCAGGGGTGTCGGAACGCAAATGCTGACAGCATCCGCCTCTTTTAACACCGAGAAATCCGTAGTGGCTTGCAGATGACCACTGGCTACCAGACGAGCGAGTTGCTCAGATGGTACATCCAGCACATAACTTTTACCCTGCTGGACTTTATCAACTTTTTCTTGAATCGGGTCGATCCCGATCACTTTGAAACCCGCTTCTGCAAATACTACTGCCAGCGGTAAGCCCACATAGCCCAGGCCTAAAATTGAAACTTTAGCAGTCCGGTTCTGCAAGCGTTTGATTAAGTCGGATTGTATGGTCATATTTTCGATCTCCCTTTAGAATAACAAAAAGAAAATGACAGAATCAGGTACCTGATTTAGGCGGCCTGCTGATGAACAGCAAATAGCCCAGTTCTAAAAAAGGCTTAATTGAGTTGGTTCATCGCCAGCCTCTGGCGTCTTGGGTTCTTCAGATTCCAATGACATATTGGGCTGGGCATTTCTGGCTGGTTGGGCTTTTTTGACCATCTGGATATATTCGGGCAGACGCATAAAATCTTTTTCAACCGTACTTTTTAAGCTGGGTTGGTGTAAAGCTGCTGCCGGGTGGTACATTGCCACAATTAATCTTCCCTTGACCCAACTGGCCTGACCGTGCACTTCGCTAATTTTAGCATTAGGCAGGAAACGCGCCATTGAATATCGACCCAGGGTTACAATCAGGCACGGATCGATGGTTTCGATCTGTCGTTCGAGGTAACTGCCGCAAGCCTGCAGCTCATCTGGCAGCGGGTCGCGGTTGCCGGGTGGGCGGCATTTAACAACATTCGTTATAAATACTTCTTTTCGGCTCAAACCACTTTTCTCTAGCAGTTCGTCAAGAAATTTGCCGGCGTTCCCAACAAACGGACGGCCCTGCTCGTTTTCATAAAAACCCGGTCCTTCGCCGATGAACATGATCTCAGCCTGGGCAGGTCCTTCTCCTGGAACTGAATTTTTTCTTGAAAAATGCAACTCACATTTTTCACAAACGGCCACTTGTTTGGCAACTTCTTTTAATATTTCAGCCGGTTCCAACATTACCCTCCATATCTTTAGGGCTCGGGTTTACAAACGCCTGGTTTTTAATAATCCGCAGTTTTATCCTTAAAGCAGCCAGGCCTTGCTGCTAGTTATTCTACCATCTGATCCAGAAAATCCAAGTGAATCGTTTCGAGTGTCATCAATAAAGCATCTTCGCCGGTATCCGGATAGTAATGGCGGCGAATGCTGCTGACCTGAAAACCAAATCCTTTGTAAAGCGCCTGTGCAGCGATATTGTTGCGACGTACTTCTAAATACACTTTCTGAATACCTTCTCCGGCAGCCTGTGATAGAGCGTGCGCCAACATGCGCCGGGCCACACCGCGCTGGCGAAAATCCGGATCAGTAGCCAGCGTGCCAATATGGGCTTCGTCAATAATCTGCCACATAACCAGCATGCCGGCGATCTGTTTTTGGTTTTCTGGGGTTTTTACCTCGGCTACCCAGCAGCGTGATGCCGGATTTTCAGTCAGCTCAAAACGGTAAGAGCGTTCTGGCCAGGGTAGACTGAATGACCTTACATCGATCTGGTGGACGGTTTGGATATCCTCGAGTTGCATCGGCCGGATAGTGATATCTGCCCCATTAAATGCTACCATCACGCCGGGATTGACTCCACCACATGGATATAGATTGGCGCCAGCGACATCACTTCGTCAACCTGCCCACCTTGCCAGCGCTTCCAGGCGATCTCCGCCAGAAATGCCGGCCGGCGCGCCGATTGAGCTGGTGAAACCAACACTACGTTTTTATGTTTGCGTGCTAATACATGGCGGTCGTTGGCCGATAATTCACCGCACACCAGCGTCGGTTTACGGATTTGCTGCGCCAGTTCTTCAATTGTGCATACTTTGATTTCGCCCTGACTTACCCACCTGCCATCAACTGCATTGTACCAACCAACCGCCAACCGTTTTCGACCGGCAGGTAAAATTGCCGCCAACGGTAGTTCCTGGATGGGTTGCGCGACAGCCAGGATGTCCAATGTTGGCACACCCACCACGGGTAAATGGAGCGCCAGAGCCATTCCTTTGATGATGGCCAGCCCGATTCGCAAACAGGTAAATGAGCCGGGACCCAGCGCCACTGCCAGCGCCTGCAGGTCGCTGGGTTGGACGCCTGATCTTTTGAGCAAGCTGCCGATGGCTGGGGCCAGCTCAATAGTATGGTGGTTCTGGGTACGCCAGGCCATTTCGCCGATTACCTGATCTCCGTCATAGATAGCCAGTCCGATCCATTGAGTAGAGCTATCCACTGCCAGTAACATGCTCAGCCTCCAACCACCTGTTTTCGGAATTCAGCCAGGACCTTAACATATCTTTCACCTTCTGGCAAAAAAATCATGCCCCGTTGCTCATCCGCAATCCAGCGCATTTGTATCCATAATCGATCGCCAGGCAAGGCTGCCATGATACGTTCTGGCCATTCGACCACCAGCGAGCCGTTTTCCAGCATGCTGTCCAAATCGAGATCTTCGGCTTCCAGTGCGTTCTGCAGGCGGTAGGCATCCAGGTGATAAAGGTTTTGTCCGGAAGGTTTACGGTATACATTCACCAGGACAAAAGTTGGACTCGAAACACCGTCCAATGAACCCCAGCCCTGCGCCAGGCCTTGCACCAGCGTCGTTTTTCCTGCTCCCAAATCTCCGGAAAGACACAGCAAATCACCTGTCTGGAGCAGGGCACCCAGACGCATTCCCAGGCGCCGGGTTTGTTCCGGGCTGCGGCTGAAAAATTCAAATGTGCGAGGGTTCAGTATGGGCATGATCAGTCTTCCACGGTGGATCGCTTAACACTACACGAAATTGCCCGCCTGGCGTTTTTTCGTGCCTGTTAAACTTATATTATATTTCATTTTCTGGGAAGAGATCATGGATCCACTTCATTTGTGCAAATTCCCGCTTGCCGAAGTGGCAAATCATAAGCAAATTCAAATATTTTTTGCATAAATATGACTAAATTTGTTTGGTTGTTTCCTTTTTGATGATTGCCCCAGACATGTCGATTTACTTAGGCCTGATGTCAGGATTTTCTGAAAATCATCAAATTTTGGTAATACCACCAGGTCACTTTATGGGAGTCCGCCCAGTTCTTCCTCCATTTCATCGAAAGCTCATGGTCAAATTCGAAATTGCAGTTCTTGAATTTCTTTATCCAATATTCCGCCGGCTGCTCATTAATATGTCCAAATCCAAATTGGCCAGGTGGCGCCGCAGAAAATACCAATACCGGAGCCAGGTTGGTCAGTAATTCAACGTAGTGATCCGAGAAATCCTCTGACAAATGTTCGGCCACTTCAAGACTGATGCTTACGTCATACTCACATCTGGTAGGAATAAAATCCCTTTCGAGATTAAACTTCTGGACATCTAAGCCCCTTGCAAGGCATAATTTGATGGCTGTATCCGAATACTCCAGCCCGCTTACCTGGCACCCCAATATTTTTAGTTCGTTTATTAAAGCCCCAGTACCGCAGCCTGCATCAATCACTTTGGCAGGTTTCAGGTCAACCATTATTGATTTTGCCATTAATGGGGCGCTTTCAATCGCTGTTCGTTCAACGAATTTGAAGAAGTAGCTGTTATAGGGGAGTTTGCTCGATATTATCCTATCCCAGTGAGCACTTTTTAACCAACCCGGTAAAACATTATAAATATTTTTTGTTATTTCCAGAAAATTTATCAATGTGGCTCTATTTATCGACCAGAGTTAGGTTGTGAGGAATTCTTCACACTTTTTATACCCAAAAAGGAATGCTCTCTCGGCTTTGTCATTCACAAAAATTAGTATAATATTAATTTCATGATCGATTTACATTGCCAACCCGCATGAAACGCCCTTTCTAATTAATTTCGATCAATTGATTCTATGCGACAATCCAGAAAAGGGGATATTTGGCTTGATAGATCAATGTTCTTAATACTTAGTAACAAAAACATTTTATTTTACCTTTTGGTTATCAGATTGAGTAGAAAAGTGGCTGATCTTTATATATCTGGGTTTATCAAAGAATTGGAATATCAATGAACCGTATAAAAGTAAAACCTATTAACAAAGAAAAGGCTCAAAATACATTCCAATTAATCCAAAGTGACAAAATATACTCGTTTTTAGAGCGATATTCCGTTGCTCGTGTCTGGTTTTTTGCCTTCCTGGGATATATCATCCTTTATGTTTTGGTTGGTTTAATCGTTGACCACATCTACGCGGGTCAAAGATACATGTCCATCCAAAATCCTGCCGAACTATTAAATGGGATGAACGTTTGGGCAATTTTCCTGCCAATGATCTGGGGGCTTTATCGCTGGATGCCTGGAAAAACTTATAAAACAATCACGATATTGGAAAATAATTGTTTGATTATAACTGAGAAACCTGACTACCAGTCCTTTGAAAAGTTGTCCCAGACCATTAAAAAAGCATACAACAATGGGTTTATCGATCGATTAGCATTTTTGGGGATGGTCGTTACTACCGGTATATTCATGATTTTTTGTGTCCCCTTGCAAGAAAAAGCTCTTGGAATAAAAGATTTCTGGTACTACACCCCAGTCACTACAATTATTTTTACCTTGATATTTGCATTTTCCTGTTATATCATCTTCTTATTGGTTTTTCGACAGATTTATGTTTTATGGCTGATCGATAATTTCTTTAAACAACCGGGTTGCATCGAAAAAATCTATCCCCATCATCCGGATAAGTGCGGTGGTTTTTCAGATATTGGGTTGCTTTCTACGGGCATGGGGCTCTACGTAATACTGGTGCTGGTCTGGGCTTTGATCTATACATATTATTATCCGATCATTGCAGGTGGTAAGCCGCTATGGACAACCCTGCTTATTATCTACATTGCCTATTTCTTAATCGTTCCAATTTTGATTATTATCCCGCTCTGGTCTCCTCATCAGGCGATGCTGCGCTTTAAACAGACCAAGTTAAAAGACATTTCCACGGAATTATTGAAACTAACTTCAGAATCTATAAACACGATCCACCTCGAGGATTCTACTGAGCTGTGCTCCGACATGGATCGTATAAAAAAGCTTGAAGAACTTTATGTATTTCTGGATGCTCAAACACCCGTTTGGCCAGTTTATTTCAAAAGCTTGCGATTGTTCAGTATCGCTACCAGTATTCCATTTGTACTGAGTATGGTGGCTAACGTGGCCGAGTTGGTGAATTTAATTAATATTAAGTAATAATATATTTTATTGGAATAAAGTTGGCAGTATATAGAATTCGTTCAATTTTAAGCCTGCGAATTTATTATTGGCGCTTAGGTAATAGGGGATAGCTGCAGGTTTCAGGTAAGAATCTTATTTTGTTTGAGTAGTTTGACCAAAAAGGCTCTGCCTGGAATGGTTATTCTGCGTTTCCGAATGGGGCCGCTTTCGGCTGCCTCCCAGACTAATTCGGCTATTTGATAGGCTGCCATTGGCTTACCCAGTCGGGCAGAATTTAAGGCTCGTTCTCTTAACAGCTTACAATCATTTGCCATCCAATTGGTTAAGACTTCAAGTGCATTATTTGGATCGCTCACCCGGTCCGCCGCGCCGCCCTGCACTACAAATTCGGCGTTTCCAATCTCTTGCCCTGGCAACACGTCGATGATCATGATAGGTAAACCGCATGCCAGCGCTTCTGTGGTGATCAACCCTCCTGCTTTGGAAACAATCGCGTCGGAGGCATGCATTAAATCGGGCATATTGGTAATGTAGTCATAAATAAAAGCAGGTGAATGCCAGTCAATTTCTTTGGCCTGGCGGTATATTTGATCGTCTCCACCGGCGACAACCGCAAATTGCAGCGGTTGGTTGAATTCGTTTAACTTGCGGATGGTATTGATCAATCCTTCGACTCGTCGACTGCCTACTACCAGGATGGTTGGTAAATCTGTTCGCCAGCCAAGTTTGGTGCGCATTTCTTGCTTGCTTCGTTTTTCGCGTACAATGTTCGGATGTACCGGAATCCCGGTTATGAGAACCTTGTCCTTTGATAGTCCATACTCTAATGCAAGATCGTAGGCTTCCTGGGTAGGTACAAGACAACAATCAATATTTTTATTGAACCACAAACGGTGGACTTTGGTCAGATCCGTTATGACCGTCAGTAGCGGGATGTAGGTTCTTTTAATAATAAAATTCGAGATCAGGGGAGATTGGTAGATTGGAAATGTTACCAGAATGGCGTCCGGTTTGTAGCGTTTCAAAAGATTGGACATTGCATCATACAAGGACACCGTTAAGGCATTTTGTACGATCAGGTTTGGCACATTTGCGTCGCTGGCATCATAGCCAAAGTGGTATAGCTTGGGCAATTCTCGAATAATACGGTCATAATTGTTTTGACTTTCCCGTATTAAAAAAGGCAGGTCATCCTGGGGATCGACGATATCGATTTGACACTGATCCTTATGGAGTTCTTCCAGGCTCGCCGCTACCGCATTAGCAGCCGAACGATGACCAAATCCAGCATCGGCAGTCAAAATCAAAATACGCTTGGGTTGATCAGGTTGAAGGTAACTCATCAGGACCTCGTGACAGGATTGTTTTCAGGCGGTGCTCCAGCTCCCGCCGGGATAACAACACCCGTCTCCCGCAGGTGCAGCATTCCAGACCAATATCTGCGCCCAACCTGACAATTTTCCATTCATAGCCACCGCATGGGTGGGGTTTTCGCAATCGAACCACGTCATTCAACCTTATATCAGACAGCACGCCAAGATTATACCACCCCATGTTATAATCAAAAAATGTTCAATTTTCAAAATTACACCCCCGCTTATGTTATCAGTTTGATAATAACTTTATTGATTGCATTTACAGTCCATGAACTTTCCCATGCCCTGGTGGCAACCGCTTACGGAGATGATACGCTGCGTCTGAACGGCCGCCTGACCCTTAACCCATTTGCACATCTTGACATTATGGGTACGATTTTGTTATTAGTGGCAGGCTTTGGTTGGGCCAAACCGGTTCCGATTGACCCTTACACTTTACGCCGTCGCTCACCTTTTGCCATGCTGTGGGTTGCCCTGGCTGGCCCAGCCTCCAATTTGCTTATGGCCGCCATTGCCGTCATCCCGCTGCGTTTAGGACTTATTCCATTGGATACTACTACAAACGGCAT
>DATFYI010000097.1:0-21907 GCA_035315125.1 Anaerolineaceae bacterium | reverse complement strand
TCGCAAAACTCGTTATACCAGTCTGTAACATGTTTTTCATACTGGCGTCTGTCAAATCCCGCCTGGCAAACCCAATAATATCGATCGGCATAGGCAATCGATCTGATACGCATAATTCATATAAGGCCGGTATAAGTTTTCGTCGAGTCAAATCACCGGTAACACCAAAAATTACAAATGCAATACGATCAGTTTGAGACATTACTAAGCCTCTTTTCTAATATATCCAAATCGAGACCCCAGGATTATTCCCTTGTTCCCATAATTGACTATTTATATTTCATTTATGATAAAAATTATCATTTCATTTTGATCATTATTGTACAATTAATTTTATAAAAACAAAGCCTAAATTTGGATTATTTACAATATTAACACCGAAATTTATTAATTTATTCCGATCCACCTGTCTCATGAGTGTTAATGATACAATTTAGATCCCTGACCTTAAAAAACTTCAAATGTTTATAAGGGTTTATAAGAGGCGCTTATTATGTCTAATCATACGCTACGCGTTTTTACTGGTTCTGCTCATCCAGCATTGGCTCAAGAAATTGCAGATTTATTAGGCGTTTCATTAGGCAAATCAACGGCCACACAATTTCCGGATGGCGAGATCCATGTCATGATTGATGAAGTTGTCCGCGACCAGGATATTTTTTTTGTGCAACCATGCTGCAGTCCGGTCAATGACCATATCATGGAAATGATCCTTTTTTTGGATGCTTTTCGCCGAGCCTCCGCTCATAGTGTCACGTTGGTCATCCCCTATTTTCCATACGCACGCCAGGATCGTATGGTCAAAGGACGCGAGGCAATCAGCGCTCGAGTTGTTGCAAATTTGATAGAAAACCAAGGTGCCAATCGCGTCATTTTCATGGATATCCATAACCAGGCAATTCAGGGCTTCTTTAATATTCCCGTTGATCCGCTCTCTGCCATTCCAGTTTTATCGGAATATTTTATGAAACCAGAATTCGAAAAAGCGGCAATTGTCAGCCCCGATGTTGGCAGAGCCAGCCTGGCGGTCAAATACGCTGAAATTTTGAACCTGCCATTAGTAGTTATGCATAAACGCCGTACCAATGATCGGGAAACAGTTACCACTCATGTGGTCGGTGATATCAAGGGCAGACGTCCAATTATCATAGATGATCTCATATCTAGTGGAAGCGTTTTAACCCAACTTGATGCTTTATATGAACGCGGAGCACAAGGGAAAACATGTGTTGCAATTACACACCCGATCCTATTGCCATCTGCTCTAAAGATACTCACCTGCGACGATCGAATTGAAAAACTTGTGGTTTCTAACACTATTCCACTACCACCAGAAAAACAACATCCAAAGATCGTAGTCCTTTCTATCGCAAAACTCCTGGCAGAAATTATTCACCGCATACACCGTGGTATCAGCATATCTGATAGAATTATGCTTTCATAAAATCTTGCCTGAAATAGAAATCTTTTAATCGGTTCATTTATCTGCAATCCGGTTAAATGAGCAACGGCTTTCAGGCTGGTATATAATTGACTTGGGCGGCTTTTAGAATCTTTTTTTTTAATTATTCATACATCTTATATCTATCCCAGAAGGAGTGAAGCTCCATGATCAAAATTATCTCTGATACGTTATCGGGTATTCCAGTTAAGGATGCCAGCTACCTTGGAATACCTTATCTTCCCCAAATTATCATTTTTGGGGATGAATCATATCGGGATGACAGTGAAATATCTTCAAAAGTCTTTCTGGAAAAATTAGTTAGTTACACATCACTGCCAAAAACTGCCGCACCGCCTCCGGCGCTTTACATACCAATTTATAACCAGCTTATTTCGGAAGGTCACACGATTATTGTAATCTGCCCTTCGAATGAAATGAGCGGCACTTATCGAAACGCAATAGTGGCTGCTCAAGATTTTCCCAATGCAGATATCCGTATCATCGATACCCGAACATTAGGAGCAAGCCAGGGCAGCCTGGTACTGAAATCTCTGGAGTGGATTGGAGAAGGCGTCGATGCAGATACTCTTGTTAATAACATAAAAGAGATGGCTGCCAATGAGCGGACCTATTTCATTGTAGATACATTGGAATTTCTCCGGCGTGGTGGAAGAATAGGCAACGCAAAGGCGTTGGTCGGCAGCATTCTACAGGTAAAACCAATTTTAACGCTAAAAAATGGTCGCACAGAACCTGCCGAAAGTCAGCGCACAAAACGCCGCGCAATTAATCGCTTGCGGGAAATTGTATTAGAAAATTGTCCCAGAGATCACGATTCTTTTTTGGCCGTGCAGCACGGCGGTGCTGAAGAAGAAGCTCATAAATTAGCTGGTGAATTAATAAATGAGATCGGAGTTGAAGAGATTCGTATCGTTGAACTGCCTCCAGCAGTCTTAACTCATGCCGGCCCAGGTGCTTTGAGTGTCAGCTTCTTTACGAAGAAAAAATAATCGCCGACTACAATGCACTCTCCAGCATCTGGCTTAATTCCGTTTTGGTTAGTTGGATAGGATTTGCCTGCATACTGCTCGCAACTGCTGCATTCTCCACTAATATCGGAATATCACTTGGCTTTATGCCGTACTCGGATAACGAAGGAATCTCAAGCCGGGTGATTAAAGCTTGTAAAAACTCGATCCCATCTTCAAACGATGCGGAAGGATTTCCAGCTAATATCCTTGCAATTTCTAAATATCTGTCCAATATAGGGCTTTCAGGCATCCGTTCCCTCAATGCAAGTATATTTGTTTTAACTGTAGATGGCAGTACTCTTGCACATAGCGCTCCATGAGGCGCTTTGAACATACCCCCGATCGCGGCAGCAAAACCATGTGCAGCCCCTAGACCTGCGTTTGCAAGCGCCAAACCACCCAGTAGACTGGTAAAAGCCATATCTTCACGGGCTTCCCGATCATCGCCGTGGGTATATGCCTTCAATAAAGACCGTGCCGCTCGCTTCATCCCTTCCAGGCAGTATAAATCTGTGAATGAATTGGCTTTTTTCGAAACATACGGTTCTAAAACCTGGGTTAGCGCATCCATACCAGTGCTTGCTGTCACTGCAGGCGGTAATGAATAAGTCAATTCGGGGTCCACAAGTGCTGTACTGGCGATCATCAACGGACTTCGCATACTGACTTTTCTTTTTCTGTCCGGAGCCGATAGAACAGCATTGCGGGTAACCTCACTTCCCGTACCAGATGTGGTTGGAATGGCAATTAGATGCGCCGCCCGATTTGTGATAGATTTTCCACCGCCAATCACCTCTAAATAATCCAGCAGTTCGCCCTTATTTGTTATCATGGCACTGATCGCTTTGCCAGTATCAATTACACTTCCTCCCCCGTAACTAACCACATAATCACAATTTTTCTGTCTGGCAAATACAATTGCCTTTTCAATTAGCTCAATTGTTGGTTCGCCAACAACTTCAACTGTTTCCCAAGAAACCTTGCTGGATGAAAAGATATCCATTATACGATCTGGTGATGCACCACCACTGCCGGTAACCAATAAAGCTTTATTGCCAGTTTTAAGCGCAATATCGCCTATTGCCTTGATTGTTCCGGGCCCAAAAATAATTTTTGTTGCGGTAGCAAATTCAAAATGCATAATTTATCCCCATTTATCATCTTCGGGATAAATATTTGTATATTTAATGCCCTGGCGTGGTTCCTCCATCATATCTGCCACTGTGTCACGCCAAAGCTGATAATGCTTTGTTTCACGATGACGAAGTTGATCATCCGGGGTCCGGTAAATCTCAACTAGAATAAATCGAGTTGGATCCTCTGTTTCCTGAATCACATCAAATCGGGCGATTCCCGCTTCTTGTATACTATGTTTGGCGTTCTGAAGCGATGCCTGAATAAAGGGTTCAAGATATTCACTTTTTACTTTGATATGAACCAGCACGATATACATTTTCTCCTCCGCTCAGGGATTGAGATCTAAAAAAAGGTTTATGGGTAATTTTATCTCTAAACCAAATACTTTTCACGAATCTAAGCACTTAATTGTCAGCCTGTATATCCAAGGGTACAATACATTTATGACGCAAGCGTCTAAAATTCAAATCAGTGACACCATTTTGTTAATGGATGATTTCATATTGCTGGTCAACAAACCCGCCGGGATGCTGACAATCCGGGATGGTTATAACCCAAATTTGCCTTATCTGGCTCAAATTCTAGCCAATGAATTCGGTCCAGTGTGGGTTGTACACCGTCTTGACCGTGATACAAGCGGAATTTTGATTCTTGCAAGAACTGCCCAGGCTCATCAGAATTTAAGTCTACAATTCGAACACCACCTGATCAAAAAGACTTACCATGCGATAGCAACCGGAGTTCCAGACAGGGAGCACTTTATTATAGAACGGCCGCTCAAAGTAGATGGAGACCGGCGCCACCGCACAATTGTGGACGAGCAAAATGGGAAAAATGCAACAACAGAATTTCTAGTGCTCGAGAATTACAAAAAATATTGTTTAATAGAAGCCCGTCCTACCACTGGCTATACTCATCAAATCAGGGTCCATTTATTAGCAGCGGGATATCCGATCTTATCCGATTCACTCTATCAGCTAAAAGTCAAAGATAGTCCCGGCGCTCCGGGAAGTAACACCAGCATTCAAGAAGGTTCTTTGATACATCGGATGGCATTACATGCCCGCTCGATCACCTTTACTCACCCTTTAACCGGGCAATTAATTGAAATCGAGGCACCTTATCCTGATGATTTCGCAAATGCCATAAATCACTTGCGCCAGCAAAACTGAATGATGTGCATCTAATTTAACAAAGGCGGAACCGAATAATTCGGTTCCGCCTTTGCATTAATGATCAATCAGAGTTTTACTAATCGGACGGTGAACCTTCTGATAATCCAAGTTCAGGCACTGGTGTCTTGCTCTTTGATATTGCCCAAACCACTGCACCAAACAAAATAAGTACAACGATCCAACCGCCGATACCCAAAGGTTGGAATTTCACAATAACCGGAGCTGCTAACAAACTAACCAGGTTGACTACTTTAATCATTGGGTTCAACGCCGGGCCTGCCGTATCCTTCAGTGGATCGCCTACAGTATCACCGACCACACTGGCTTTATGCCGCTCAGAACCTTTACCAGTATTAGCAGCCAGATCACGAGGTTCATCTTCGATAGACTTTTTAGCATTATCCCAGGCGCCGCCCGCATTCGCCATGAAGACTGCCAGAAGTTGCCCACTCACGATTACACCAGCCAGGAAACCACCCAGAGACTCAACCTGCAGGACCATGCCAATCAACAAGGGCATTACGATTGCGATGGTAGCCAGTGGAATCAGTTCTTTTTGTGCAGAACGTGTTGAGATTCCGACCACCCGCGCATAATCAGGTTTTACTGTCCCTTCCATAATGCCTGGAATGCGGAATTGATTACGAACTTCTTCCACAATTTGGCCGGCTGCCCGAGATACTGATTTAATACATAAAGAGCTAATCAGCCAGGGCAGAGCTCCACCCAACAAGAGCCCAACAAACACTTTAGTGTCGGAGACATTGATACCGCTGATTTTAGGAAGACCTAATTGCAGCTGAACATTACCAACATCGGTGATAAAGGATGAAAACAAGCTTACTGCTGCGATAACCGCTGAAGCAATAGCAACACCTTTTGTAATGGCTTTGGTCGTATTACCAACCGCATCCAGATCCGCCATGATCTGGCGAGCCTTCAGCGTCTCTGGATCTGTCATATCATGCCAGGCCATCTCGCCGATCCCATTGGCATTATCGGAAATTGGGCCATAGGAGTCCATGGCTACGTTATTGCCAGTATGACTGAGCATACCAATACCGATCATGGCCACTGCATAAAGCACATAAGTAGGTGAACTACTACCTCCATAAAGAAGCAGAGCAAAAATGAAGCTAATAGTGATTAAAACCAATGCCCAGACACTGGATTCCATACCTAATGAAAGGCCGGATAGAATTGTCGTTGCAGCACCGGTTTTTGTCGAACTGACGATCTCTTTCACGGGCGGTTTCTTTGTCGAGGTGAAGTAAGATGTCAAAGGATTAAAGGCCACTGCCAGACCAACACCAATACTTGTGAGCATCGCCATTCTCCAATCATGGACATAAAGAATGGCAACTACAAATGACCAGAATATCGTGTTAATACTCGAGACCTCATAAGAACGGAACATAGATTCTTCTGCATCATGGGCTCTCAAGAATTTTATCGGGAACTGTTCCCAGATCGGCACTGTAAAAGTACCGAGGATCGAACTGATCACGCCGATGCCACGAATAATCAACGGATAAACAATCCATTTCAAACTCTTTGTTGGATCCAGCGCCACCAGTGCCAGACCCAAGATCAAAGCAGATACAATGGTTACTTCATAGCTTTCAAAAATATCCGCTGCCATGCCAGCGCAGTCACCTACATTATCACCAACCAGGTCAGCAATAACGGCTGCGTTGCGGGGATCATCTTCAGGAATATCCTTCTCAACCTTGCCAACCAGATCGGCTCCAACATCTGCCGCTTTGGTATAAATTCCACCACCCACACGCATGAAGAGAGCTAAAACCGTTCCGCCAAAACCAAAACCGAGTAAGGCATCCGGAGCTGCTTTACCAAAAATAATGAAGATAATTGTGCCCCCCAAAAGCCCTAAACCATCTGTCAACATTCCTGTTATCGTTCCAGAATAATAGGCAATTGACAAAGCCTCATTAAAGGAACGCCTGGCAGCAGAAGCAGACCGTACGCTGGCCTGGATTGCCATTCTCATCCCAAGTTGACCTACGGTTAGAGAGAAAGAAGCTCCCACAATGAATGCAAGGGTTCGCCCAATTGCAATAATCATCTGGGTATTTTGCGGAAATTCAATAGAAGCTTCTGCACTCGGAGGTACGACATACACACTCAAAAAAAGTGCTATCGCCAATAAAGCAACAGCCGGAAGAATGATTTTTAGCTGACTGCTTAGATAGCTGTTAGCACCTATACGAACTGCATCCCATACTTCTTGCATTTTCTGAGTGCCCATGTCATATTTCAGAACTTTATTGTGCAACAACTGCGCATATATCAGACTGATAAATGCGACAACTAATACAGCCAGAATCGCGACCTGTTCAAAATTATTCAGGCCATGCCTGGCAAGACCTAACAGATTGTATTGCATACTCCCTCCAATATAATAAATTATTTTAATTACAATACCGGGGAAATGAATATCGAATCAATTATAAACGGCAAAAAATCCCAATTTTCTAATTTTATTTCAATTCTGCAAAATGTCAACAAATTTAAAGAGATTAGTGTTTTATTAGAGTATTAATAAAGTTATTGACTTCAAAGTGTATATTGATGTATATTGTTATACGGCTCTGCAGAGCCGTTTATTTTGTCTTGAATCAGAGGATCTTGATTAACGACCAAATTAAAGGGAATTATTTCAACCCTTTGCCTTTATCAAAGGCATAATTTTTATTTAATTTAAAGGAGATACGAAAAAAAATGATACGTGTTTCCGGGTTAACGAAAGATTACGGCTCTCGCCGCGCGATCAATGACCTGAATTTCGAGGTTAACAAGGGAGAGATTGTTGGTTTTCTAGGACCGAATGGAGCCGGCAAAACGACCACGATGCGGATTTTAACCGGTTATATGCCCCCTACCTCTGGAAAAGTTGAAATCGGCGGCTTTGACGTAATTGAAAATTCATTAGAAGTTCGTAAAATAGTAGGGTATTTGCCGGAGACCGTCCCGCTATATGACGATATGACTGTTTTCGATTATTTGATGTTTATGGCCGATTTAAGAAAGGTTGAGAACGCAGAAGATCGCGTCGATGAGGTTTTGGAATTGGTACAAATGGAAGAAAGGTCCGAAGGCTACATAGCCAATTTATCAAAAGGTATGCGCCAACGCATCGGTCTTGCTCAGGCATTGCTTCATAAACCCGATGTCCTTATCCTGGACGAACCCACTATCGGTTTGGATCCAGCACAGGTTGTGGAAGTGCGCAAAATTGTAAGAGAAATTGGCGAAGAACGTACAGTTCTTCTATCAACTCATATCCTTTCGGAAGCACAACAAGTTTGTAATCGAGTTTTGATCATTAATAAAGGTCGAATTGTTGCTGAAGATACACCTGAACGACTACAAGCCCGCCTTTCCGGTGCTCAACGTGTAACGATCCGAATTAAAGGCGAAATTGCAGATGCGATCCCTTACATATCCAAAATCTCAGGTGTCATAAATATTTTCACAAAAGCAGATGACACACTTGAATTTGAATCGGCGCCCGGTGAAGATGCGCGTGCCCAGGTTGCTCGGGCAGTCGTTCAATCCGGCTTCGATTTAATCGAGTTACAACCCGCCACAATTAATCTTGAGGAAATCTTCTTACAGCTTACCAGAGACGAAGGAGTGGGAAATGTTGGCGAGGAAATTTCAGAAACTGAAATAAACATTGAAGAAAGGTAGTCGAATATGCGGAATATTTGGATTATCGCCCGCAAGGAGTATCAACAATATTTTATAAGTCCAGTCGCGTATGCGGTCGCATTTATGATCTTTTTGATTATCGGGATAATATTCTACGCAAATATCCAGGCTGCAATTGCTCAGCAATTTGCACCTGGAATTGACATAGTCGTTGGTCCGCTTGTTACAATACTCCTTTTCACAACCCCCGCTATAACCATGCGGATGATCTCTGAAGAAAACCGTACCGGAACGATGGAACTTTTATTGACTGCACCGGTTAGAGATTCAGAATTGATTGTCGGGAAATGGTTAGGAGGGTTTTTATTTATTGTAACGCTTCTAATCATTACCTGGATCTATCCCCTCGTACTTAATATGCTTGTAAAACCGGGTATTGATCAGGGTGTTCTGATCAGCAGCTATCTTGGTCTTCTTCTACTAATGGCTGCTATTATCGCAATCGGAGTAGCCACCTCATCTTTATTCAGCAATCAAATCGCTGCATTTTTTGCTTGCCTGGGTATCTTACTCATTTTCTGGCTTATCGGACTTCCAGCTCAGGCCGTAGGCAGCACAGCGGGGGGTCTATTGAACTATCTTGATCTTTCGCAGCATTTTTATAACTCGTTCTATGTCGGCGTCATTGATCTCAAAGATGTTATTTATTATCTTAGCGTAACCTGCCTGGCACTATTTCTTGGAACAATTTCAATTGAAACACGGAGGTGGCGTTAATGAACCCGCAATTGAAAAAATACGCCCCAATTGGTTTATATCTATCTCTCCTGGCGATTTTGGTAGCTGGCGGCTTTTATATCGTTCAAAAAAGTTTTACTTTGCCAATT
This sequence comes from Anaerolineaceae bacterium, assembly GCA_035315125.1. Taxonomy (GTDB): domain Bacteria; phylum Chloroflexota; class Anaerolineae; order Anaerolineales; family Anaerolineaceae; genus DATFYI01. Next base: position 12,558 of record DATFYI010000097.1, on the reverse strand, counting down.
CAAATAAGCCTGGGCGTGGCTGTTTTAGGAATTGCCGCTTTTGCGCTTCTTGATCCTGAACGTGTACGCACCAGTTTGAGCGGGCGTCAGGCACGATATGGCAGCAATGCTTTGGTTATGACGATTGCGTTTATTGGAATACTCGTAGTTATCAATTATATTGGCTATAAGAATGCACCCCGCTGGGATCTTACACAAGATCAAGTAAATTCGCTTGCCCCAGAATCGATAAAAACTTTAGCGAGTCTCAAACAACCGGTAATGGCTTATGCATACTATACCAGCCGGGCGTCCGATACTAACACTGCTCGCCAACTTCTAGAAAACTTTAAAAACAAAAGTATTAATGAGTTTGATTTTAAATTTCTCGATCCAGAGGCCAATCCGGTTCAAGCGCAAGCCGATCATGTCACGCAAGATAGCACCGTGGTTTTAAAAATGGATGGACGCCAGGAATTGGTCACTTCGCCAACTGAACAGGATATCACTTCTGCTCTAATTCGATTGGCAAACCCAGGCAAGCGAACGGTCTATTTCTTAACCGGTCACGGTGAATATGATCCGAACGGTAGCGGAAATAACGCTTACAGTCAGGTAAAAGCTACTCTTACTGCGAAAAACTATACCATTCAGACCCTTAATTTATTAAGTGGCTCCGAGATCCCCAGTGATGCCCTGGCAATAATTATTGCGGGCCCCAAAATACCATTATCAGATAACGAAGTGAGTTTAATAAAAAATTATCTGGCAAATGGAAAAGCCTTAGTTTATTTATCAAACCCACCAGCACTGATGCAAACACCGAACAGTAAAGATCCATTAGCAGACTATCTCGCAACAACCTGGGGAATAGAATCAGGTAATAATATTGTCGTTGATCCGAATGTAAACCCCCCCGTTGTGGCGGTTACAAATTCATATGGAAGTCATCCGATTACCCAAAAATTAACAGTGGTAACTGTTTTTCCGACCGCCCATAGCATTTCAGCTGGAACGGCCCCAACCAATATTAGCCTTACACAATTAGCGATAACTTCCGATCAGGCCTGGGGTGAGACTGACATTCAGGCTTTACAAAATAATCAGCAATTATCTCCTGACAAAAGCAAAGATTTGATGGGACCGGTTTCTCTGGCAGTGGCAGGATCAAACTCTCAAACAAATGCCCGTGTGGTTGTGATCGGCAATGCCGATTTTGCCAACGATCAGAATTTTCAAGCCTATGGCAATAGTGATTTCATCATCAATTCAATCGATTGGGCTGCTTCACAAAATAATCTGATCAACCTCACGGCAAAAACCCCCACAAATAGGGTATTGGTTCCACCCAGCGATATAATTACCGGGTTGCTTCTCTTGGGATCGGTATTTGTCATGCCAGGTTTGGTCATCTTTTTCGGTATAACGACCTGGTTGCAGCGAAGGCGCAGGGGGTAAAGATGATTCGTCGTTCAACCTGGATTTTACTTGCAATATTTATTGTTGGCGTTGGACTGGTTTTTTATCTGGATAAACATCCTATCAGTAATGCCAACGTGACACCGACGGCAACATTATTGCCACCGATTTTTAGTAATGTGTCGGCCGATAAACTGGTTATGGTCGAGATCCAAAGTAGCACCGGGAGCAATATTGAATTAAAACGTAACCCCGACAACACCTGGGGTTTTACAAATATCCCAGGAAAATCACCTGATCAAGGAAAAGTACAGGAGTTGCTTTTTACCATTACCGGTTTGACGGTTACTGAAGGATTAAACAGCCCTCTTTCATTGGATAGTTTCGGGCTGACAAACCCTTCGAATACAATTACGCTGCAAGATGATTCGGGAAATCAAAACATACTCCACATCGGCGCGCTTACTTCAATTAGCAGTGGTTACTATGTACAGCTCAATAAAAACAATCCGGTAATTATCGACAAAGGAACGATTGATAATCTTATAAGCCTGTTTACTGAAAGTAATCTGGTAATGGCGACACCCACCAGCCAAAATACTGGTTTATTACCACCAAGTGCAACCAACTCAACTGTTGAACCACCTGCATCACCGACAATGACTTTAACCCCGGCTCCGGCTGAAACTACTTCAACAACAATACCGTAAGAATCTTTAAAGTTTTGTAGTCAAATACTATTGATTTTAAGTTCAAAAATGTGTATTCTAAAGTGACACATATGCATAAATAATACGTGCTTTGTATTATAAAAAATACCTAGAACGGGAAGAGGATATTGGCGAGTCATGGATGATGAGTTGATTAATGTTGTGGATGATGATGAAGAAGAAGAATATCCTGCAATTGCGCGATTGATCGAATTGGGAAGACAAAAATCATACGTAACAATTGACGATATTTTGCATTTCTTCCCTGAAGCTGAACAGGATGTTGAACAACTGGAAGAGGCCTTCGCTGCACTGATGAGCGCAGGCATAAGTTATGTTGAAGATGTTACAACTGAGGAACCCAGTGAAGAGGATTTAGAACAGGATGAAGTAGAAGAAGAAGCCGAAGCGCCTGGCCAAGAAATCTTCTTTGATGATCTGGCAAATATCGACACAGATGATACGATTGGGCTCTATCTGAAGGAAGTCAGCCGGGTTCCTCTGTTAAATGCCGAAGAAGAGGTCGATCTTGCTCAACGTATTGAACGGGGCAGGATGGCACGCGAGGAGTTGGCGCGCACAAATGTCAGCAATCGTCGGCGTTTGGATTTACGTAGGCTTATAGAGGATGGCTGGTCTGCTCGTGAACATTTAATTACGGCAAACTCACGTTTGGTAATCAGTGTTGCAAAAAAATATATGGGTCGAGGTGTTCCATTCTTAGATTTGATCCAGGAAGGGAATATCGGTTTGATCCGGGCCACCAAAAAGTTTGATTACAGGCGTGGTCACAAATTCAGCACCTACGCTACCTGGTGGATCCGTCAAGCAGTGACTCGCGCAATTGCAGACCAGGGCAGGACGATTCGCGTTCCAGTTCATATGGGGGATCAAATCAATAAGCTGCTGCGTGTCCAACATCAGCTAACTCAGCGGTTGGGGCGAGAACCAACTGTAGAAGAATTGGCGACATCGTTAGATGTTCCACCCAAAAAAGTAGAGAACATGATCCAGGTTGCCAGACGCCCATTATCCCTGGAAACTCCAACCGACGACGAAGAGGATTCTGTTTTGGGTGATTTCATTGAAGACGATGAGGCATCACCTCCTGATGATACTGCTACCTATAATCTACTGCGTGAACACCTGGAAGAAGTATTAAACACGCTTCCTCCAAGAGAGGTACGCATCTTGCAACTTCGTTATGGATTGCTCGATGGACAGGCCTATACTCTCGAAGAAGTGGGACGGAAGATGGGCGTTACACGTGAAAGAGTTCGCCAAATTGAAGCGCAAGCCCTCAGCCGATTGCGCCACCCCTCAATTCGTAGAAAACTGCGTGATTATTTGGGTGATTAATAAAATAAAATATTCTACAATGATGCCAGCAAGGATTTATGACCTTCGCTGGCATTTCTCTTAATTGGACAATCATTTTGCTCTGGTATCATGGATGACTTGCTTAAACCGAATTTTTGGTGCATACTAAGTAAGGGAGATCAATTCAATGGCAAAAATTTCTTTGAGATTATATATTCAGGAAATTGATGGTTTAATCGAACACGGGCAAACCGACGAAGCCATTGCGCATTGTAAGCACATTCTGAAATATTACCCAAAACATATCGATACTTATCGGATGCTGGGGAAAGCTTACCTTGAAAGCCAGCGTTACAGCGAAGCGGCTGACGTTCTACATCGTGTCCTTTCGGTTTTTCCAGATGATTTTGTGTCTCAAATTGGGATGAGTATCATCCGCGAAGACGAAGGCAATCTTGATGCCGCTATCTGGCATATGGAACGTACCTTCGAGGTGCAACCCGCCAACACTGCTGTTCAAGATGAACTGCGCCGACTTTATGGACGACGCGATGGTGTCGAACCTCCTAAAGTACGGTTAACACGAGGCGCTTTAGCCCGGTTGTATGCACGCGGAGAACTCTATCCACAGGCGATTGCTGAAATTCGTGCTGCACTTGCCGAAGATCCTGAGCGGGTAGATTTGGAAGTAGTTTTAGCACAAACCTATTACGCTTCAGGCCAAAAAGTCGAAGCCACTGAAACTTGTAGTAGATTGGTCAGTAAATTACCATTTTGTTATGAAGCTAACCGGCTCCTGGTTGAAATACTTCCAGGTACATCCAGAGCAGAAGATGCTAAAACCTACCAACAACGTATTTTTGCATTGGATCCATATACAGCTTATATCTCATCAACAGCGCCTACAGTCAGCCAGGTGCCTGATAATGCAATTACGCTTGACCATTTAGATTGGGAACCTGCGCAGGAATCAGCTCAGCAGCAGCCAGAATGGGCAAAAACAGTAGGAATTGATTTGGGTGAAGCCGAGGAACCACTTCCGGATTGGCTTACACCGATGCCAACTCCCCCAACATCGCCTAATGAAGAAGCTGTACCCGAAGAAATTACGTCCACTGAGCAGTTAGGAAACCTAATTTCCTCCGAACCAGAAGCGATTGTAAGTAATTCGCCATCTGAAGATCAGATAATACCCGATTGGATGAAAACCGCTGGATGGGCACAATCTATAGCTGGAGAAACGGAAGTCACCAGCGTCCCAGAAGGTACATTCGAGGAAGAGATTGCACCTGCTGATATTCCTGATTGGTTACAGTCTTTTGCGCCTTCTGACGATTCAGCCCAAGAACAAAAGAGCCCTGAAGAACCAGAAAATCTGGAAACGGCGGACAATATTTTACCATCCCAACCTTCGGAAGCCGTGAACCATCAGATCAACCCAGTTTTATCAACAACTGAAGGAACTCAGCCGGAAGCAGAAGAAGGCATGACTCAACCGGAAACAGAAGCCGTCCCCGAAAGTTCTGGGCCAATTACAAGTATTGAGGCAGAATCTCCCCCATCCGAAGCGTTACCCGATTGGCTTAAAGGCCTTGAAACCGGAGAAAAATTCGAAGATAAAGTAAAGAGCGAGGACGAAGAAATACCGGCATGGTTATCAGATCTTGGCGGTAAAGAAAGTAGTCAGATAGAAACTGCAAAAGCGCCTGCAGAAGAATTGCCTGAATGGATAAAACAAACAAGTGAAGAAATACCTGTTGATGAACTTACTTCTGAACCTCAAAATGCAATCGCCAAGGAAGAACACTATCCTGAACCTCCAGAAATATCTCAAGAGCAGGTACCTACAGGTTCGACCGGTGCAGTTAACGAAGTTGATGCTGCCATGGCCTGTCTAGAATCGCTTGCAGCCAAACAAGGTGCGGAAGAAGGTACATTAACTACCATTCCTGAAGAGCGTTTGGAAACACCACCTGAATGGGTCCAACGCGAGATGGTAAGCAATACTCCAGCTACAAACGAAACAATCCCTGACACAACTCAACCGGAACAGAGTCTCGAGGAAACAACCCCGGTTACTCAATCGGTGGAACAAACTGAATCGATAGTTAGTGAAACAGAAGCTGCCCCAGCGGAGGCGGTTAGCAGCGAAGGGCTAACATTATCATCTCAACAACCTGAACAAAATGAGCCAGCTCCTGCTGAAGCAGAAGCTGCCCGAACCCCGGCGCCGGCTGTCCAGGAAACAGAAATTGTCGCACAGACGCTTGAGCATATAGAACCGGTTATTAGCGAAATCACGGTACCTTTAACTGAAATAGGAAGGGGCCTAGAGAATCCTCAAGTCCAGGTGGCTGAGCCGGGGCTAAATGTTGAAACACCTCCTGTCATCAACCCGGATATAAACGTAGAATCACCCACAGGGGATGCCGGACTTCAAACTGAAATTCCCGTTGAACCTGTCTCTGAATCTAGTTCAGAAAATGTTATGGAAGTTCCACTGCCATCCATAGAATCTCAACCAATACCAGCTCAATCCATAGAAACCCAACAGGTTTTGACCGAAGAACAGCCAGTATCTGTTCCTGTTGTTGAGGAGCAGCCAGTATCTGCTCCTGTTACTGAAGAACCATCAATCGAACCAGTGCTACAAGAAGAAATTCCTGCCGCTGAGGTTGCACAAAAAGTAGAGCCGCCACAACCCGACTTCTCTACTGATGACGGATTTGCCTGGTTGGAAGCATTAGCGGCTAAGCAGGGTGCAGATGAAGCTACGCTCATCTTCGCTCCTGAAGAGCGTTCTGAAGTTCCGCCAACCTGGGTAAGTCAATCGAAAACAGCACCACTTGCAGAAACACCGGCTGACCAAGTATCGGACGAAAGCCCTGAGACCGAATCAGAAACAAATTACAAATCAGTTTCTAAAACGCCCGAATCTCTTGGAATTGGCCTGCCAGATTGGTTAAAATCAGACGATTTTATTCAGCAAGAAGAATCTATCGAACCATTTGATCAAGAAAAACAATCGACAGATAGCTCTCTACCGGATTGGTTAAAAGAGATCGAAACAGAAGAACCTTTGTCTGATAACCCAACAGAACCCGTTGAAGAAACTGCAGCTCAAGTTATACCAGATTGGTTACAGGAAGTGAATATCGAAGCAGAAACTCCGGTTACAAATGAAGCCCCACAAACAGTTGAAGCAAAAGAAGAAAGCTTGCATGAATGGTTAGAAAGTCTCGAAAAGAATCCTGAAGAAGAGCCAAAAATAACGTTGGAAGAAAGCACTTTTATTGAGCCTGCGCCATTACCAGAATGGCTGCAAGGATTGGAGGAAACTTCGAGTCAGGCTGCTGAAACTACTCCAGAAACAGGCAAATCTGAGGAAGTTCCTGTTTGGGTGAATGAACTCGATAACCTTTCAGTTGAAGAAATCAAGCCCGGGGTCACTAAAGAGCTTGTTTTCCCATCCGATCAACAATCGGTTGAACCGGAAACCAGCACCGAGAGTATCCCTGAAAGCATCGAACAGCCAGAATCCATTCAATCCGAGAACATAGTTCCTGCTGTAACTACAGGTTCGGCTGAGACTTTAGAGCCGTCTATTCCTAGCTTGGATAACGAGACTTTACTATCTGAAGCTCAGACAGCCCTGGATAAAGGTAAGCTAAAAGAAGCGCTTTTAGCTTATACTCAATTAATCTCATCTGGCCAGTTATTGGACGAAACCGTACATGATCTTCGTGATGCCTTATATCGCTACCCGGTTGATATTGGCCTTTGGCAAGCTCTCGGTGACGCTTATGTAAGAAGTAACCACCTACAAGATGCACTGGATGCCTATACGAAGGCCGAAGAGTTGTTGCGCTGAGTGCGATTTATAATCTAAATTTGGATGTTGGAGGAGACAGTGGAATCAACGTTAGTGCTGGTGAAACCAGATGGTGTTCAACGCGGACTGATTGGAGAAATTATCGCACGCCTTGAACGAAGAGGTCTTAAATTAGTGGCCGCAAAATACTTACGGGTAAGTCAGGAACTCGCAGAAACCCATTATGCAATCCATAAGGGGAAACCTTTTTACAATGGCTTGATTCGCTATATTACTTCTGCCCCGGTCATGGCAATGGTTTGGAGTGGTCCAAATGCAGTTGCTGCAGTCCGCCAAACGATGGGTGCTACCCGCCCAATCGAAGCTTTGCCTGGCACAATCCGGCATGATTTTGCATTGGAAGTTGGCCGAAATTTAACCCATGCCTCTGATTCACCGGAAAACGCCGAGCTTGAGATTAACTTATGGTTTAAACCTACGGAAATAATCGACTGGAATAGAAGCGACGATCCCTGGATTTTCGAAAAGAATTAGGATAATTTTAGTCGTTTATTTTGCTTTTTTTAATGTCAAGTTACTGGATAAAACTTGACGAACAATTCATAACGTGATAAACTATGCATCGTTCGGGGGCGTGGTGTAGCGGCTAACATGCGGCCCTGTCAAGGCCGAGATCGCGGGTTCGAACCCCGTCGCTCCCGCCAGAGAAAATCTGCTCAGAAATGGGCAGATTTTTTTATTTCAAACTATCTTTTTATTCAAAAATTGGTGTCCCCATCTGTTGTTTCATGCTGGCTGATCGTAGTGCCGCTGGGCAGTTGAAATTGATCGTACTTAATCATTTTTGATACGTCGTGTGATCAAGACTATCTTTTCGTGTTTTTGTAATAGTTGATCAAGCCATTAGTGGATGAGTCATGATTTAATACAGCATTTTCATCTTTGAGTTCTGGCAAAATAGCCTTGGCCAACTGTTTGCCTAACTCAACACCCATTTGGTCGAACGAGTTAATATTCCAAATAACGCCTTGAGTGAAAATCTTATGTTCATACATAGCAATCAGCGAGCCCAAAACCTGTGGGGTCAGCATCGGGTACAAGAAGGAATTGGTCGGCCGATTGCCGGTAAAAGTCTTGGCTGATACCAACAATTCTAACTGTTCCCCACTATATCCTTCTGCAACCAATTCGGAACGCACCTCATTTGGTGTTCTCCCCTTCATGAGAGCTTCGGTCTGGGCCAAAAAATTGGAGAGTAATATGGTTTGGTGATCTCCCAAAGGATTCTGGCTAAAGGTGGCTGCAAGAAAGTCTGCGGGTATAAGCCTGGTGCCCTGATGGATCAACTGATAAAAAGCGTGCTGTCCATTGGTGCCAGGTTGTCCCCAAATAATGGGGCCTGTAGAATAATCGACCATTTCACCCTTACGATTTACACTCTTACCATTGCTTTCCATGTCACCTTGTTGGAAGTATGCCGGGAAGTATACGAGATATTGGTCGTATGGCAGAATCGCGTGAGCCTCAGCACCAAAGAAGTTGCTGTACCAGATACCAAGCAAGCCCATAATGACAGGAATATTATCTTCGAATGGTGTTGTACGAAAATGCTCGTCTACAGAGTAGGCGCCACTTAATAACTCTTCAAAACGGTCCATCCCTATATAAAGCGCTATGGATAGGCCAATAGCTGACCATAACGAATAGCGTCCGCCTACCCAGTCCCAGAACTCAAACATGTTTTCAGGATCGATTCCGAAGCGGGTTACAAGGTCTGTATTTGTGGACAAAGCTACAAAATGCCGCGCAATCGCTCGCTCATCCTTTGCAGTTGCAAGAAACCATGCTCTGGCAGACTGGGCGTTGCTCATCGTTTCTTGTGTCGTGAAGGTCTTCGATGCTACCAAAAACAGAACAGTTTCCGGATTAAGCACCTTCAATGTTTCAACCAGATCGGTGCCATCTACGTTAGAAACAAAATGAACGCGCAGATCGGGTTTGCTGTAAGGTTTCAATGCTTCTGTGACCATTTTTGGACCCAGATCCGAGCCGCCGATCCCGATATTTACTACATCGGTAATAGCCTTGCCTGTGAACCCTTTCCATGTTCCGGAACGCACTGCTTCGCTAAATTTCCGCATCTTGCCGAGTACCTGGTTAATCTCAGGCATCACATCCTTGCCGTCAACCATTATGGGCCGGTTAGAGCGGTTGCGCAATGCAATGTGCAATACTGACCTGTTTTCGGTATTATTGATCTTTTCACCATTAAACATGGCTTCAATAGCTTGAGACAGGTTTGCCTGTACAGCTAATTCAATCAGCAGCGCCATGGTTTCATCGGTTATGCGGTTTTTAGAGTAATCAAAAAGGATATCCCCAAATCGCACGGAAAAACGTTCAAATCGCTGTGGATCTTCAGCAAACAGATCCCGCATATGGATATCCACAATTTTCGTTTTGTGCCTGAGCAATGCTTGCCAGGCCGGCGAGTCAATGAGTAAGGACATATTTTCCTCCAGATTCAACTTTCCCGAATCTATCCGCAATGATATGCGGTTATAATCCGCGAGGTTGTCCCTCGTAAATCATCTTATTTTATTCTATTTTATCTTAGACGAGCTGTTGTCTCAACTTCGCACTGCTGAAATCCATCAATGCCACAACGATGACAATAAAGGCTACCACTGTGCCGGCCTTATGGTACTGCAGCGAACCAAAGTAAGTAGATAACGTCAAGCCAATACCGCCGCCGCCTGCAAAACCAATTATCGTTGCCATACGAATATTAATATCCCATTGGTATATGAGATAAGAAACAAACGCTGGCACAATTTGAGGCAAAATCGCATAATTGATCACTTGCAACGGGCCTGCGCCTGTGGCGGTCACGGCTTCAATGGATCCAGATTCAATATTTTCAATCGCTTCAGAAAAAAGCTTGCCAATTAATGCAAAGGTGGTCACCGCCAACGCCAACATCCCAGCAAATGGACCGATACCTACCCAAAAGATAAAGATTGCTACATATAGCAAGGCTTCAATTGAGCGTAGAACATTAAATATCGAACGAGTCAGATAATAGATCCAGATCAACATCTTATTTTTTCCAGTCAGGTTGCGAGCTGCCAAAAAGCTGAATGGCAACGCAATAATTGCTCCCAAAGTAGTTGCCAATAGTGCCTGAAAAATTGTTATCAGCATTTGTTGTGTCACTACCGCAACCACATCCGCTGTCAGGTCGATATGGACAAAATCGCTGACCATGGAAATTAATGTGGGTGCAGGTGAAAACAGGTCAGGCAGGCTAATTTCAGTAAGGTTCCAGCAGTACGCGAATAGCACTAACCCGATTATGATATAAAACACCTTTCGGAGTGTTCCAAAAGTTTGTTGGTTTTGGGTTTTAATTTTTTGGGGTGGTTGATCTTTAAGAATGTTCTCGCGCATTTTTGCGCTGATATAATCAACCAGGATGATCACAACCGCGGTTGCCCATAAAATCATGGCATAAAACTGATAAGCACCCGCCCGAATTGTCTCTACTACCAGGAATCCAATCCCGCCGCCTGCTACAAAGCCAATGACAGTTGCAGAGCGCATATTGATATCCCAGCGCAGTAAAGTATAAGCCAGGAACGAAGGGGTGATCTGCGGCACAACCCCATAACGGATAGTCTGAAACAAATTGGCGCCAGTAGCGGTTACGGCTTCCACAGGCCCCGGATCAATATGTTCGAGCTCTTCAGAATATAGTTTTGCCAACGCCGCCACAGAGTGAATAGTTAACGCGATAACGCCCGCAAAGGTACCCAATCCTACCCAAACAATCACAATCAGCCCCCAAACGATTGTATCGACCGCCCGGACGATATTTAAAATGGTACGAGTTATATAATAAATAGCCTGGCCGCCGGGAATACGCGACATAATATTATGAGCTGCCAGAAAACTAATCGGAACAGCCAGGATGGTCGAGAACAAAGTTGACATCAGACCAATTGCAATAGTCTCCATCAGTTTTCCGGCTACAAAAGTGTTAACCTGTTGTCCTTTTTGCGCAAATCCCAGGAACACCATCCAGGCCGGAGCCGCTGCCTTTTGGGTCTGACCAAAGATATCCAGTACATTCTGGCTTGCTTTAACATCGAGGTGAGGTTTAATTCCTGCTATGCGGTCTCGGGTATAGCCAAATAAACAATCCCAAGAACAGGTTTGATCCTGGCCATTGATTGTGACCGTCGCCAGCTCCGGATTAATCAACTGGTTGGCCATTTTCTGTGCATCCCCAAAGCGAGTTACCAGTCGGTCTAGATTGACATCAGTTACGTTCCAAGCAATGAAATAAAGGATTAAACCAGCGCACATTAGTCCGATCAAAGGAGTAAAGGTTTTCCCTTCAGAACTTTTTTGGGCATCCAGAACATTCCATACCCAAAATAGAATGAGGGGTATCCATAACCAACTGGTAACCAATTTGCCTATGTTCACCTGGCCGATGTTCAGATTTACCAGGGCCCAATTAACCAAGAAAGTCAGAACAGCCGTGGTCAATAAAATGACCAGGCCCTTCCAACGGCTCCCTAGAAAGGCCTGACCAGAACCGGGAATGAGCAGTGAAGCGATCGTTGGAATAAGTGTTTTATTTCCGGAAATGAGGGTATCTTCTGGAGCTGCCATGATGGGTATTTAAAAATGATAAAGGATATTGTAAAGAATTGATTGGAATTAAACCAAAGAAACTCGCTCGGCTTCCTGGCCGTAAATCGACTTAAATTGCGTGTCGTCGATCTCCTTCGGCAGCCCTTGGAAGACCAGCATGCCATCTTTCAAAGCAATTGCCCGTGTGGCATATCGGTGGACCAGGTCCAGATAATGCAAGCTGCACAGCACGGTAATACCCCGTTCCTTGTTGAGCTGCTCCAGGTATTTAAGAATTGAGTGGGCCAACACTGGATCTAACGAAGCCACCGGTTCATCCGCTAAAATCAGCTTTGGCTCCTGCATTAAAGCCCTGGCTATACCAACTCTTTGCTGTTGACCGCCAGACAGTGAATCAGCGCGGACATTCGCTTTATCCGCCAAACCCACTTGTTCAAGGCTTGCGATCGCCCGTTTGTGATCATCAGCCGAAAAGATATGGAACATACTGGTAAATGTATTAGCGTAGCCTAATCGTCCGGTCATTGTATTTGTAAAAACCGAGGAACGCTTCACCAGGTTGAACTGCTGAAAGACCATTCCGATTTGTCGCCGAATCTTACGAATATCTGCACCTGTAGCCGCGGTGATATCCTG
>DATFYI010000096.1:0-11717 GCA_035315125.1 Anaerolineaceae bacterium | reverse complement strand
TATATTGCCCAACCTCCGCTTTACAGGATTGCCTTCAAGAACCAGGTGAGCTATGCCTATGCGGACCCAGATAAAGACCGTATTCTCAAGGAAATGGGCACCAGCGCCGATAAGGCGAGCATCCAACGTTACAAAGGTCTGGGTGAAATGAACCCAACCCAGCTATGGGAAACCACCATGAACCCGGCTAATCGCACCTTATTATTGGTGACCATGGATGACGCAGCCGTTGCCGACCGCACCTTTGATATGCTGATGGGCGAGGCTGTTCCGCCACGCACTCGTTTTATTACCACCCATGCTAAAGACGTCCAGAACCTGGATGTCTGAGCGCTGTTTCTTGTTTTATTTATTAAACGAAACTAATTGCATGCTGCTGGCCTTAAAGAACCTGGCCGCTGCGATGTCTGTGGTGATATCCCAATTCCCACAGGCGCCCACAATTCCGTTCTTATCCGGAATTATATTCGAATCAACAAATATCCAAACGCCCTGATCAGTTTTCAACTCATCTCCACTCAAGATGGTCAGCGGCGCTTGAAGTTTTTGCAATTCTGTGATGACCTCGTTTTGCGGCAAATTATGGATGTACCAGATAAAACGGCTTTCGTGAAAATCAGGCAGCCAGTCTAACTTCAAGACACTTTCCCTGATGATATTGATGGACGAGCCCGGGTTGAAGCGCATATACACCGCGTCCTGACCGACAGGACAACTCACTGACGAATACTGAGGCGGACGGCTGGCAGCTTTGTAGTACAAGGGCGCCAGAATCGTCATAAACAAAACGACTATTGCCGAGCCAATCACCAAATTAGCCGGAACCGGATCGTTGGTTGGATCGAGAATGGCCTTTATATGTATTTTTTGAAGAATGTAGCCAGCCCCAATGGCCGGCAGGCTGACAATAAAAGGGATACTGACAGCATAAACGCGTATACCCTCGTCATCACCCGGCGGCGCGCCAGGAACAGATAATAAAACTCCAATCATCGCAGCCAGCATCAAGGCATAAAGAGGCTGGCGCCGTTGGATGATACAGCGGATCAGGCCCACGATTGCCAATACTGTAACAATCAGCCGGCTTATCAATACGACAATCTTATTATCCCCAACGAGATAGGAATATAGACTCCAATTTCCAATTGAAAAAACAAAAGAATATTGATGGATCACCCCTCTTACAAGATCCAGAGGATCATTGCGGATATGCGCCAACGAGATTGCCATTAACACGCGATATTGTTCTTGCTCCGGTAAATTCAATACCTCCGGATGATCAAAGGAATATTGGCTCCAACCTTTCCCTCCAAACGCGGTGCCATAGAATAAATAGGCGAAACTGGCATTCGCACCGCTACCCGGGGCTGCGAACAGGTTGAACATCCAGGTGTTGATCACGAAACCTGCACCCACTACAGCGACTCCCAGTAATAATGAGGGCCATGACAGAAAGCCTTGTTTTCTGAAAGCCCATGCACCCCACGCAATCAGGGCCGGCAGCTCGATGAATGCACCGGCGCGGGCATTCATACCTACCGTGGTGATGAATAGTCCCAACATAGCCAATGTGCGGTTCTTCTCAACCGCTGCCCGCCAGAGAAAGACAAATCCGATTGCGCCTGATATTAATCCCAGGCTCTCAGTCATGGTTGTCCCGCTATAGCTACGATAATAAAAAAAGAGCAGAACCAAAACCGTCGTGCCAGCCACCGCGCCCAGGCTGTTTTGAACCTGGCGAGCTGCGAAATAGCAGCCAACCGCGGTCATCACCACCAGTAGAGCCAGGGTTATTTCCAGGTTTTGACCGGTAATTCCTAAGAGAGTGACAAGAAAAGTCGTTCCGAAAGGTCTGCGTGCGGCTTGTCCATTAAAAAGACCGCCGTCAAGCACGCTAAGAGCGCCGGTATAGTAATAAAATGCATCTACCCAGGGCATGAGGCTGGCAATCACGTATTGCTCAGAATGCCCGCTGGTCCACAGACCTGCCAGCGCCAAAGAAAAAAGTGATAGGGTGGCAGTAAAACTGATTATTTTTCCTGGCCAACCGGGGATGATGTAGGCCAGATAGATCCCAATAAAGACCAGGGGCAGCACGAATGTAAAACTATAACGAATAGCTATACTAAGAGGACGTAAGAAAATGGGTTGACGGTTGATCAATATAAGTGTGTAAATGGATAAACCGATAAAGAAAATAATAGCCCAACGAACAATTGCAACCCATAAAGGCCGAGCGGCGGTAAGATCGAAACGTTTCATGATTGTTTTTCCATGATTGATGAAAAGATGACCCCAGTTTTCAGATCGGAATCATTATAATTCATACCTTGCATCCGCTCCAGTTCTATGTTAAAATTTATACACACGAAGTTGTGATCGTTTTTGACCGCAACGAAAAGTGGGTGACCCCCACTTTTCTGCGTATAAAAGGGAGTTTGTCGGAGATTAAAGTAGGATGAAGAACGAATTTGTCCTGGCCTTCAATGAAGTGCTAGAAGAAAAGCAGTTGCCGAAAGAGGTAATCCTCACGGCGTTAGAATCGGCTATGGTTTCGGCCTACAGGCGAGCCGTCAATGCTTCCACCGCTCAAAAAGTGGAGGCAAAAGTCGACCCGGACACCGGTAAGGTAGTTATTTTTGCCGAAAAAGAAGTGGTTGAATCGGTGCAAGATCCACGCACCGAGGTTACCCTGGCCGAGGCGCACCGTTATGTCCCCGAAGCTGAAATCGGGAGTATGGTAACGGTTGAGAGCACTCCACGTGATTTTGGTCGTGTGGCTGCTCAGACCGCTCGCCAGGTCATCCAACAGCGCATTCGCGATGCTGAACGGCAGGCACAACTCGCTTACTATGAAAAGCAACTGGGCGAGATTGTCAGCAGTGTAGTGCAGGCCGTTAATGCCCAGGGATTAACTGTTGGCATGGAGATGCGAGCTGAAGGGGTAATGTCCCGTAAAGACATGATACCAGGCGAACGCTTCCGCATCCATGACCGTGTACGAGCACTGGTTGCCGAGGTAAAAGATAGCCCGCGCGGTCCCCAAATTATTCTATCAAGGACACATCGTGATTTTCTAAGACGCCTGCTTGAAAACGAAGTACCAGAGATTTATCACGGTGTAGTTGAAATTCGTTCCATAGCCCGTGAGCCTGGTGAACGAGCCAAGGTAGCTGTATCAGCGACTCAGTCCGGAATTGATCCGGTTGGCGCCTGTGTGGGTATACGTGGCGTACGTATCCAGGCCATTGTGCGTGAGCTGCACGATGAAAAAATTGACGTAATCGAATGGAACCCGGACCCGGCAGCTTTTATTGCTAAAGCCATCAGTCCGGCTCGGGTTGTAGGTGTTTATCTTAACGAAAAAGTCGCGGCCAACAAAACTGCCACCGTGGTGGTACCGGAAGATCAGCTTAGTCTTGCGATTGGTCGAGATGGCCAAAACGCCCGTCTGGCGGCTAAACTGACTAGCTGGCGGATCGATATTAAGAGCTTAAGTGAAGCTGCTTTGGATGCAGTCACCAAGTTAAAACAAGACCCTTCGCTGGCGGCTGCGCTGCATGCTGATGTAGACATGGAGCAAATCGATGCGATTCTGGTAAAGAAGGCGGATGGACGCCCATTGACACCAGAAGAATACGACGTGCTAACCAAGTTTGTAGACCGGATTGAAAAACGCACCAGTTTTCGCCACCAACCCGATAAGAAAACTGAAGTTGTATCGCTGGAAGAAGAGTTGCGCGAGAAAATTCCTGCTGAGCTTTTCGAAAAGAATATCCTGGACAGTGGTTTGCCCGAACACGTGGCGTATATTCTTCAAGAAGCCGGTTTTGCCACGGTTGGTGATTTGACAATTCAAATGCAATCTCATCCTGACGATGTTTTCCGGCTGCAAGGTATTGGGCCGCGCGCCATGGCCGAGATCAAAGCTCTGATGGAGCCAATTTTGTCGGCAAAAGCAGCCCCAGAAACTCCCGCAATTGAGCCTGTGCTGCCAACTGAAGCTGAGATGGCGGTAGAAGCCCCAACAATCGAAATTTCTGGTCCAAGCGAACAGATCGAAATTTCTGAGAAAGGCGAAATACAACCAGGCGAAGTGGAAGAAGTAGCACCAGTCGCAGGCGTGATAGAAGAATTGAAACCTGTTGTTGAAACCGAAGAAACGCTAATAGCCTCGCCTGAAGAAGAAGAGGAAGCGTCCTTCGATAAATTATTTACACTCAAACCGGGCGTTATTGAACCGGTTGAAACCGAGGAAGAGGAAGAAGAGGAAGGCGACAAGAAAACCAAGAAAGGCAAGAAGAAGAAACGCAAATCCGTTGAAGTAGAATACGATCCGGATCGAGACCTGGTGCTGATTAAGAAGAAACATAAGCGCGGCGACGGCGAATGGGATTGGGAACCATAATCCGCTGAAGAGAGTGGCACCAGTGGCAAAGAGTGCTGGTAAACGGATAAAACATATTCCGCAACGAACCTGTGCTGGTTGTCATCAAGTTCTGGCAAAAAGGTCACTAATCCGCATCGTCAGAACAGCAGATGGCATACAGATCGATCCAAGCGGAAAAATCGCCGGGCGAGGCGCCTATCTGCACGAAAATCGTTCTTGCTGGGAAAAGGGTTTGAAGGGCTCATTAGCCCACGCCTTAAAAACAAATTTTTCTGATCACGACAGGGAGCTATTAGAAGCTTTCCTGAAAAATTTGACGGAAGAGCCGTCTCAATCTGCCTGAGGCTCTTTCGAAATACAAAGTAGAGGACAGAAAGTCCTTTGGATTGATAAAAATGATACCGTAAACTCAACCCATCTGGCTAGCTCATTGGATCGCGGACCTTACAGCCCCGGTCAGCCGCATGCAGTAGAACACGGTATCTTCCCCGAGGTAAGGGGCAGATAAAGGGGTATAAATTATAATGGAGGTGCGACATGAGCGAGAATGGGCATAAAAAAATAGAACTACCTGCCAATATCACTGTGCGCGACCTGGCTCAAAAAATTGAGGCCAGCCCGATACAGGTGATCAAGATATTGATGTCAAACGGAGTGATGGCAAATATCAACCAGACGGTCGATTTCGAGACTGCTGCTATTGTCGCATCGGAAATGGGGTTTGATGCCAGCCTGGAAGCACCTGAGCCGGTTATTGAAGAAAAAGAAGCTGGAGAAATACCTCTCTGGCGACGATTAATCGCCAATGAAGACCCCAAAAAGCTGGTCAGTCGTCCCCCGGTGGTTACAATACTCGGACATGTGGACCATGGTAAAACAACCCTGCTGGATGCAATCAGGCACACCAATGTCGCTGAAGGGGAAGCAGGCGGTATCACGCAGCACGTCGGAGCTTATCAGGTTGAGCACAACGGACGCACGATCACGTTTTTGGATACACCTGGTCACTCCGCTTTTACTGCCATGCGAGCGCGTGGCGCTCAAGGGGCAGATGTTGTAGTGCTGGTAGTAGCTGCTGATGATGGAGTCATGCCGCAGACACGTGAAGCCATTGCCCACGCCAAGGCAGCGCGCGTCCCGATTGTTGTCGCTTTGAATAAAATTGACCGTCCCAATGCAAACCCTGAATTTGTTAAACAACAATTGGCTGATGCAGGTTTGGTATCAGATGAATGGGAAGGCTCGACCATCATTGTGCCAGTTTCCGCAAAACAAAAAAAGGGGCTGGATGATTTACTTGAGGCTATTTTGCTGGTAGCAGATAATGCCGAAATCCTCGCAAATCCGAAAGGCAAAGTAATCGGTACAGTAATCGAAGCTGAATTGGATAAGGGTAAAGGGACCATCGCCACTTTGCTAGTACAGAATGGTTCGCTTGAAGCTGGAGACACGGTAATTGCCGGGACCTCTTATGGGCGATTGAAGGCTATGACCGATTTTCGTGGGCGAAAAATTCGTGAGGCCGGTCCATCGACCCCAGTATTAGCAATGGGTCTAAATGACGTCCCCCAGGCTGGAGATATCTTTCAGGTGGTGCCGTCCGAAAAGGACGCCCGCATGATTGTCGAAGAACGGAAAATTAAAGCACAGCAGCTCCATTCTGCCGCTCCAAAAGCAACCCTGGAAGAGTTATTCGAACGCTATAAGGCCGGTGAATTACGCGAACTTCGTTTGATCATTAAAGTAGACGTGCAAGGCTCATTGGAGCCAATCATCAATTCGCTAAACGATCTGGAAAAGACCGAAATTTCGATCAATATATTGCACGCCTCGACCGGGAACATCTCCGAAAATGACGTTAATCTGGCGTCCGCATCCAAAGCGATTGTTATTGGTTTCAATGTTCAAGCAGATTCTGCAGCACGTCGGCTTGCCGATGCCGAAGGTGTGTCTATCCGGTTATACGATATCATTTACCGTTTGACAGAAGACGTTGAAAAAGCATTGAAAGGTATGCTCTCTCCTGAGTATAAAGATGTCATCATCGGCCGTGCATCTGTGCTGGCAGTATTCAAGATATCCAAAGTTGGCGCTGTAGCTGGATGTAAAGTAACCCAGGGTGAGATTCGCCGCAACGCCAAAGTGCGCCTCTTACGCAATTCTGAAGTGTTATTTGATGGAGAAATATCTTCTCTCAAACACGAGAAGGATGATGTTCGAGAAGTGAGGCAAGGCTTTGAATGCGGTATCTCTTTTAAAGGTTTTAATGATATTGCCCAAGGTGATGTGGTAGAATGCTACACCCTTGAGCGTATCACAATGTAAAGGGCATTTTTACCCTTTTGGAAGGAGTAAAACCATGCCGTCACAACTTAGATTACAAAGAATTGGTGATCGAATCCGGGAAGAGCTATCTGAGTTAATCTTAACCAAGGTTAATGACCCAAGACTGACCGGAATATCGATTACAGATGTAAAGGTGGATCGCGAGTTGGCATATGCGGATGTATTTGTCTCGGCCGTTGAAGGCCAATCAAGATCACAAGAAGTTCTGGCAGGTTTAGAACATGCCAGCGGTTTTTTACGCAAAGCCCTGGCTGAACGGATTGAGCTGAGGGTTTTTCCACGTTTACGTTTTCATTGGGACCCAACTCCGGAGCGTGCTGATCATATTGAACAAATATTAGCATCACTCCGCCAGGAATCAAGACAAAATAACAATGACGGAGATCACTAATACTCTTATTAATTCGGTAAGAGAGCTTTTTCAAAACGGGCAGAGCTTTTTGATCGTCTCTCACATCCGGCCCGATGGTGATGCTATTGGATCGCTGCTCGGTCTGGGTCTGTCGCTCCGGCAGGCGGGCAAAAATGTTCAAATGGTGCTGGTTGATGGCATTCCCCATTCCTTTCACCATCTGTCCGGCAGCGATTTGATCGCTCGGCGACCAAATGGATCGTCTGATACCTCTATTGTGCTTGACTGTTCCGACCTGCTTAGAACCGGAGGCGTTTTAGGAGATAGGCGGGCTGACCTTAATATTGATCATCACATTACCAATCTAAATTTCGCCAGAATTAATTTCGTTGACCCCGCTGTACCGGCCACCTCGGCAATACTGGCAAGATATTTGGAAGATTGGGGACTGGCTATCACAGCTCCGGTTTCACAAGCATTGATGACTGGTCTTGTCAGCGACACCATTGGTTTTCGTACCTCAAACGTTGAGCCATCGACTCTTCGGTTAGCTGCAAAGCTGATGGAAGACGGCGCAAATCTGTCAGATTTATACAACCGGGTACTGGTTCGCAGATCGTTTGAGTCTGCCCGATACTGGGGTCCTGCAATGACCCGTCTTCAACGGGAAGGTCGGTTAATTTGGACCTCGATGACACTGGCAGATCGAGAGCTGGCAAATTACACTGGAAATGATGATGCAGATTTGATTAATACCCTTTCTTCTATTGATGAGAGTGATATTGCGCTCGTTTTCATCGAACAAAAAGGGAAGCATGTAAAAGTAAGTTGGCGCTCCCAAAATGGTTATGATGTTTCGCAAATTGCGTTACAATTTGGTGGCGGAGGGCATCCGGCTGCCGCCGGTGCCGATGTTGCTGGAGAATTGGATACGGTAGAAGGTATAATCTTGAAAGCAACTCAAAAGCTAATGGAAGCCAATATTTCTTTCGATGAATAATAGTATAGGAATACAGTTCCTTTATATGAAATGCGAACGCCTCGTTTGATATAATATTCACGGGGAGAAACTAAAAGATGAACGATGATATTGAAAGCAGCTTTAACCTAAAAAACGCTATCTCTGGCGTTCTGGTTGTTGATAAACCAATTGGGTTAACTTCTCATGATGTAGTCCAAATTGTGCGAAAAGGTACCAATATCCGCAGAGCGGGTCATACTGGTACTTTAGATCCGCGCGCATCGGGCGTACTGGTGATTTTAATTGGTCCGGCGGTGAGATTGAGTGAATATGTTTCGGCGTCAGACAAGCGCTACCAGGCAGTGATTCGCCTGGGAACAAGTACGGATACCTACGATGATGATGGACGGGTAGTCAGCACTTCACCGGTCAATATTACAGAGGCTCAGTTCGAAGAAAACTTGATGAAATTCGTGGGTGAAATAGAACAAGTTCCACCTCCATACTCGGCTGTTAAAGTCAAAGGGCATAAAGCTTACGAAATGGCCCGGGAAGGCGAAGAGATCGATCTGGAGCCCCGCAAAATCCAGGTATACAGCCTGGAATTGTTGGAATGGGCTCCGCCGGAAGCAGTGATTGATGTATATTGTTCATCGGGCACCTACGTCCGTTCACTGGCGCACGACCTGGGTGAAGCGCTGGGTTGTGGTGCACATTTGGTTGGGCTACGACGCACAAAGAGTGGGCGTTTTACCTTGCGCGATGCTGTTCCATTACGCAGGCTCCGTGAAGCCTTTGACACTGGTAATTGGTATCAATTCCTTATACCGGCTGCTGAGGCGCTTTCAGACTGGCCTGCCATAGAGCTTTCTCACGACCAACTTGAAGCAATCCGGCATGGACACCGGATTCCAGCCGAGCAAGGTCAGGGTAATAAGGTACGCGGGGTCAGCGAACAGGGCGAGCTGGTGGCTTTGCTCGAATTAAACACCGAAACCAATGAATGGCAGCCTCGTAAAGTGTTTTTTTCCTGAAATTCAATGCAACATCTCTACTCACTGGAAAATTTACACCTGAAATCTACCTGGCTAACGATAGGCGTCTTTGATGGTGTTCACCGCGGTCATCAGGCCTTAATTCGCCCACTCGTTGAAGCAGCTCACCAGGCCGGGCGAGAAGCTGTGGTTTTAACATTTTTTCCCCATCCGGTTGTGGTTTTACGAGGCCTGCAGGGCCCATTTTATCTAAACTCACCAGAAGAACGGGCCAGACTGATGGGCGAATTGGGTGTGGACTATGTTATAACGCTTAATTTCACTCGCCAATTGGCAGCCTTAAGCGCTGACGAATTTATTGAGCTGGCCTCTGAACATCTGGGAATGGAACAACTCTGGGCTGGCAATGATTTCGCACTTGGACACAATCGCCAGGGTAATATTGCAACCCTGACTCAATTAGGTCAGAAATATGGCTATCAAGTCAAAGTGATCCCCAGGGTAGATTTTAAGGGCGAAATCGTATCGTCTAGCCGGATCCGAAAACTGTTAGGCCAGGGGGACGTCGCTCAGGCGGCCAGATTCTTGGGTCGTTGGTTCAGCATTGGCGGCCAGGTTATTCATGGTGATGGACGAGGCAAAGGTCTAGGAATTCCTACCGCAAACCTGGATTATTCACCCGAACGAATCTTGCCGGCATTTGGAATTTATGCCACCTGGAGCCTGATCGATGGAGTGCGTTTTCCCTCCGTTACCAATGTTGGCATCCGTCCTACATTCAAAAATATTAATAATAACGTACAGATCGAAGCCTATCTGATGGATTTTGACAGAGATATCTACGGCAGTATGATTCAACTGGAGTTTGTCGAATATCTGCGCCAGGAAGAACGTTTTGATAATGTCCAGGCCCTGGTAAAGCAGATGCATGCCGATATCCAAAATGCCCGGGAGGTGCTGACAAATGACGCTAAAACGACAGGTTTATCTGCTTGACCCACAAAAACTAAGACCAGAGACGATTGCGGTAACCTTTGCAAAAACTTCCCGATCACCCGAATCCTTTCGAGAAATCGCGGCGGAACTGACCGATGAAAAAAGTGCGGAATTCCATGAAAAATGGGTGGTTGGCTATGGACATTCCTCGGTAGCCGAACATGCCGTGCTGCATATCGCTGTCGAGAATGTCAGCCGCTTAGCGGTTGAAACACTCGAATCAAACCGGCTGGCTGCCTATACCGAGAAATCTACCCGCTATCAAAAATGGCGACCTACTGACTTTTTTATCCCCGACGAACTGGAAGACCACCCGCTTCAATCCCTCTATATCGAAACCTGCATCCACCTTTTGGAAACTTATCAACAGACCTTACCGGCGGTTAGGGCAGTTGTCAAGCAAGAAATGCCCTGCGCTCCAGGCGAAAGCGAAGCAGCCTGGGACCGGCGCACCCGTTCAGATTATATCGACTGCTGCCGGTTTTTACTTCCGGCTGCCTCCCTGGCAAATGTCGGCATGACGATCAATGCCCGGGCGCTCGAACATGCCTTGCAGAAGATGCTTTCCAGCCCGCTCGCGGAAGTGCGCGCATTAGGAGATGAAATCAAAGGCGTTGCCCAAATGGAAGTACCTACATTGGTCAAATATGCCAACGCAGTGCCTTATCTGGAAGAAACCGGCCGTGATTTATCTGCAGAAGCAGGGCGGTTATCGATTGAGGTCGATCCAAAACCGGACTGGTGCCGGCTTGTTTCTTTTGATCCGAAGGGAGAAATGAATGCTCTGGCAGCCGCGCTATACCGCTTTGGGGAAGGCAGTTTTTCTGAAATTTTAACTACACTCGCAAGAATGAGCGACGGTGAACGTAAACGTATCGCAGAGCTCATACTGGGTCGTCTGGGTAAGTTCGACCTGCCAATACGTGAGTTGGAACATACCAGCTACACCTTCGATTTGCTGATGGATCAGGGAGCATACTTCGAGTTCAAACGTCATCGTATGATGACCCAATCTCCTCAAACCCTGACAACCCGCCTGGGCTATGCAGTGCCACGCCGGATCGTTCTGGCAGGCATGGAAAATATTTTTAGAGAGGCCATGGAAAGCGCCAGGCAGGCTTATGAGCAACTGGCCGCCTATAATCCGCATATCGCCAGTTACATTGTACCTAACGCTTATAACCGACGTGTGCTGGCCAGTTTCAACTTCCGAAGCGCCTACCATTTCACCTCATTACGCTCATCACCCGGCGCTCACTTTTCAATACGTCGGATTGCCCTGCGGGTCGCCGAAGAGATTCGGCACAGCACACCACTCATCGGTAGTTTTCTACGACCCTACCCAGCGGAAACCTGGCAGGATATCGAGTGCAATCATTTTGCCCAAACTGCCTGAGTATAACCGTAGATTTAATTGACCATCAATATATCAACAATTTCTGTGACCATTGACAACTGAAGGCCTTTTTGGTACCAGTCTTCCATTTCGAGCTGTCTTTCGGCCAGGAAGGGCGCCAGGCGTGTGCGCTTTTCTTCTCGGCTTAGTTCATTCGAAGTGCGAATAGCCTCGTAAACCGGATGAGCCGAGACCCACTGCGCCAAACGTTCACTTGCAGCTTTAGACCTCTCAACCCAAACACCAATTTCCTTAAAATCGCTATCCAGCAACAAAAATAC
>DATFYI010000095.1:0-22259 GCA_035315125.1 Anaerolineaceae bacterium | reverse complement strand
GGTGGCGTGATCTACCAGATACTGTCCCTGGGCCTTGCCGACTGAAATGCTGTCAAAGGTCACGTAGTAATCCACCGAGGAGCTGCCGGTGATCAAGCGGTCGTAGGAGATGACTTTGATGCCGGCCGCATGCGCTTCATCAGCGGCGGCGCCAGCAGCAGCAGCGTCCTGCGGGCAGATGATCAAGACTTTAATGTTCTTGGAGATGAGCGCTTCAACATTGGCCTTCTCTTTGGCGGAATCACCCTGGCTGAACAAAATCTCTACCTGGTATCCGGCCGCTGTGAGAGCGGTTTGGAAGCGGGTTTGATCCTGGATCCACCTGGGCTCATCTTTGGTGGGTAGCACAATGCCAACTGCAAGGCTGGCAGCCGGCGCGGTTGTGGCGGCCGGCGCAGCCGGTGCTGTGGTTGCTGCGGGAGCAGCCGGAGCCGCGGTTGGTGTAGCAGCTGGTGCACAAGCTGAGAACACCATAGTCATTAAAACCAAAATACTAACAAACATCCATTTTCGGCTAGACATAAATCTCCTCCATCTATTTGAATGAATTTGCGAGAATCTGGAATGCGATATACGTACGGTTTGATTGGATTTCCTCACCTCCTTCTCGTTGACAGAAAATGGAAATGGGCTACTCCGATTACAACCAACTATACATCTTAATGCTTGTTAGGAAACTAAAATAACCAACACCGGGTTAATTTTACCTTACAATACGTGTTTTGCGGCGGCTGTACCGCCGCAAAACACCAAAATTATTTAGCGAACAATCCAGGTACCTGTCTCTCCCTTGAGGGCGCGACCGATATTCTCTGGGCTCGTGATGATGGCCTGTTTACTACCTGCTTCCAGGAAACGTAAAATTGCCTGAATTTTTGGCAGCATAGACCCTTTAGCAAAATGTCCTTCCGCCATGTAGGCTTTGGCCTCTTTAACAGTCATTCGATCAAGCCATTTTTGATTGGGTTTATTGTAATTGATAGCCACTTTTTCAACAGCCGTACTGATTACGAACATATCGGCATTGATCAGGGTAGCCAGCAATGAAGAGCCAAAATCTTTATCGATAACTGCTTCCACGCCCTTCAGATCTCCATTCTCATCCTCAATTACCGGGATGCCGCCGCCGCCCACACCAACGACAGTGAACCCGGCATCGATCAATGTGCGAATGGCCTTTGCCTCTACAATTTTAACCGGAATTGGTGATGCTACCACTCGCCGCCAGCCGCGACCGGCATCTTCGACTACCACCCAACCTTCTTTAGCGGCTCTTTCTTTAGCAGTCTTTTCATCCATAAAAGAACCGATGGGTTTGCTGGGGGCTTGAAATGCTTTATCATTGCGGTCAACAATGGTCTGTGTAACCACCGCGGCGCTTTTCTTGTCCATTTTCCTGGCATGGAATTCATTATCCAGCGCCATCGCGAACATATACCCGATAGAGCCTTGCGTATCCGCGCCACAGAAATCCAGCGGCACTTCGTGTAGTTCATGTCGTGACAGCTCTGAGCGGCGATTAATGAATCCAACTTGCGGACCATTCCCATGTGTGACAACCACTTCCCAACCCTGTTCGATCATATCAACAATATGATGCATGGACTCAACGCCTGCCGCATATTGATCTGGAATGGACTTGTGCTGCTCGTCCTTAATTAACGAGTTTCCGCCAACAGCTACAACTACAACGCCTTTTTTCTCCATTTTATACCATCTCCCTTTATATTTTCCTAACTCATTGTCAAAGCCATGACGGCTTTTTGCGCGTGAAGTCGGTTTTCCGCTTCATCATAAACTACCGAGTGAGGTCCATCAATGACAGCATCTGTAACCTCGATGTTCCGGTCGGCTGGGAGCGGATGCATATAGATAGCATCTTTCTTGGCCAGATTAATCCGCCGCTCATCCGTTATCCAACTGGAATATTTCTTTATAATTTCCGCACCTTCTTTTTCATCGGGTGTATGCACCATGGCGCCCCAGGATTTGGCGTAAACGATGTCTGCATCCTTAAAACCTTCGTCCATATCATCAACCACTTCGAAACCGGTGCCAAACTTGCGTGCTTGTTCACGGGCCATTTCCATTACTTCGGGCATCAAGCGGAATTCCGGCGGATGCGCCAAAACGACGTCCAAACCAAACCGTGGCATTTGCAGAATCAGACTCTGGGGAACCGACATGGGTTTCTGATAAGAAGCCGCATAAGCCCAGGAAACCACCATTTTCTTGTGACGCAGATCGCGTCCCACTTTTTCCTGAATGGTCATCAGATCCGCCAAAATTTGGAATGGATGATAAATATCGCATTGCATATTTAATACCGGCACCCGTGAATATTTTGCTACCTCATTGATATATTTATTGCCCATTCCCCAATCAATTTGGCGGATCGCCAGTCCATCGTAATACCTTCCCAGGATTTCTCCGATTTCCTTTGGAGTATCGCCGTGGGAAATTTGGGTGGTTTTTGAGTCAATAAAGGCCGGATGTCCGCCTAATTGAGCCATACCTGCTTCAAACGAGCCACGTGTGCGAGTGCTGCTGAAGAAAAACAACATTGCTAAAGTTTTATCGCGCAGGTATGCATGTGGCTCATTGAGAGCACGTTTGCGTTTCAAATCAAACGCGACATCCAGAACAGTTTCGACTTCTTCCTTGCTGAAGTCTAAATCACCAATCAAATCACGACCGTGAAGAAAAGTTTGCATCTTATCAACTCCTTTTAATAGATTACATTGATTCTCTCAATCGCTTCAAATAAGAAAGCGGTGAACAATTTGATTAGGAATTCCATTTTTTAAATTCTGGCCTGGCATTGATCTCCTTTCAAATGTTAAATCATCCAAATTTATGAATCAATCATAACTAACCAAATCAAGACGTACATCCCAGCTCAGACTGGATATTTTTTGCGCGAGCTCTATCAGGGCTCCCACTTACCAGGCTTTGCTGGATTCGGCTCCAGGTGGAGCAAACCGACGGCTGTACATTTGCACTTTCCCAGGCAGCCTGGGTTAACTTTCCGGCTTCGTCCCAACGTCCCAGCCGTGCATAGCCCTCAATAAAAGGTAAATATTCAGACACTTCAATCGGTTTTAAACCATTTTTCGCGGCCTGATCTCCCAGATTGACAATCTTTTGCCAATCGTTTTGCTGGTAAGCCAGATCAGCCTTTTCAAAGTAGTAACACCAATCGGGTTGAGGATCCAGCCCAAACGCGACGGGTGGTCTGGCCGGTGAATTACTGCCGTCATCCAGAACCTGATCTATATGCGATATCTTTGTCGATTTCACCAGGCTGGCTGGCAGCCCCGGTGGCAAAGGTTCGTACTTCGAGAGAAACCTCAAACAGGCCGGTGGATTGTAATAGATAACCAGCATATCCGAGCTGTTTCCTTCAAACTTTAAGGAACGTAAGTCATGCTGTACTGTCTGATTTTCCTTCAACTGTGGAAAACCGGCTTGTCCCCACACCCGCACGGATAGATCAAAAAATGTATAGTTGAGCCGGTCACTATGGTTGGATGGATCATACATCCAGTTTAATGGCGCTGTTAAGTCATTATCGCTATAACGAAAAAGTGGAATTTGATCAGAAACCAGAATCGTCCCAGGCTTCAATTCGGGTGCGCGCCAGCTAATTTGCCAAAAATAAGTTTGCAATGTTTTCCACTCATTTCGGTAGACCAGAGCATTTTGGTAATGAGCCCCTGCCGACAAACCGATAATCCCGGCTAAAACCAACCCCTGCATGCCTGGCTGGAATATCACCATCACCAAACCAGCCAGTAATAAGCTTGCACCCAACATAAATGGAATTGTGGCGCGGTCCCACGGGAAACTAAGATTAACAGAGATATCGGTAACCCAGAAAGGCCACCCTGCGATCAACAGGGTGAATAACCCGAGCATTACCGCCCCAAACCACCACTCTTTCCAATAAGGTTTGGTTGAAGTTATGCTCATCTGTGCGTTTTCATTATGCATAGACTTTGGGAAAAATGCCAGATATAACGCAATTGCCACAAAGATTCCAAGAACTAAAGCTAAAAAACTTCCGTTGTTTAATAGGTCAGACGGGATCACGAATATCTGCCGCCAGGCATCCCATGCCGTCGTTTTGAGATCCGTCAATATTCGCACGATGAGAAAACCAAGCCCAGGTAAGATGCCCTGAGAAAACCGGTTCACCAAATTCGGCTGGTAAAATTGGAATTTATAGATAAACACACGCCAGAAAACAAAC
This sequence comes from Anaerolineaceae bacterium, assembly GCA_035315125.1. GTDB lineage: Bacteria > Chloroflexota > Anaerolineae > Anaerolineales > Anaerolineaceae > DATFYI01. The sequence goes on along the minus strand of DATFYI010000095.1, from coordinate 18,007 downwards.
CCTGTCAGAATGATCAGGTATGGCAACCAAAGCAAAAATATCCGCTTAATCTTTTTTGAAAGGGTTTCAGATTGCCAGCTGACGGAAAACCATAATAAGACTGGACGAATTAATTCCAATCCAATGAAGTATTCCAATGAGAACATGCTCGCTGAACATACCACCGCCAGGATCGTTAAAGGCCAATAACGGCGGCTTTTTTTGACCGATGCAATCATTGCTAACAGGCTTACAAAGAATAAATCGAACACTGCAAAATGCAACACGAATTCAAGTGGCAGAGGCTGCTGTTGGAAACCCGGATAAACCAGGAATAAACAGGCCACAGTGGCCACTTGTTTGCGAGCATCAGGCCAGAGTTGCAGCAGGATCCGCCATAATAACACTGCCCCCAGCCAGCGTAGGGTCAAGAGAAGCACATGGTAGGCCCAAATATTTTCGCCCAGCAAGCTTGATATTAATACATAAACCCAGGCGGATAAAGGCCGGTCCGCTGCCACAAAGTTAACATAGCCGCCTGATCCAAGCAAATGATAGACATACAAATAAGGCCAATCATCCCCATACAAGCCGAACCATGGGATGAAGATACCGTAGCACAGCACCGCCAGTCCCAATAACACAATTGGAACCGTCCAGTCTCCAAACTGATCCGGGTAGTTTTTCTTCCAGAATGAATTATTTGAGGACGCAGTGCTCATCGAGTATTAACTCACATAACCTATCAAGAATTGCAGCCGAACTCTTTTTTGTAACCCGACAGTATTTTCATATTGTCAGGTATAGTCGACATGTCTTGTTCCAAATTACTCCAGGTATCACAGACTGTTGATTTGAAAAATGGGTCTTTCAACATCGTTTTGGCGAATTCATGAGCCTGGCTCCAATCTCCGGTATGGGCGAACCCCTCGATAAAAACAACCAGCTCAGATGGGTATTGCGGTTTTAAAGAAGCCCGCAACGCCGTTTGCCCCATCATAACCACCTCTTTCCAATTCCCCTCTTGGGCAGCCAGGTCGGCTTTCTCAAAGTAATAACACCAGTCGTGGATAGAATTTGTTCCCAACACTACCGGAGGTTGGGCAGAATAATTCCCATCGTTCAGGATTAAACCCGAATTGGAAAGATTTAACTCCTGTTTAAAACCGGCGAGCATGAGCATTTGATCCTTTTCTTGCGGTGTAAGCATCCGCACACAGCCTGGGGGATCAAATGCAACGAATAATAATGAGCAGTTCGATCCATTAAAATCATAATTGAAAAAATGCTGGTGAATAGGAATATTATTCTCGAGCTCACTTGCGTACTTTGACGCGATTTTATGATATTCAAGAACGGCATAGGGCAGGTTTGTGGACGAAGATAAAGGGTCATAAGTCCAATTTAATAGCGGTGTCAAACTGGTATCAACATGGTAATTAAAAGGTGATTCTTCAATAACTTCAGCCGTCCCTTTTTCTAAACCTGGCGCTCGCCAACTGAGCTCCCAATAAAATTGTTTTAGGGTAGTAAATTCTTTACGGTAGAGGTTGGCATTTTGGAATATCAACCCGGCCGAAAAGGCAATCAGCACTGCCAGCAAGACCCAGGCGGAAAACGGGCGAACCCAGGATATAAAATCATTCAAACCCTGCGGCCCAAATGCCTTTACAGTATATAGATAAGGCCAATCATCTGCGTAAAAACCCAACCATGGAATCAAAATCCCAAATGCCAATAGAGAAACCCAAAATAAAACCACCGGGACTTCCCAGTTTCGGATCTTTAGCGTTCGCATCTGTGAGGCCTTTGAAGTGGTGTGGGGCGGGGTTTTGTAACCAAATTCACCCTCCTTTCCCCACACCAATCATAGATTATGAAAGCCTGATTTCAGACCTATTCCATCGCACCTAAAACAAGCGCCAGCAGGGCCATGCGCATGACGACGCCGTTGTAGGCTTCCTGCCAGTAGCGAGACCAGTGCGTGTTATCCACATCGGTGGGAATCTCATCCATGCGTGGGAATGAATGCAGCAAGATAGCATCAGATTTTGCTTTTGTAGCAAGCAGCTCACGAGTGATCTTGTAATTGGCCGGTGTCATACCATGCTCGCCAGCTTCCTGGCGAGATTTGGTGTAGTCAGGTTGCACAACTGGCTCAACCAGAATAACATCAGCATCGGCAATCGCCTGCTCAACGTGGTCGGCCTCTTTAAAGTTCAGGCTGTAATTCTGATTCAATTCCGCCTTGAATTCATCCGTCAGAGACATTTCAGGTGGTGCCACAAAAGTGATCGGGCAGTCGAATTGTGTTAATCCATAGGCCAGTGAATGCATCGTGCGCATGCGCATATCACCAACTGCCAGCCATTTCAAACCGTCGAGATGACCCTTTTCTGTAAATACCGTGTAAAGATCGGTTAGGATTTGAGTAGGGTGCTCACCCCAGCCATCACCGCCATTAATGACCGGCACAGAGGCCCACTTGGCGGCTTCCATAGGAGCGCCTTGCTGGAAATGGCGCATAACAATCACATCCCCATAGAATTCCAACATTTTTACGGTATCTTTAATCGATTCCTGGTACCAGTCGCCTGCACGGGTCATTTTGGCATCGGCGAAACCGGTTACATGCCCACCCAGGCGGTGCATGGCGGCTTCATGCGCCAAACGAGTGCGTGTAGAGGGCTGGTAGAAGGCAGTAACAAGAGTTTTTTCAACCAGCAAATTGCTATTGCGGCGATTACGGGCAATAGGCTCCAGTTTGTCTGCTACCTGAAAAACATGAAAAAATTCTTCCCGCTCGAATTCTTTGAGCGATAGGATGTCACGACCTAAAAAGCTACGCATTTTATTAACCTCCTGTACGATATGAATAGTTAGATTATGGTTCCACCCGGCGCACAACGTGGAAGTGGAAATACCCTGGTAAAAAATAGCTGGACGAAAAGTCCGCTACCTTGCCCGCAGTTGTGTACAAACGGGCAGTAAACAACAATAGAACATCCCCGCGCTGGATTTCTAATAAACGTGCGATCTCGGTCGGCGCTGCGACCGCCTGAATCTCCGTAAAAGAGTTGACTAACAATGGTGAACCGCGCTGCAGTAGTAAGTCCAAGACTGAGCCTGTAAAACCTTCTTTTATATCTTCAGGCATCAGAATATCTTCGGGTAAAATATCGACCAGATACGCTACAGGACGGTTATCAGCCAGAATCACCCGAGAGACCTTGACCAACTCAGTATCTGGTTCTACTACAAGAGCCTCGCTTTCAATTCTCCCAGCTCGAATCTGACTGATCTTCAACTCACCCATCGAAACATTCAACCCAATTTTAGATGCGAGGCTTTCTATACTTTCCAAAACCTCCAGACCACTCTCGATTATTTGAGTATGGCTTACGACAAAAGTTCCCACTCCCTGACGGCGACGTATCAAACCCTGGCCTTCAAACGTACGCATAGCTTCACGAAGTGTTGCGCGTGATACCCCCAGTTGGCGAGCTAGATCGGGCTCTGAGGGCAGGCGTTCGCCGGGAGACGATGAAGCCAACATTCCTGCCAATTGGGTCTGCAAACGTTGAAATGGGTGAATGCCATTGCTTGTTGCCTCTTGTTTCTCGCGTTTCACAGTATCTTTCCTTTCCAATCAGATCAAATGCTCTTTATTCCAACACTGAAATAAAGTTGAAATGATTTACATCGACCAAACCCAGATCGGATAGCCGTAATTCTGGGATGACCACCAGACCTAGCAGACTCAACTGCATGTTGGGATTATTCAGTTTACAACCACATGCCCGGAACCCCTCCAACACCGATCCAGCTTTCCGTGCAACTTCTTCCGCCGGCTCGTTGGACATCAATCCGGCTATCGGTAAATCGACCAGACCGATCACTTCCCCTCGTTGGACAACAACTTGACCACCCCCACAGGCAGCCAGGGTATTGGCTGCAATTGCCATATCCTCATCATCACTCCCAACCACTATTAAATGATGACAATCATGCGCCACCGTGGATGCGACTGCACAGTGCTCATCTAAGCCAAAGCCGTTGACCAGGCCAACCTGTACACGGCCAGTGTTGCGATGCCGCTCAATCAATGCCACTTTGGCAATATCTTTCGAGCGATCTGCATGTACTTCGCCATCTTCGACAGTCATATCAATGCATAAATGTTTGGTCGGAGCATGGTTCTCAATTATACCGATCACGTGGGCTTTTACGGTTGGTTGCTTGCTGGTCACCAGGCGAAAATCGCTGGCTTGCATCGGCCTTGGTAAATGAACTGACCTTCGCACCCATTCCGGGTAATTCATGGTCTGAGTACCCAGGAGCATTTTGCCGTCTTCTGCTACAACTTGTCCCTTCGAAATCACCAAATCTGCACGAAATTCAGTTAAATCCTTTACCAGTAATATGTCACCATATCTCCCGGGGGCAATCATCCCAATTTCACGTCTGACTCCAAAATAATCGGCTGTGTTAATCGTGGCCATTTGGATAGCTGTAACTGGTGGGATACCTTGTGAGATAGCATGGCGGATGACTCGATCCATGTGGCCTTGTTGAACCAGCGTTTGAGAATGAGAATCATCTGTACAAAGTAAAAAGTACCTTGAATCTAAACCTAACTCAGTTATCGCTTTGGCTTGAGCAGCAACATCATGCCAGGCAGACCCGTAGCGCATCATCACACGCATCCCCTGTCGAGCCCTAGCTACAGCATCTTCTAAGCGGGTACCTTCGTGATCATCCTGCGGACCCCCGGCAACATATCCATGAAATGGCAGAGATAGATCCGGAGAAGCATAATGCCCACCGATCACTTTCCCAGATTGGCGTGCTACTGCCATTTCAGCGTGAACTTTGTCGTCTCCATTATAAACACCCGGGAAATTCATCATCTCCCCCAGTCCAATTATTCCAGGCCAGGTCATTGCTTCAGCAATTTCGGCTGGCCCAATAGTTGATCCTGGGGTTTCAAATCCTGGCGCCGAAGGCACGCAAGAAGGCATTTGTACAAAAACATGGATTGGCTGCAACGAAGCTTCGTCAACCATCAAACGCACACCCCGCAAGCCAAAAATATTTGCTATTTCATGGGGATCGATGAACATACCGGTTGTACCGTGAGGAACTACCGCCCTGACGAATTGGGTCACGGTCAGCATGCCCGATTCGACATGCATATGTGCGTCTAACAAACCCGGCACCAGGTAACGCCCATTCGCATCAATTATCTGAGTGTTGTGCCCGATTGTATGACTTGCGTCTGAACCAACAAAAGCGATTCTGTTGGAACAAATTGCTACATCTGTATTAGGAACAATTTCACCTGTCTGTACACATACCCACCGACCTTGCCGGATTACCAGGTCTGCCGGCATGCGCCCCATGGCGCAGTCAACTAATCCGCGTGCATCTTGCAACCAGAAAGAGTCCGTACTCATTATGCCATCCTTGCAAATAACTTCTACTACGTTGATAACCAATGCACATTGATTAAAACTTTAGTCAAAATAAACTACTGGCCAGACTCATTTAATAATCGTCTGGCAGCCTGGTTATGCTTTTCTATCAAATGGGGTAGGTCAATTGATAATAAATGACCATTTTCAACGACCACCCGGCCATTTACTACGTTTAAATCAACCCGTTGAGGAGCGCAAAACAAAATCGCGGCGACCGGATCGTGCAGCGCTCCCGCATAATCCAGACGGTTGAGGTTGATCGCAAAGAAATCAGCGCATTTACCAACAGCCAGTGAACCAATATCAGAACGACCGAGCACATCCGCTCCGCCACGTGTTGCCATTTCAAGTGCCTGTCGGGCGGTTAACAGTGGAGGCGCATCCTGGGTTGAAAGAGATGCGCCTTCAAGACCTGCTCGCAACCGCGCCAACAACATGGCTTGTCGCGCTTCGGCCAACAAATGAGAGCTATCATTACTGGCAGAACCATCTACGCCTAATCCCAATTTAACTCCGGCTTGCAAATATTCCCACACCGGCGCGACACCTGACGCCAACCGCATATTAGAACTCGGACAGTGTGCCACACCACAACCAGTTTTTGCAAAAATGTTTATTTCTGCCTGGCTGACATGAACTGAGTGAGCAAACCAAACATCTGGCCCAATCCAACCCACCGATTCCATATATTCAACCGGCCTATGGCCAAATTTCTCGATGGTAAACTGTTCTTCATCTTTTGTTTCGGCCAGATGTGTGTGTAGATGTACACCATATTGTCGAGCTAGGGCCGCGCTTTGTTTCATTAACTCACCCGTCACACTAAAAGGGCTGCAAGGCGCTAGGACAATCTGAACCATTGCCCCAGGTCGAGCGTCGTGGTATCTCTCGATTAAGCGGACACTATCATCCAAAATAGTATCTTCTTCATCAACTACGGTATCCGGGGGCAGACCTCCTTTACTTTCACCCAGGCTCATTGAACCACGTGAGGCCTGAATTCGCAGACCAACCTCTTCTGCTGCAGCAATTTCGTCATCCAGTTTTGAACCATTCGGGAAGAGATACAAATGATCGGAGGCTGTTGTACAACCGGATAGAGCCAGTTCTGCCAACGCCGTTTGCGTTGATAAAAAGATGTCTGCGGGGGTCATCCGCGCCCAAATTGGATAGAGAGTTTTTAGCCAGTTAAACAGGTTTACATTCTGAGCAGCCGGTATTGCACGAGTCAGGGTCTGATAAAAGTGGTGGTGTGTATTGATTAAACCAGGTAGAATAATATGCCCATCCAGGTCGATCACTTTATCGGCTGTATCGGGTAATTCACTTGATTGACCAATCTGCTCAATGAAACCATCTCGAATAAACATACCTCCACTCGTGATTTCACGGCGCTGCTCATCCATGGTAACCATAAGATTTGCATTTCTTACCAGAAGTGTAGACATGTTGGGAAGTTTTAATGCCTCAAGTTTGGATGCGGGGTCCGATCATTGAAACAAACAACATACCCAGTTTAACAACAAAACATTAAAAAGTCAATTGTCTGACAACATCAATTTTGTCATATTTTTGGCTGATTTATAGAAAACCAACATGATATAATAAACAGAAGAATTATCCCTGTCAGCTATAAGATAAAGGGAGGCTTTATGGAAACGACCAGCACTCCATATAAACACTGTGACCTGATCAAAATTGATGGGCGCATCGATAGTGAAACTGCACCTCAACTGACCGCAGAAATAAGCAATAGCCTAGAGATTGGACATTACAAACTGGTTTTGGATTTTAGCGCGGTGGAATATATATCCAGTGCTGGTCTGCGTGTACTGATCAATGCCCAAAAGTCTTGCCGGCATAATAACCGTGGTGAAATTGTCCTGGCTTGCCTTCAGCCCAATGTCTATTCCGCTTTAGATATAACAGGGTTTACCAGTCTATTCAAAATTTTTGACGACGTGCTAGCCGCGGTTGGGTATTTTTAGTTCATATGACTGTAAATATAGCAATCATTTGGGACATGGATGGGGTCATTGTTGATACGACCGATCTGCACTATAAATCCTGGATTGCGGTTCTTCCAAAATATGGCATAGAGTTTAGCAAGGAGACTTTTCTCACTACATTTGGGATGAATAACCGGGCAATAATCAATAGTCTGATGGATTATCCTGCAGCAGATATTTTAGAGGAAATCTCTCAAAAGAAAGAGGTCTGGTTTCGAGAAAATGTACCAGGAAATGTTGAGCTTCTACCCGGTGTCAAAGAATGGCTACAGCGCTTCAAAAATTGGGGATTCTTACAAGGCATTGCATCTTCGGCTCCCCAGGCCAATGTGTCTATTCTGGTCAAGGAAACAGGCATAAGCGCTTATTTTGATGCACTGGAATCAGCTGCAAACTTACCTAGCAAACCTGATCCGGCGATCTTTTTAAAAGTCGCCAGTCTTTTACAAACACCTGTAGCTCAATGTCTGGTAATTGAAGACGCACCGGCTGGCATTGAAGGCGCCAGGCGAGCTGGTATAAAATGTATCGCAGTCACGACCACTCATCCCGCCGGTGAACTTTGCGGGGCGGATTTGGTCGTAGAGCGCCTTGACCACCTGACTCAACCAGCTGTTAAGCAATTATTGCATATCCAATAAAAAGGGGCTTATTCGCCAAAAAGCAACGCCTTCCAAACCTGCCAGTTTGAAACGACCTGTGGAGTGGCGGTTGCCACCACAACTGGTGTGGGGGTGAAACCCTTCGGTGGTATTAAAATAATTGTGTGATCACCCGGTTTTGAAAGGTGACCATCAACCCGCGCCCATTCGTCAACCGACTGATCGGAATTGGCATAGGCCACTTGAGTGGAAACCGTATCCTCGGTAGATTGCAGTTGATCAACCTGTTCGTTAATTGCCTGATGTTGGTCGGTCAATCGCACCAATGTGGTCACGCGTGAATTCAAATCCATGATCAAGAAAACAAAAATCACCAGCACGCCGATCACAATGATTTGTTTGGCATTGATTATGATGGGTTTCTTCATATTTTTATATTACCGCATTAATTCTGAGGTTTCAAGCAAACCAGAGATAGCAAAACCCCCGCGTTTTGCGGGGGTATTGTGCCGGAGGTGGGATTTGAACCCACACGAGCGTAAGCTCACTACGCCCTGAACGTAGCGCGTCTGCCAATTCCGCCACTTCGGCATTGTTCTTAGTGCCCATTATTCTATCGTAAATCCCTGATTTGTCAACCTTTCAAATCATCGGCAATCATTTCATATCCTTTTTCAGTTGGTCTGTCGAGATTGACCATGCTATAATCGCTTAGGAATAGGGATTGGGGCATGGAAACATTATTACAACAAATCAATGATATTCTAACCACGCCACCTGGCAATCTGATTGTTTACCTGATTATTGCCTTTTCGATCTTGGCAACTTTTCAAACTGTCTTGATCGGAAAGAGGACCAGCAGGTATCCGTATACAAGTCGTTTACTTTTAGGTTTAGGAGTGCTTTTAATTGCCCAGCTTATTCTATTTTTGAGCAGTGGGTTGGCCTGGCAAGGAGTTACAAATCCACATCTTTTCCTACCCCCTCTTGACCGGGCTATTATCGTATTTAACCTGGTATGGATAATTTGGATGTGGTGTTTTCCTGAGCCAAATCGACCAGCCGATATCTTAAATGGTGTCGTAAATCTATTAATCATCCTTTCATTGGCATTTTCCTTGGCTATATGGAACATCCAACAATCCTCGTTGTCCTTTAATGCCTCCTGGCTGAATTGGGCCTGGACGATAACGATATTCGTTACATCTCTGGTAGGCATTGTCCTGTTATCACTTCGTCGACCGGACGATTGGGGCATCGGCCTTGGAATAATGATTTTAAATTTGTTGGGTTGTGCAATTCAGCTTATTTGGGTTGGACCCTCCGGTGATTATTCAGCACCGATACGTCTGGCACAGCTTTGCTCATTTCCACTCTTACCTGTCCTGGCACAAAGATTGTACACACCTTTCCAGGTTGAAAAACCCGCTTTACTCCTACCACCGCTGCAGGAGAGAAGACGATACAGCGCCGATTCAAGAGCAGTCTTTGCCTGGGCGCAGGTTGCGGTTCAAAAAGATGTTAAGCAAACCTATTATGCTCTTACCCGCGCCTTGGCTCAAACAATGCTATCGGATCTGTGTTTTTTGGTCACGGCTCACAGCTCACCAAAAGAATTGGTTATCCAAGGTGGTTATGACCTGATCCGTGAGGAAGAGTTAACCGGAACAATTCTCGATCAAACTCAGGTACCCGCGTTAATGAATGCGGTAGTGCGCGGAAAGCCACTTATCATCAACGCCTCTACCAATTCATCGACCGATGTAAAAAACTTATGCAGCGCGATCGGACTGGAAACAGCTGGGAATTTGCTGCATGTTCCATTAATATCAGGTACAAAAATCTGGGGTGGAATATTTTTTCTATCCGCTTATTCAAACCGGATTTGGAACTCAATCGATCAGGATTATTTAACTGCAACCACAGAAACAATCCTGGAAATTATTTTGGAAAAGCAGCAGCCAGAGATTGAGATTGTACAAACCAAAGAACCATCCGAACAGCTTATCTATTTGCAAGACCAAATTAAACAATTGTATCGCGAGAATCAAAATCTTCAGAATGCTTTGAAAGAAACACAAGCTGTTGCGAAAGATATCCCGGATGTAACCGCCTTGCTGGCAGTCCAACAAGAATCTCAGGAGACCATCAACAACCTCCAGACAGAAAATAAACGTTTGCGCGCCATTCATGGTCAGGCATTTGGCCAATCTTCAGATTCCAATGTGAATATGGAATATCTGGAAGGTGAGCTTCGCCTGACACTGGAAGAAGTTGCTCGCCTTCAAAACAATCTGGCGGAAGCAAATCTGAAGATACTGGCATTGCAAAATAACCCCAGCTCGCAAGGAAAGTCGGTTAATGAAGAACGTGAGGTTATTAATTCAATCGCTCAGGAGCTGCGACAACCCCTGGCATCTATACTCGGATATACCGACCTTTTGTTGTCCGAATCGGCTGGCATCCTGGGTGCATTGCAACGTAAATTCCTGGAACGCGTAAAAGCATCCACTGAACGTTTTCGCAGCTTGCTGGATGATTTGGTTCAGGTGACTTCATTACAGCATAATCCATTGGAAATATCTACGCAACCAGTCGATATGAATTCTGTCATCGATCAGGCAATCGCAGAAACCAGCTCTCAAATCCGAGAAAAGAATATCACCCTACGAGTCGATATGCCCGAAGAACTGCCTAAGATCGAAGCGGATAGAGATGCATTACAGCAAATTGTGGTTCATTTGCTCCAAAATGCAGATATGGTAACGCCGGTTGAAGGAACAATTACCTTACGGGCCCGCATAGAAGACAGCGAACCTAAATCGCCTTGCCTTCTTTTACAAGTAACCGACACCGGCGGCGGGATCGCACCTGAAGATCAACCTCGGGTATTTGCACGCCAGTACAGAGCTGAAAACCCCTTGATACAGGGCGTGGGCGATACCGGTGTAGGCTTATCGATTGCAAAAACACTGGTTGAAGCTCATGGTGGGCGTATTTGGGTGGAAAGTAAAACCGGTCATTCAACCACTTTCAGCATGTTATTACCCATACATCCTAAAGTCACTCCTTCAAGCCCATCCCCAACCGACGTTACCTCCACAACCCCGGATCCAACCGAAAGCACTGCACCCACAGTTGAACCCATCCCATGACAATTTGATTCAATCCGCATTTTATGATCGATAATTTTATTAGTAATCGATGAAAGAAGTAATCCAGATTAATGTCCAAAAAAATAGCCGTTTTTATCTTACTGATTGTCTTAATGCTTGCCTGTAACTTCCCAGTTGCCCGAGTATCAAAATCAAACCCAGTCCTGGCGCCAACCAAGGCGCCATCGGCAACCAATCCATCTGGACAACCTGACAAAATTGTCAATATCTTGCTTCTGGGTTCGGATTGGCGCCCGCAAGCCGGCTTCCGAACGGATGTGATGCTTTTGTTATCCATCCACCCACAGCAAGGCACCGCCAGTTTGATTTCCTTTCCACGCGACCTATGGGTGAATGTTCCTGGTTATGGAATGAACCGGATTAATACCACACAGGAACTCGGTGGATTTCCACTGACAGCTCAAACTTTTCAAAACAATTTTGGCATCCGCCCTGATTACTACATAATGACCAACTTCAGTGGATTCACAAACCTGATCGACATTCTGGGTGGAATAGATATCGACGCGGCTGTAAAGTTGCGGGACAGATGTGATCTACCATCATCTTCATCTGGTTATTGCAGCGTTGGTCCTGGAGTAGTGCATATGAACGGTAAAACTGCGCTATGGTATGTACGCTCACGGTATACTACTAGCGATTTTGACCGCACCAGGCGCACCCAGGAAGTATTCCAGGCCATCTTCGTGCGATTGATCAGCTTTAATGGGCTATTCAAAGCCCCTGCACTTTACGCAGCTTTTCAAGCTAACACTGAAACTAACCTCAGCCTGCAGGATTTGCTTCCCCTGACTACCACGATGCCGTTATTAAATCTACCTGGCCATCTAAGAAGATTTGATATTGGTCCAAATCAGGTTACAAACTACGTCGTTCCAGGCAGTGGCGCTATGGTATTACTGCCCGATCAGGCTGCTATTCTGGAATTAATCCACCAGGCAGTTAATACCCCATAATTATTTGACAGTTTTAGATAGATCATGTAAACTGATTTTTATATAAGCTATACGCAAACTCGGTGACTTGGAGAACCTATGTCTGCCGAACCGATATCGATCAGTGCACATATTAATTCACAAACCCCGTTATCCCCTGCTATTCGCGCCTGGGAAATCTTTTTGCGAGATCAGGGCCGTTCGCCTTATACTATCAAGGCATTTATGGGCGATCTAAAACTGCTTTCCGCCTGGATGCCCCCTGATCGACCGATTGGATCCATCACCACCAATGATTTAAGCCATTTTTTACTCTGGCTTCAAAATGGTCGTGGCATTCCCTGCAGCCCAAAGAGTCTGGCAAGACGGATCACTTCAATTAAGGCTTATTTTCGCTGGTTACACAGTGGCGGTGTTTTGATAGTGGACCCGGCCGAAAAAGTGCTCCAACAGTCAGTGATCAGTCCTCTGCCACAAATATTGACCGAATTAGAAGAACAGCAGGTATTGGAAGTGGCAAAGGCTTACCGGAGCGCCAAAAAATCGGACGCCCGTCCATTCACCTTGCTGGCATTATTGTTGGAAACTGGCATCAAGAAAGGGGAATGTCTTTCCATCAGTCCAAACCATATTGACACCGAAGCGGCAAACGGGCCGATCTTGTTTATCCGCTATGCCAGTCCACACAATCGTTATAAGGAACGCAAGATAGATCTATCCAAGGATTGGATCGATAGTTATCAAGAATATCTGGATCAATATAAACCGGTTGATGTTGTATTTCCATGGTCCCCACGCCGGCTTGAATATTTGTTAGAAGATATGGGCCGCGAAGCAGGTTTAAACAAACACCTGTCTTTTGATATGTGCCGTTGGACCTGTGCGCTTCGGGATAAAAAAGCCGGTCTCGAAACTGACAAAATCCGCCAAAAAATGGGCATCTCCAAAATTCAATGGAGGGAAATTAACTTGAAGTTACGCCAGCTTGCCGGTGAATTGCCGGTAGCAAGCTAGCTAAAAATCTGTTTTGCTTTTGGCTAAACGCAAGTGAACTATCTTGTGTGTCTCAGGGCGAACCCGAAATGGATGCCCGGGTCGAAATCCAGGCAGCCAAACAATTTTATCCATACTGCAAACCAAAGGCCAACCAGTCCGCGCCCGGCTGGCTAATTTCTCATTGATCCAAAAATCGGACAGCTTTTGCGAATGATCCTCCATTCCGAATGGTTGGAAACGATCGCCAGGTCGGCGTGTCCTCACAATCAAAGGAAAATTGAGGGACTGTGCATCTAACCAGGCTTGCATAGGATCATCCATTGAGATATTGCTTTCGTTTATTTGCATGTCGGCTGAGATCTCACACGAAAGCTGCCACTCCCTACCTATTTCAACTTTTCCAGGACAGCTCAGGCTCAAAGGACCATTGTTGACCATTTGTGGCCAATCAGGATTGAGAATTCTGGTATCTTTGTCCAGCAGGTATAACCTGTCCCGATCAATCCATAACTGTAAACCACTGATCAAGTTTACCTGCTTGCTGCGAGCCGGGTGATTAATAAATGCAATCGCGCGTTCAATCGCTCCGAAATCGATATCCCGTAAATAAGGTCGTAACGTAGCGATAGCCCGCCGAAGCAACTGCCTTTGCAAGGCCTTCGAAACCTGTCGTAATGGTTCTATGGCCAACACCACAAAACCATCCCCACTCTGTAGCCAGATTAGTTTCCAATTCGCTTGAATGAGCTCTTCCAATAATGCCTGGTCACCAGCCAGAGTTTGCGCCATTCTCCAGATCACTTCTTTGACCTGAGGATTATAGTTTTCAAGATAAGGGATAAGTTCATGCCTTATTCGATTTCGATAGTATTGCACGTTGAAATTGGTAGAATCAGTCAACGGGTGCAGTCCTTGCAAAGCGCAGTATGCCAGTATATCTGCTCGCCAAAAATTCAAAAGTGGGCGAACCAATGGGACTGAAGAGCTCCACTCATCCAAAAAACACCGGTACGACATACCCCTCAGCCCGGCTAAGCCCGCTCCACGTAATAAGTGCATCAAAACCGTTTCTACCTGATCGTCGGCAGTGTGTGCAACCGCAACAGCCTGTGCTTCTAAATGTACCGCCTGCTCAAACAGGAAGTGATAGCGTGCCTGACGAGCTGCCTCTTCAATCGAGATCTTGTGCTTTTGAGCATAATCGGGAACATCCATCTGACCCAAGACAAAACGCAGTCCCAGCTTATTGGCCTGCCTCTTGACAAAAAGTGCATCCCCACTCGCCTGCTCCCGTATCCCGTGATTAAAATGAGCCACGACAACCTGGTAACCCAATCGCACCAATACATCTAACAAACAAAGGCTATCAGGTCCGCCAGAAACTCCAATCAGGACAATTTGATTGTGCTTAAGACCACAATTATCTTGTATAATTTGATCTAACCGATCCATATCCATGAATTGATTATACATTCAGATTAATCCCACTTACTTACTTGCCTGTATAATGAGTTTATGCTAGACTGACTTAAATAATAGCAAAGAAGGATGTCATGGCAGAAAAAATCCTCATCGTTGATGATGATATTGAAACACTTCGCCTAGTTGGAATGATGCTTCAACGCCAGGGATATGAGATTGTTGCGGCGAATACAGGACAGCAGGGTTTAAGTATGGCACAAGACGAGAAACCTGATTTGATTGTCCTGGATGTCATGATGCCTGATTTGGACGGCTATGAAGTCACCAAGAAATTACGGGAAGCCGCAGACACCGCGGGCACACCTATCCTGATGTTCACTGCTAAAAGTCAAGTAGATGACAAGGTGGCAGGATTTGAGATGGGGGTTGATGATTATGTCACCAAGCCAATTCACCCAGCTGAGCTGGTAGCACATATTAAATCGTTGCTTTCACGCAATAAATCCCGTACGGGTCCGATCTTGAGTACAAAAGGCTACGCTATCGGCGTGTTAGCGCCCAAAGGTGGATTGGGGGTTTCCAGTCTGGTTCTTAATCTGGCGATCAGTCTTTACCAAAAAATGAAATCCGATGTCATCGCTGTAGAACTTCGGCCGGGTCACGGTAGTTGGGCACTTGAATTAGGTATTACAAATACGGATGGATTGAATAATCTACTTCGCTTGAAACCCTCTGATATTACCTCTGCGCGGATTGAAAAAGAATTGATGAAGCTGACCTATGGGCCACGGGTACTGATGGCATCCAATCATATCAGTGACGTGGAGTATTGTAATAACTCGGCTCAGCTTGAAGCTCTTTTGAACCAGATTGTCCTCATGACACCGCTTCTTCTGCTCGATATCGGTGCCAGTTTCTTGCCAATCATCGATAAAGTACTTGATCAGTGTAAAGAGGTTATTCTGGTCACCGAACCTTATCCTTCGACTGTACAACAGACAAACGTTTTAATCGAAGATCTGGATAAAAGAGGTTTTGGGAAATCCAAGTTATTGAATATTGTAATTGTCAATCGGGTCAGAGCTGATGTACAGTTGTCAATTACTCAAGTTCAGGAAATGCTCGGTCAAACCATAACTCAAGTCATCCCTCCAGCCCCAGAATTGGCATTCCAGGCTGGCCTCAGGTCAATTCCATTGATCCAGGTACAGCCCGATGGTTTGATTACACAGCAGTTTAATCGTATGGCCGATTCAATCCTCCAACGCGTCAGAAGTGAAAAAAGCTGAACAGATAGAGCTGGTTCGCCAGGCCAGCCAGCTTATCTCCAATTCAAAGTTCACAGTTGTTTTGACCGGTGCAGGTATATCAACAGCCTCTGGTATACCTGATTTCAGGTCACAAGGCACCGGTTTATGGCAAAAGAATAACCCGCTTGAGGTTGCCTCATTAACTGCCTTTCAATATACTCCTGAAAAGTTCTTCAATTGGCTACGCCCGTTGGCCAGGGATATCTGGCAGGCACGACCCAACCCGGCTCATATTGCTTTGGCTCAATTAGAAAAAGGCGGCTGGATCAAAGCAATCATTACCCAAAATATCGATGGCCTTCAGCAGGCCGCAGGTGCAGAAAATGTAATCGAACTGCATGGCTCTGCCACTACATTGACATGCTTTTCTTGCCATAAATCCTATCCTTTTTCGGAATTCATCCAGGCATTTTTGATGGAAGATGACCTGCCACGCTGTCCAAATTGTTCTGGTTTGCTAAAACCTGATATTATTCTATTTGAAGAGATGCTTCCGATGGGGGACTGGAGCCAGGCGCAACAATTGTGTGAGAATGCTGATCTAATTCTGGTGATCGGTTCATCGTTGGAGGTCACCCCGGCCAGCAATCTCCCATTATATGCTCTTGAGAACGGAGCCCACCTGATTATCAATAATTATTCAAGCACCTATCTTGACGAGCGGGCCGACATCCTGCTACCGCTGAATATTATAGAAACCATACCCGCCATAGCTCAATTTCTTTTATGAAAAAGAACACCTTATCCTGGTCAGTACAAGTCTATCAGAGGTTGATTGAGATCTCGCGAGATCTGGCCTCGACGCTCGACTTGGATACCTTGCTGCGCCGGATTATCCAGGCGGCCGAAGAATTTAGCGGCGCCGAGGCGGCCTCCATTTTGCTTTATGATGAGAACAAAAAACAGCTTTATTTCCAGGCCGCTTCAAACCCGGTTGATGAAGCGCTTATGCACGGGATAATTGTTCCCACAAAAAGCATTGCCGGTTGGGTTGCACTCAACCGAAAACCTTTGATCGTCGCAGATGCTGAGAAAGACCCTCGCTATTTTGATCAGGTAGATAATACTCTAAATTTTAAAACCGACTCAATCCTGGCAATCCCAATGATTGCAAAGGACAGGTTGGTGGGTGTCTTGGAAGTATTGAATAAAGGGGAAGGAAAATTTTCAAAGACAGATGTTGAACCATTATTGTTACTGGGTTCGCAAGCAGCAATTGCAATTGAGAACTCGCGTTCATTCCAGCAGTCAGATTTAATCTCAGAACTGGTCCACGAGCTGCGAACGCCGCTTTCCTCCATCTCAACCATAACATTTCTTCTTCAGCGTAGGGATTTAACAGAGGACAATCGAACAAACTTGATCCAGATCATCCAACGAGAAACACAGCGTTTGGATGAGATGGCAACCAGTTTCTTAGATCTGGCCCGGCTTGAATCAGGTCGAGCTCTCTATCATATTTCCACTTTCCATATTTCGCCTCTCTTGGAAGAAATCTATACGATTGTTGAGCCAAAAGCATCCGAGAAGGATATCCTTTTCAGCCAGTTCCTGGCGCCAGAACTGCCAGCCATGCAGGCTGACCGTGACAAAATCAAGCAAGTTTTATTAAACCTTTACAGCAATGCCATCAAATATAACCGGCCTAATGGACGGATAATTTTTAAAGCCTGGTCGGATATGCAGACCTTTTGGATGGCCGTTCAGGACACCGGCTTTGGCATTCCTGAGAATGATCTGCCGCATATATTTGAAAAGTTTTTTCGAGCGCAAGCCACCGAAAAGGTCTCTTCTGGCACTGGCCTGGGGTTGTCAATCTGTAAACGTATCGTAGAAATGCACGGAGGAAGGATAACCGTACAGAGTACTCAGGATGTTGGGACGACTTTTACCATTCAGATACCGCTTTCCTCAGAATTAGCTCCTCGATAATCTTACGACATGCTAATTCAATAGAGCTGGAATATTAGCACAAGCAGACCTCTTTAATTGGCCCTGAAAAAAAGTTACCGTGGTATTTCGATGAATGCTTCCATGGGAGCAACGGCCATTCCCACCACGCTTGGACCGGTGTGGGCGCCTAAAACCGGCGCAACTGTGG
>DATFYI010000094.1:0-5837 GCA_035315125.1 Anaerolineaceae bacterium | reverse complement strand
CCCATCCCGCTAATAGAATAAAGGGAAGCGCCAGGGTCTGAAAAATCAGATAGCGGATAACGCCTTGTCCAGCCGTTTTACCAGGCGGTACCAGCATCGGGATGCTAAGGAGCACAGCCATTTCAATAAGAAGAGCAGCGTATAAGAATGGTTGTACTGCTAATGCAGCGACCAATAATGAAATCAGTGCCAGTCCAAGCGGGACAAAAGTATTGGGCACGCCTGCCGCAATAGAGCCGAACAACCAGAAAGCACCAATCAGATAAATCAAAATCAAGAAGGCGCTGTTGCTCGCCGCCAGGATGAAACTCCTGCCCAAAAAAGTCAGTGTTGACGATATTGTGAATGAAATCGGTCCTAATTGAACCAAACTGTCGACAGGCACTCGCCAGGCCAAAAAAGCCAACAATAGACAAAATCCGCTAGCCAACCAGATGACTAGCTGGCTTCTTTCCTTTAAAAACCATAAAACAATTGAAACGAATAAAGGAAGGATAATCCAGATGAGTGGTGCGTTCATGAAAGATCCTTCATAGCTGGACCCGCCAATAAATATGCTCCAGTTAAACCGATGCCGAGGTTAATCATTGCCAGTAACCCCGCCACCAGAATTGATGATTCGACTGAAGCATACAAAATCTCAAAACCCGAAATAACTGTTAAAAGGCCTACAATTATCCTTAATGGCCGTGTAGTCATACCAAGTTGCAAAAGGCCCATGCCTACCAGAATCAGACCACCCCACAGAATCACTGGTTGAGCCGGGAACCAATCCATTAATCCTGGTGCAATTGAAAAAACAACCAACCAAATTAAGCCTGCCGCCAACGAACGAAATATCCGTCCGGAAATACTGGCTTCTTTCTCCTCTACAAGCTCGTCAGAAGGTTGCAAAGACCCAATCAATGCACCCGCCATCAATCCGACAACCAATTTGATCGCTGCTAATCCAACGGGCCAAACTAACGCAACCAGCCAAAACACTGCTAAGTATTGAACAGCAAGAGAAATCAAAGTGTAACGCCATCGTTGAGAAATCAATATTGAAAGCGAAGATCCCATTAATAGGATAACTGGAATGACATTCAATTGCTGGAAGATCACGGGAAAGCTCCTGTTTGAATAATGGAGACCAAAATAGTCAGCATAAGGATCGCCCACAGGATACCGCCATCGCCTTCAAAAATTGTAGTTAGCGCCAAAATTATTTGTTGAATAAAACGGAACAAAATATTAAAAATGCTGTATAACCAGCCCAATTGCACAAAAGACGCCATGAATCTACCCACACGTCTGGCCAGGATCACTAACCATGTCTGCTCACCTATTTTACTAGTTGAGACTCGATTGTCTTTCAATATCCAGAATAGTCCTACCGCAGTCAAAGCAGCTGATAGCAACCCTACCAACCATAGACCGGATGTAAACGAATCCTTCCAACCTGTTATCCCAATGATCCATAATGACATAACGCATAAAACCAGACCAAAGGGGTAGATTACCTGGATCCAACGTTCCATCGGGGCAATCGATTCACCTTCTTGTAGACTGAAGCGAAGATATCCTAATAATAATAACAGATATGCGGCTAGAAACCCCACACTTATAAAGTTGAAGGGATTGGAAAAAATTCCATTCCAACCAGAAACAGCCGGGGTGTAGGGTAAGCCGCTGATCGTAAAACAACACAGCAGGGGAATTGCCCTGATCAGATTATTCCTGGCAGAAAACAAAAAAATCAATCCACCAGCTAATACCATCACAACACACCAACTGATAACCGCACGAGATTCACCCCGAATTGCAGAGGCAAATCCAATCCCAGCTAAAGCGATGACCCAATACGGTCTCCCCTTAAGCTCATTCTCAGACCAAAACCACATAGCTGCACCATATATTGCCGCCATTGCTGCAAACAATAATAGATACGGAACTAAATTCGCTGGAACATCGGCTGAAGGCATACGTGCCAATAACACCAGGCAAGAAGTTGGAGATGCGAGACGTAAAATACTTCCAACTCCTCTGCGCGTACGAATCTCCTGGGTATAAGCCATATGGAGCGGCACAACACCCAACCGCAGCCCGCCGGCCAATAATAATAAGATGCCGGCCCCTGGCAGCACATTCTCGAACGACAAAACTTGTCCTTGAGAACTGCTCAAGATCAAAGCCCAAACCAATACCAAAGTCCCGCTGACTCTTACCGAAAACGCGACCACAGATTGTTGGCTGAGATTGATATCTGTATTCGTTCCTAACCTCACCACCAGCTCAATCAGATCAATCGCCGTCCAGGTCAATATCAGAGTGATAGGGTTAGCCGCCAGTATGGAAAGAATCCCAGCGCCAGATATGACCATACTGGCCGCCCAAGATTGCGGATTACTTCCAGTTTGTAACCTGGCTGAGGATGTCAAAATTACGGCCAGTAATAAGCTGGCCATGCTAAAGGCAAATGGCCAGGATATTGAGTCAACCTGGAAAGCAAGGGATGAACTGAGCGGCTGGACAGGTTGCCAACCAAATAGGAAAAATATGGGTGGGACTTGCCAGTGAAAGAATAAGATCAATCCCCAACAAGCAAAAGAACTCCCACTTGCGATCAGCCACGTATATCCAAATCCAGGACGGATCCTCTGCAAAATGAGAATCAGCGCGGCAGAGAATATCAGAATTACGACCGGCAGTAAAACCAGCATCTAAACTTTAAAGAACTGGGGCAAATGGTTTCTGGAATATATATCTTCCCATACCAGGGCGGCCAAACCACTGATTCCCATCAACAATCAGGTTGCCGCGCAGAAATACTTTCTCTGGATACCCAACCAGTTCCCATCCTTCGTAAAGATTATAATCCGTGCGGTGCTGAGCATAAGCAATCCCGTATGTCAGTTTCCTTTCCGGATCCCAAATCGCTATATCCGCATCCGCTCCGGGCATCAATGTACCTTTGCGCGGGTAAAGACCAAATATTTTAGCTGGATTTGTACAGGTTAAGGCAACGAATTGATTTGGTGTAATCCGTTTTGTTCCAACCCCGCTAGTCCAAAGCACTGGCATCCGATCTCCAACTCCTGGCAATCCGTTGGGTATCTTTGAAAAATCATCAGCGCCTAATTCTTTGCCGGGAATTGCAATGGGTTTACCTTCATACATAATTGTCTTTCTACCATTCTCGAAGAATGCACAGTGATCAGTAGCTACAGTTTGAATTGTGCCTTCACTGAGAGCTTTCCAGAGCCTGGCGTTATCCTCTTTACTTCGCACTGGTGGCGAGCAAACCCATTTTGCTCCATCAGGGCGTCGTAAATTATCGATTGTAAAAAATAGATATTGTGGGCAGGTTTCACCCATAATGGGTACGCCTTTTTCCCTGGCATATTGGAGCTGGTCAGCTTCGCCTCCGGCATTCATATGGACAATATAAATAGGCGCCTTTGCTTGGGCTGCTAATGCTGCTCCGCGCATAGTCGCATCCACGGCTCCCCAGGCAGGACGTGTCAATGCATGCCATTCTGGGCTTTTATGTCCGGCTGCCAAAGCTTCCGGAACAAGTATATCAATTACATCGCCGTCTTCAGCATGGAGCATCGTAAGGAAGCCATTTTCTCCGGCTATGCGCAATATGCGGAATATTTGCCCATCCGACAGGCGGAGATTCTTATAAGCCATAAAGGTTTTAAGCGAGGTTATCCCTTCGTTTACCAAAGTCGGGATCTCTTTTTCTACCTGATCATCCAGGTTGCTGATGTTCATGTGGAAACTAAAGTCAACCGCTACCTTATGATCTGCTTTGGCATGCCAGGCATCCACGTTGGCTTTTAACGGCTTCAGGTCTTGATTGATAAAATCAATAGCGGTTGTTGTACCACCAAACGCAGCCGCCTTATGACCAGTGTAATGATCGTCTGAAGAGACAGTCGTTCCAGAAGGTAAATCAAAATGGGTATGCGCGTCCACTCCACCTGGTAAAACAAGTTTACCGCTGGCATCAATAATCTCGGCACTCTCTGGAACATCCAGATCAGCTCCAATTTGAACAATTTGTTCGCCTTCAACAAGGATATCTGCTTTAAATGTGTCTGAGGCAGTAACCAGGGTTCCTGAACGAATTAATAGTGCCATATTACCTCAACGTGTTTATAACCTGAAATCAAGCCAGTAAGAGAGTTTCACTTGGCTTCAACCAATTCTATCAGCATTATACTGGTATTTGCTAACCGCAGTGATACTTCTCAATCATCCTGATATTGTTCTTGGTCCTCAGCGATCTGCCCTAAATCTCCCAGCATAGCCAGCAAAGCAGGTTCGATTACAAATTCGGGCAAATTATTCGCCACGTATTGTGATTCCTGACCATGCATGGCTCGATCTCTCAAACTTTTCCAGAGAAGATCGCGTTCCTCCGATCGAACTACCAGATCATTGATCGTCCGGGCATTACTAAACAGGTCACCGGTAGTATATAAAAAAGTGAGCCGGCGCCAACTTGTCGTAACAATGGGTGTTTCTAATATTTGCAACGGGCCAATTTGTATTTTGTAATATTCTTCATTTGAACGCGGGTGCTCAGGCTCATCTCTAAATAGTTCTTTACGAGTAGTCAGCTCGTGACCGCGCACCTGTGCAAAGGTGCCGATTTGCCAACGTGCTTCCTCACCAAATGCAGCAGTCTGGTAAAAAGCCAAATAATCAACATCAACCACTTTTGGGGCAAACCGTAAGGGGATGCGATACCAGCCTAGCAGGCGAGCTATTTCAAAATCTCGCCGGTTTGGCATAACTGCGATTAATATTAAAGCATTAGCAGGTGGAAAAGCAACCATGGTTTATCCCGACTTCGATTGGGCAAGAACCCTTCAAGAAACGATGGATTCCAATCAGGTTTCCTTACCCCTTATCAACAGGACACACACCGGTAAGAACCAGGCTTCCGAGGCAGAAAAAACCTTCGGAAGCCTGGCTTCGTGAATAGTTAATTCAGATCTTTTACCAAACCGACTTTTTCATTGAACTCAGTGATCAGGCGATCGATGTCGGATACCTGGCTCTGCAGATCCGTCCAATAATTCGGATCATACCATTGCGCCAGAATTTCTTCATAGGTCTTGCCCTGCTGCTCAACCCATGTGTAATACTTCAAATTGTGAACCCGGCGCCGATCAGTATAGCTTATCTCCAGCATATGATCGGTGCTAACGCCATGCAAATAACCTGCATAATGCTCGGCCGCATCGGTTTCACTGTAATCTCCGGATTCTGCCCGCATTTCCTTGATTCTGCTTCCATACAGCTCCATTGAATCTGTTAAAACCGTCAATACAATATCGTTCTTGCCCATCTCATAATACTTGGCCGTCTTGATCGCCGAAAGTACGTTTGCAATACCCGAGAAGCCGAGTAAGTCCAGACGGGTTACCACATTTTCGGGAACGCCTTTTTTAACCAAATAGGCACGACCGGCTGGTTCGTTAAACAGGCGCATGATATTGACTACAGCATTATCATCAATTGCTACGATAACGTCGGTATTCTTGACATTGTGGATCCACGGCACATGTTTATCACCAATACCTTCGATGCGGTGCGAGCCAAAACCATTTTCCAACAAAGTGGGGCACTGTAAAGCTTCACTGGCAGTAATTTTGCTGGTTGGGAATTTTTGCTTCAAATAATCTCCACAACCAATCGTACCAGCCGAGCCGGTCGTCAATGTCACTGCGCGATAGTTATCCTTTGATCCCATGACATGTTTCAGAACTTCTTCCATGGCATGACCTGTCACTGAATAATGCCACAGATAGTTGCCAAACTCCTCAAATTGGTTAAAGATC
>DATFYI010000093.1:0-3377 GCA_035315125.1 Anaerolineaceae bacterium | reverse complement strand
TTATTTTGCTACGGATATTCTCAGCAAACTTGGCGTGAACCCGGGGCCAATCCCGATTGGCGGGGTTTTGGCTTTGCTGGTCACCGGTTGGTTCATCCGAGAGAAGCGTACCGGTTGGGCTTTTATTTTGACTTCAACAACGATCTTGCTGTCGGTCAGCACAGTCTTTATGATCCTTTACCCACGGGTTATGATCTCAAGTCTAAACCCGAACTGGAGCCTGACAATCTATAACAGTTCATCCAGCCCGCATACATTGCAAATCATGAGTATTGTAGCGTTAATCATGGTGCCGATAGTGCTGGCTTATCAGGCTATGTCTTATTGGGTTTTTCGCAAACGAATATCTGATAAAACGGAATCCCTGGAATATTAGCTTCACTGATTTGTAGAATTAGCTTAGAATTAGTATGACAAAATTAACTACAAATGAGGATAGTCATGAGCAAACCTATTAATGATAAAAAAGTTGTTCGGTCTGACAAGGCGCCAAAAGCATTGGGTCCTTATTCTGTGGGGATTGAGGCGGGTCATTTCGTATTTGCATCCGGTCAAGCTGGTATTGATCCGGTGACCAATAATCTGGTTGAAGGTGGCATTGAAGCTGAAACCCGCCAGGTTCTGACTAATCTTAAGAATGTTTTGGAAGCGGCTGGAACGAGTATGGATAGAGTCGTCAAAACAAGCGTATTTCTGCGTGATATGAACGACTTTTCCAAAATGAATGTAGTCTACGGCGAATTCTTCAAAGTCGATCCGCCAGCACGCACTACTGTTCAGGTGGCTGCCTTACCAAAAGGCGCAGCGTTAGAGATTGAGGTGATCGCATTGCAAAAAAGCGATGAAGGATAAATATGGCTGCTGAGCTGATCCTTCTGGTCGATGATGAGGCCAGTATTGTTCAGTTGGCTCGTCTTTACCTTGAAAGGGATGGCTATCGAATCCATGCAGTGGGCGATGGCCTTTCAGCTTTACAAGCCGTGCAAACTTTTCAACCGGCCCTGGTTGTGTTAGATGTCATGCTGCCTGAAATGGACGGGCTAGAAGTTTGCCGGCGGCTGCGGGCTGAAAACAACCGGGTGCCGATATTAATGCTAACCGCCCGTGATGATGATATTGACAAAATCCTTGGTCTGGAACTGGGCGCGGATGATTACCTGACCAAGCCTTTTAACCCTCGCGAATTAGTAGCCAGGATCAAAGCAATATTACGGCGTGTTGAACCTGCGGCAGGATCGACAGCTGAACCGATCTGTTTCGGGGATTTAGTCATTGATACCGGCCGTCGCGAGGTAACCTGTAAAGGCCAATTAATAGACCTGCGCACGCAGGAATTTGAAGTTCTTTTAGCACTTGCTCAACATAAAGGTCTGGTGCTTAGCCGAGAACAACTATTAAGTCTGGCCTGGGGCTATGATTTTTTTGGGCAAACACGCACTGTAGATGTTCACATCGCTCAATTACGGCGTAAGTTGGCCACCAGTTGTGCACGCATTGAAACAGTAACTGGTATTGGTTATAAGTTGGTGGTGTAATGTTATCTTCTTTACGCGACCGGCTTTGGTTGAGTTATGCACTACTAATCGCCATCGCTCTGGTTATTGTTGGGGTAGGTCTTATCCTATCTTTTCAGACTTCACCCTTGCTTTACCGCCAACAAATTCAACGAATGCGGCAGGCCGAAACGAATTTAGGTCCAGGTATCGCCGCCCTAATTAATCACCCTGCATTGCTTGATACTACAATTCAGAAAGAAGGCACAAGTCGCAATCTGCGATTGGTTGTTTTAAACCAGGATGGTACGGTTGTTGCTGATTCGGATGCAACTTCAGGGATGCCATTACCTGTTATCCATACACCGATCCAAGCGACTTTATCGGATAGCGTGGCGTTGCCATTGGCAACCTCTTCGAATGGCACAGTTTGGATCTATACCATATCTATACTGGATGCGCAACATTATCTGATGATTACAATTCCCCGGCCGGTTCTGCCAATCTTCCAAATTTTCCGAGATGATGTATTTACACCTTTTATTCGGGCTGGAGCGGTTGTGCTGCTGGTGGCATTTCTGGTAAGCCTGGCAATGTCTCGCTGGATTACCCGGCCGTTGGAAGGAATTGCCAAGGCGGCTCGTTCAGTGACCATGGGTGATTATCGACTGATACCCCCGGCTGGTCCTGATGAAGTCAAGCAGCTTGCCCTGGCGTTCAACGAAATGATAAACAGAGTTCAATCCAGCCAGAAGAGCCAGCAGGATTTAATTGCTAATGTTTCACACGAGCTTAAGACCCCACTTACTTCAATTCAAGGTTTCGCTCAAGCTATTTTGGATGGCACAGCTCAAACGCCGCAGGCTCTGCAACAGGCAGCTGGCGTGATTTATAACGAGTCCGATCGGATGAACCGCCTGGTTATGGATTTGCTAACCCTGGCACGACTTGAAGGTGGAACTGCCGATTTGCACCACGAGCCAGTTAATATGGAGACGTTGTTGCAAAGAGTCATTGAAAAATTTAAGCCACAGGCGCAACAAACCCAATTGAATTTGCAAGCGAACCTGTCGCCGATGCCGTTGATCATTGGAGATGGCGACCGGTTATCGCAGGTATTCACGAATCTGGTCGACAACGCTATTAAATATACTCCGCCTGGTGGAATGATAACCGTCAACAGCTCAGCATCAGATGGCAATTTAATTGTTAAGGTTTCAGATACCGGAGCAGGGATCCCACTGGAATATCAACAGAGGATTTTTGAAAGGTTTTTTCAGGCAGATAAATCTCGTCGAGGGGGTTCAGGTCGGGGGATAGGTCTTGGATTGCCGATTGCCCGGCAAATCGTACTTTCTCACGGCGGTGAAATCCGGGTGGAGAGCAGCCCGGCTAAAGGTAGTACTTTTGTTGTAAAATTACCGCTAGCCCGGTCAACCGATCAAACCCTAGATATACGAAAAACCAAAGCATAGATGCTCATCGTTTCAATTATTATTCCGTGTTACAATGAAGAGGCGACAATCCGTTTGCTCCTGGAAGCAATTTACCAGCAAACCTTTCCGCGGAAAAATTTAGAGGTTATTATTGCGGATGGATTATCAACAGACCGGACTCGAGTTGAGATTGCTGCATTTCAGGAGGAAAATCCCGATCTGATAGTTAGAGTGGTAGATAATCCGAAAAAGATTATACCTGCCGCATTAAATCGGGGTTTAGCAGCCGCAAACGGGCAATATATTGTCCGTTTAGATGCCCATTCCATGCCAGAATCGAATTATGTTCAACTTTGTATTGCCGATCTTGAAGCGGGTCTGGGAGAGAATGTTGGTGGTGTCTGGGAAATTCAGCCAGGAAGCAATGGATGGATCGCAAGATCAATAG
>DATFYI010000092.1:0-7308 GCA_035315125.1 Anaerolineaceae bacterium | reverse complement strand
CGACTCGGGCGGCACATCATGGACAACCACTGCATTTGCGCCGATGCGGCTTTCCTGGCCTACCGTGATTGCACCCAGCACCTTGGCGCCGGCCCCCACCACCACATGATCGCCGATGGTCGGGTGACGCTTGCCTTTGTGCAGGCTGACGCCGCCCAACGTCACACCGTGATACAGGGTCACATCTCGCCCGATTTCGGCCGTTTCACCGATCACCACACCCATACCGTGGTCGATGAAGAAGCCCGGCCCGATCGTAGCGCCGGGATGGATTTCAATGCCAGTCAGGCTGCGTGTCAGTTGAGAAACCATCCGGCCGGCTAATTTCAAATTGTGTGTCCACAACCAGTGCGAAAGGCGGTGTCCCCAAATGGCGTGTAGCCCTGGGTAGCACACGACCACTTCCAAAACAGTACGGGCTGCCGGATCTCTTTCAAAAACTGCGTGTATATCTTCTCTTATCGTATGGAACATACCATGCCACTCTTTTGATGATCGGATCCTGGTAAGGTGCGGAGGAAGATCACGAGCTTGATCTTCACCCGGCGCCTTTTTTTTATCGATCAGGCCTCAGGCTGACGCCAGAGCATGCGCGTTGGAGGTCTCTTCCAATAGATCGGCAAACAGCGCCGTGCTCAGATAGCGCTCACCATAGTCGGGTATGATCACCACAATCAATTTCCCGGTGTTTTCGGCCCGTTGGGCTACTTGCAAAGCCGCCCAGACGGCCGCCCCAGCTGAGATTCCTACCAGGAGTCCTTCATGGGTGGCTAATTTGCGGGCAGTGGCAAAGGCGTCCTCGCCGCGCACGCGAATGATTTCTTCGTAAATTTTAGTATTTAATACTTGCGGTACAAAGCCGGCTCCGATGCCCTGGATGGGGTGCGGACCTTTTTGACCGCCGGACAGCACTGGCGAAGCATCCGGCTCGACCGCAATCATCTTGACGGATGGCTTGCGGGATTTGAGCACTTCGCCCACGCCGGTGATCGTTCCACCCGTGCCGATGCCCGCTACCACGATGTCTACCTGGCCGTCGGTATCCCGCCAGATTTCTTCGGCGGTGGTGCGCCGGTGGATTTCGGGATTGGCCGGGTTGTTAAATTGCTGCGGCATAAAATAGCGACTGTCGCTGGCGACCATTTGCTCTGCTTTGCTGATGGCGCCGGGCATACCCTGGCTGCCCGGGGTCAGCACCAATTCGGCCCCGTAAGCTCGCAGTAGCATGCGCCGTTCTTTGCTCATCGTCTCCGGCATGGTCAGCACGCACTTATAGCCGCGCGCCGCGCACACCATCGCCAGTGCGATGCCGGTATTCCCGCTGGTTGGCTCGACGATGATCGTATCGGGTTTGATCAAGCCGGCCTGCTCGGCCGCATCGATCATTGCCATGCCAATACGGTCTTTTACGCTGTGACCGGGGTTGAAATATTCCAGTTTGGCTACGATCGTTGCGAAAGATCCCTCGGTTACTCTTTTCAACATTACAAGTGGGGTGTTTCCCACCAGATCAACAACGCTATCTGCGATTTTCATTGAACAGGTTCCTTTTTTAATAAAGCTCTAGATAGATTTTTAAAAACAAAACAGCCATCTGAAAAATAAATAAACGGGCCGCTGCCCCAATACTCCATAAACTTGCGGGGCTGCTGTCCGTCGCCTGGCCAGATGGCTGTTGATCAGTTTTGACTTAAATCACAAAGCCCGGGCGGTGGTTACAGCACCCGCCTGGGACACATGCAAACTAACAGTTCTTTTCTAAGAATTAAACTCAACATTATCTAATTACCTGTGCCGATTATAAAACAAAAATATACTATTTGTCAAGTTTAATCAGTCTAAAAAGCAACCTTTTCGCAGATCGGTCGTATATATAAAATATATGCACTATAATAAAATCGTGTTCATTTAGTTTGTTTTAATGTTCTGGGAGGAATTTATGCGCAGAGGGAGTCTTTTCTGGGGGATCGTCATTGTTTTGGCAGGCGTCCTGTTACTGCTTAACCAATTTGGACTGCTGACTGTTAGCGCCTGGGCGTTCATCTGGCCGGTTGCGCTCATCTTGCTGGGTGTCTGGTTTCTGGTTGGGCCGCTTGTGGCCCGCCGGGAGTTCAAGGATGAAGCCTTATCGATCCCATTGAGCGGAGCCAGCCAGGCGGATATTCATATCCGGCACGGGGCGGGCCGGTTGGAAATCAGCGCTCTGCCGCAATCCGGCGATTTGCTGTCTGGTACCTTCACCGGGGGCGTTTATGAACAGCACTCGCTTAGCTCGCTGCACGGCAATTCAATGAGGGTGCGATTGGAAAATCGCTACAACGGCTTCTATGGCTGGCCGCCCATGGTGGGGCCGCAAGGTTACCATTGGACCATGGCGTTGGCAAAAAATATCCCGCTCAAACTGGATCTAAAAACCGGCGCCAGCGAAACGGAGCTCAATCTGAGCGAGTTAATGGTCACTGAGCTGGAGTTGGACACTGGCGCCAGTTCTAACCAGATCACTTTGCCGGCCAATGCCGGTTACACTCACCTGCGTCTGAAGGCCGGCGCGGCCTCCGTAATGATCCGTGTTCCGGACGGGGTAGCTGCCCGCATTCATTACCGGGGCGGCCTGTCCGGTATCAACATCGATGCCGGTCGCTTTCCTCTCCAGAATAACGATTACCAGACCCCCGGCTATGATACGGCTGCCAACCGGGTAGAAATGAATATTCGAACCGGGGTTGGCTCGGTCGATATCCATTAGCCGAGAGTTAAATTTACAAACATTTTGAGGAGAATTCGAAACATGAAGTCCACTGTTTGGAGGGTCTATGCCGGCGTGTTGTTGGTGGGGCTGGGGCTGCTGCTTCTGCTACAAAACCTGGGTGTCTTTCAGGCCGGCGCTAATTTTGAGGCTATGCTGTTCGGGGCAGTTTTTATACTGGGCGGTCTGGCATTTTTGGCGGTATTGTTTACCAACCGCACGAGTTGGTGGGCGGCCATTCCGGGCATTACGCTTTGTTCGATCGGGATTCTCATTTTTGTGAGTGCGCTGCTGCCGGCGCTGGGCGAAATGATCGGTGGCGCCATTGTTTTGGGCGGCGTATCGCTCAGCTTTTGGGTAATTTTTTTCCTGGATAATCGCAACTGGTGGGCCATTATCCCGGCCGGCACCTTACTAACCCTGGCCGTCATTAGCGTGCTTCCGCCTTATCTGACCGGCGGCAATGGTTTTATCGTCCCGGCCGTGCTATTTACCGGCCTGGGCTTAACTTTTGCCTTGCTGGGTATCATTATGTCTGGCCAGGGCAGACGCTGGGGCTGGTCCTGGATCCCGGCCTGTATTTTAATCATCATGGGACTTATCTTCGCCTTTACTGCGTATAATCTGACGCAGATCATCTGGCCGGCTATCTTGATTTTAGTGGGATTGTACCTGGTCTTTCGCTCTGTCAGAAAATCCTGAAGCATTGCCAGACTTTTATTATTTTTTCAGATTGGATGGTTTATTTTCTATGAACAGACAACTTTATCGCAGCCGTACAAATTATGTACTGGGGGGTGTTTGCGGGGGGCTGGGCGAATATCTGCATATCAATCCAATATTCGTGCGTCTCTTTTTTATCCTGTTGACCGCCGTAACCGGCACCGGTGTGATTTTATACTTGCTTTTATGGTTTTTGCTGCCACAGGCCAACCAGGTTGGTTACAACCCCAACGATCTTGCCGGCCATTTTCGCCAAATGGGTCAGGAGTTTGGAGAGGCTGTCCGGGCACCCACCTCAAATGCGGTTAAATTTGCCGGTATTGCCCTGGTAATTCTGGGTATCGTGATATTTTTGCAAAATCTGAATTTGCCCTGGCTGCGCTGGCTGAATGCCGATCTGTTTTGGCCTACGCTGTTGATTTTGGGTGGGGTTGTTTTGATTTACCGGGCTTTGAAAGGGAGATAAGCAATGAATCAACAAACACGCCGGCTTGGTATCTTTTTCCCACTGCTTTTGATTGCAATTGGGGTGTTTTTCTTACTCAATAATTTCGGAATTGTGCAGAGCACATCCTGGAATCTCATTTTGTGGTTGTGGCCGGTGTTGTTGATTATTGGAGGCCTGGACAGCCTTTACCGTGGCGAAGGCATTGTTGGCCCCATCTTTTCAGCGGGCATGGGCGTCATCTTCCTGCTATCCAACCTGGGCTATCTGGGTTGGTCTACCCTGGATATCATCATCCGCTTCTGGCCGGTGCTGTTATTGGCCTGGGGTTTTGATTTGATCGTGGGCCGGCGTGGGGTTTGGTCGGTTGTGGCCGGTACAGTTTTGGGATTAGCTCTGGTGGCGGGCGTGGCGTTAGCCTCTCAAACTGTTTTCAGCCCGCAGAATTTGCGCGCTCAAACAATATCCCAGCCGCTCCAGCAGGCCAATCAAGCGGATGTAGACATTTCGGAAATTTTTGGCAACCTGTCTATTTCTGCCTCGAATGCCGATACCGCCAACTTGTTGCAAGGCAACCTGAGCCTGTCCAATTCGGCGAATATAAAATCCAGTTATTCGGTTCAGGATGGTAAAGGCATTTATCACATTTGGGATGAAGGCAATTACAGCTATCCCGTTTACACCCCATCCGTCCAGACCGGTTGGAATATTATGCTCAATCCTCAGGTGCCTGTAGCTCTGAGCGATCATCTGGTGATAGGCAACCAGCAGATTAACCTGACCGGGATCAATTTAAAATCCCTGGATTCTGGGCTGGTCATTGGAAAAAGCAGTCTGACCCTGGCGGCCGGCGCGGCGCTGCAGGGCAAAATCAGTGGCGTCATCGGAGAAACGGATATTTTTGTGCCGCGCGGCACGCCGCTCAGGCTTCAATATAGCGGCGCCATTACGGCCGTCAATTTTCCGTCAGATTATCAACGTACTGGCAACCTCATCACTTCTCCGCCCCCGCAAGAAAGCAATACCGCCGAAATCGATCTTACCATCGAACAAACTATGGGGGTGGTAAACGTCCAATATCTTCCATAGCTGCTTAAAAGTGTGATCCCCCCACCGGTAGAGGGGGGCTACCGGCAGAAGGATCATTTGTAATAATAACATTATATTTCCCTCGATACAAGCACTTTTGGAAAGTCGAAATTAAGAATTTTACAAAATCAGGGGAATTCCTGCTTTTTATTGATATTTCAAAGGTTTTTAGGGAACTTTTCAAGTCTCATTGCGTCTCAAATATAGAATAATCCTTCACATAAAGTCAGGAGAAGACGCAATGAAAAACAATTTTCTGTGGATTGCAATCAGCCTGGTGCTGACGACGATATTAGGCGCATGCGCTGGCGCTTCACCTCTGGCAGCCGCCTCGGCGCCACAGGCACCTGCCGTAGCATCCGTCGCATCTGCCCCGGTAACACCTGTACCGGCTGACGGTGCAGCCCCTACTCGTCAGATCAGCGTTACTGGTACGGGTAAGGTATTTATTACTCCGGATGTTGCCTATGTAAACATTGGCGTTCATAGCGAGGCTGACACTGTCACCGCTGCCTTGGCCCAAAACAATGATCAGGCGCAGGGAGTTTCGACTGCCCTCAAAAACCTGGGCGTCGATGCGAAAGATATTCAGACCAGCGCATTCAACGTCTACCCACAGCAGCAGAACGGCCCGAATGGCAACGTGGAGAAGACCGTCTATGTGGTGGACAACACAGTCTATGTCACCGTGCGTGATCTTTCCAAGCTTGGCCAATTGCTGGATGCGGTTACCAAAGCCGGAGCCAATAGCATCAATGGTATTCAGTTCGATGCCTCGAATAAATCTCAGGCCCTTGCCCAGGCACGTGAGATGGCCATCCAGGATGCCCGTACGCAAGCTGATGAATTGACCAAAGCGGCAGGGGTTACCCTGGGACCGATCGACACGATCAGCCTTTCCTCGGGCAATCAGCCCCAACCAATGTTTGCAGCCCCGGCAGCAATGAGCGCCGGCGCTAATGTTCCGGTTTCGGCCGGCCAGCTCGAAATATCCATCGATGCCAGCATCACCTACGAAATAAAGTAGTGGCCTTTATCTCCCTCAAAAAAATATTCCCGCAGGTTTCTAAAACTTGCGGGAGTTTTTTATCTTAATAGCGGTTGGCGCTGATGCGGTTGAGCTTGTCCAGCCTATGGGTCGAAATAATCTCGCGTACTGTTCCTGTTAAGCCACGCATCACCAGACTGTCTGTTCGCGCCCCAGCGTGAAAATAGCTGACACCTCGCAACAGATCACCGTTTGTCAGGCCGGTGGCTGCAAAAAATACGTCTTCTGAGGCGACCAGGTCATCCAATAGAAGTACTTTTTTAAAGTCATAGCCCATTTTTTCGCCACGATCCAGCTCATCCTGGTTGCGGGCAAATAATTTACCCTGGATCATCCCACCCATACAGCGCAGCGCACAGGCTGCCAGCACTGCTTCCGGACTGCCCCCTACCCCCATCAAGAGATCGATCTCGGAATTGGGCCAGGCAGTCATCAGTGCCCCGGCCACATCTCCATCTGGAATCAACCGGATGCGTGCTCCGCAGCGGCGCACTTCCGCAATCAGCTTATTATGGCGAGGCCGATCCAGTATGACGACCACCAGGTCATCGACCTCAACCCCTTTAGCCCTGGCAACGTTTTTTAAGTTGTCTTCCACCGGCGCTTCGATATCGATAACATCCTTGGCGTCAGGCCCAACTGCTATTTTTTCCATATAAACAAATGGACCCGGGTTAAACATCGTGCCGCGCGGCGCCAGAGCTACCGTGGTAATCGAATTCGGCAACCCTAAGGCCAGTGGCCGGGTGCCATCGATTGGATCCACCGCAATATCGACCATGGGCAGGTCGCCGGTACCCAGGCGCTCCCCATTAAATAACATCGGGGCTTCGTCCTTTTCGCCCTCGCCAATCACGATGATTCCATCCATTTGGACAGTGTTAAGCACCAGCCGCATGCCGTCGACGGCTGCAGCATCGGCGCGGATTTTGTCGCCGCGCCCCATAAACCGGCCAGCAGAAAGTGCAGCGGCTTCAGTTACCCGGACAAGTTCCAGCGCCAGGTTCCGTGTTGGTAGGTCACGTTCCATTGGACTCTCCTCATTATTGTTAATTCGATACCGGCTTTTTTACTCGGATGCAACCTTATTCAAGGAAAATACCACTTTTTATCAGGTAACAAAGATTAAACCGCCTGGTTTACTTCAACCATAACAAATTAATCAGAAAATAACTGATAATACCTGCCCACATAATCGAATCGATCCGGTCAAATATACCGCCGTGACCGGGCAGTAGATTACTCGAATCTTTTACG